>SLLL01000038.1 GCA_007134085.1 Balneolaceae bacterium
CAGCTTATATGGGATACCGTCTGTCATAGCAATGCAAAGATAAGAAATATTATGCAGAGTGTAATTTTTAATTTAACACAGCTTTTCACTCATGCAAAATACATAGGGGCAAGCTTACTAAGAAATGTTCTTCATCAGGCTGATATCGAAGTAATCCAGATACCATTCAATAAAGTTCTTCACACCTTGTTTTATTGAAACCTTTGGTTTAAAGTCAGTTAACGAAAATAGGTCATCTACATCAGCCCAAGTTTTAGGAACATCTCCTGGTTGTATAGACATAAAGTTTTTGTCAGCTTTAATACCAAGATTCTTCTCAATTTCTGAAATAAAGTCCATCAAACGAACGGGACTCCCATAACCGATATTGAAAAGCTGATAAGGTGGTTTTGAGTCCTGCATTCTGTTTAACTCACTTTTTGGCGCCAATGGCAGTAGCCTGTAGATCCCCTCAACAATGTCACCTACATACGTAAAGTCTCTTGCCATTTCACCAAAATTAAATACATCAATTTTTTCCCCTTCAATCATAGCTTTCGTAAAAAGAAAAAGTGCCATATCCGGACGTCCCCAAGGCCCATAAACAGTAAAAAATCTCAGGCCTGTTGTGGGAATATTAAACAGATGGGAGTAAGTATGGGCCATCAATTCATTCGATTTTTTACTTGCAGCATAAAGGCTAACAGGGTTATCAACACGATCTGACGTTTTGAATGGCATTTTCTCGTTTGTACCATAAACCGAACTTGAGGATGCGTAAATAAGATGCTTCACGTTGTTATGACGGCAGCCTTCGAGTATATTTAGAAAACCTGTAATATTGCTCTCTACATACGAGTGAGGATTTTCAATGCTATAGCGTACACCTGCTTGGGCAGCAAGATTTACAACAATATCAAACTTTTCTGACTGAAATAAACCTGTCAATAAAGTGTGATTTTGAAGATCGGCTTCGACAAACTGATAATTTAAATGTTGTTCACTTTTTACCAGCCTAGCTCTTTCCCATGTAAAAATACCGCACTGCTTTAACCTGTCGTATTTTAAATTTACATCATAGTAACTGTTAAGGTTATCAAGCCCTGTTATTTCATAATCCGTATCAAGAAGACGTTTTACTAGATGGAAACCGATAAACCCTGCAGCTCCTGTAATTAAGATTTTCATATCAACATCATAATTTGTTGGTGTAGCTATTTACGCTTTCCAAACATGTTCGTTTTTTTCAGCTACATGTTTCATTGCATTTCGGGTATCTATAATTAAGCCCGCCCATTCAGAAAGCTGTTGGTAGTCAATATCAGAGTGATCTGTTGAAATAACCACTGCATCAAAAGAGCGAATAATGTTTTCAGACCACTCTACTGACTCTTTACCAGCCCAATGCGCATGTTCCCTTGACTCTTTAATTACTGGAACATACGGGTCAAAATACTCTATTTGTGCCCCAAGTCCAGAGTAATAGTCCATCAACTTGTAAGTGGGCGATTCGCGATCGTCATCCACGTTAGGTTTATAAGCTAATCCAATTAAAAGTATTTTACTTCCGTTCATGGACTTTTTATGTGAATTGAGGGCTTCGATGGTACGTTGAACTACGTATTTGGGCATGGAAGTATTCACTTCTCCAGCAAGTTCAATAAACCTTGTGTTTTGCTCGTACTCTCTGGCTTTCCATGTTAAATAAAAGGGGTCAATCGGTATACAGTGCCCTCCGAGGCCGGGGCCGGGGGTAAATTTCATGAATCCAAATGGCTTTGTTTCGGCAGCGTCAAGTACTTCATGAACATCAATACCCATTTCGCTAAATACAACTTTCAGTTCATTCACAAGCGCAATATTTACCGACCTAAATATATTTTCTGTAAGCTTTACAGCCTCCGCGGTTTTGGTATTGCTTACTGGAACCGTTTTTACAATTGCTGTATCATATAGAGCGCAGGCAAGCTTTAAAGCATCTTCCCCATGCCCGCCAACCACTTTAGGGATTTTGGCAGTGTTGAAGTTTTCATTCCCGGGATCTTCCCGTTCTGGGCTGTATGCAACATAAAAATCTTTACCTACTTTCAACCCACTATTTTTCTCCAAAATGTTGATGATAAGCTCATCTGTAGTGCCTGGCCAGGTTGTTGATTCAAGTATAACCAACTGACCTTTCCGGAGATGTTTAGAAATAACTTCAGTGGTTTGTTCAACAAATTGCATATCCGGTTCACGGTGGCCATCTAGGGGGGTTGGCACACACATTAAAAGTGCATCTGCCTCAGGCAACCTATCAAAATCAGAAGTGGCATCGCAAATATCAGAATTTGCCAATATTTGCATCTTATCCATTCCGAGATGTTTAATGTATGGCACCCCATTATTAATGCAGTCCACCTTTTTTTGATCGATATCAAATCCAAGAACCGGCATCTGCTTTTCATGGAAAGTCCACATTAATGGAAGGCCAACATAGCCAAGCCCAATAATACCAATTTGATACTCTTTATCTGTGATTTGCTTTAGTAACTTTTCTAAACTCATATAGTTTTTTAATTTTATAGCTCGAAAATATACGGTTCATTAATCTTGATAGAAACACGTTTCTTTAGAAGAAGTTTAAAATGTAGATAATAGAAAGGCAGAGTATTTTACCCTATTCTTTATAACTCTTGATTTGCCAATTCACGAATGCTTGATTGAGCCTTGTTAGTAGTATGATAAACCCCATTTGTATTGAATTCGTATGTAGGAACAATTTGCTTGATTATTGGCCTCAGAGCTTTATGACTATTCGACTTAATAGAGATTGCTAATTTATTGAGGATGACATTAAGCTCTTTGTTATCAATAGTTTTTCTACAGATTGCTTTGTAAATAAGCTCATGCTCTGTTTTTTCAACCCCTTCTTCAGCTTGCAGAAGTTCCTCATACATTTTTTCGCCTGGGCGTAAGCCTGTAAATTCTATTGGAATCTCTTTATAAGGCTCTAATCCATGAAGGCGTATAAGCTGTTCAGCCATATCAAGGATTTTTACAGGTTCACCCATGTCAAGAACAAATACTTCTCCACCATCTCCCATTTCTGCTGCTTGCATAACAAGCAAAACAGATTCCGGAATTGTCATGAAATAACGCTTAACCTCTTTATGGGTAATGGTAACTGGCCCGCCATTTCTAATTTGGTCTATGAAAATAGGCACAACAGAGCCACGCGAACCTAAAACATTTCCAAAGCGAACTGAAATAAACTTTGTAATACAAAGTTGATTATATGAGAGGCAAATTTCTTCAGCTATTCTCTTAGTGGCACCCATCACATTGGTAGGATTTACAGCTTTATCCGTAGAAACAAGTACGAATCTATCAACCTCATGCGAACAAGCAAGTTTAGCAAGTACTTTGGTGCCTTCAACATTAACTTTTATAGCTTCATCGGGGAAACTCTCCATCATTGGTACATGCTTATATGCTGCTGCATGAAAAATCACATCCGGCTTAGTATCCTCAAATAGCGTATCCATTCGCTCTTTATCGAGAATATTTGCTACGCATGGAACCACTTCTGTATCTGAGTTTTCGAATTCTTTAATTATGTAAAACACTTCAGTTTCATCAATATCTAAAGCAATGATCTTTCTTGGGCTAAGCTTCGCACACTGGCGCACAATTTCCCTGCCAATTGAACCGCCTGCACCTGTGATGAGTACTATTTTCTCTGATAAACTGGAGCGAATAAGGTCAATATCAATCCTTGCGGGTTCACGGCCAAGAATATCTTCAATACTGATTTCCCTTATATTTTTTACCCCAACAGGATCATCAGAAAGCAGGTGAAATGATGGTAGTACTTTTACTTTTAGTGTAGGAGTAATTTGCTTTACACGCTCAATAACAGCCTTAAGATCGGGCTTAGGCAGAGACGGAATGGCAATTATCAGCTCATCTACATCACTATATCTTAAAAACTGAAACATTCTGCGGCGGTCGCCCTTTATTGGTACGCCATGCATAGATAATCCGTGCAGTTTCTCAAGATCATCAAAAATTGCAATGATATTCAGGTTCCAGTGCCGGTGCCTTGTAATATCTCTCATTATCTGGTCGCCGGCGTTTCCAGCACCAAAAATTATTGCCCGTTTTTTAAGCTGAGGTTTTTTTATTACTTCCCTGCTCATTCGCTTACTTATGCGAAACCCTCCAACATAGAGTATGCTTTGCAGGAAAACGAGAATAGAAAAAGAGAGATGAAAACCTGAATAATTGCCACTTATAAAGAGGACTCCAATATAAATTACCGCTGCAAGAGCAAGTGAATTTACAATCATCATTAGCTCACGTAAACTGGTAAATCGCCAGCTTACCTGATACATTTTAAACAGGCCCAGAAATAGAAGAGATACTATTACTATAGAAACCGCACTAACAGTAGGAAAAGCCGAGTTTGTTTCGGAAACCGATCTTATAATCAGGAATGAAAATAGTGAAGCAGTAAATATAGCTAGTGCGTCGCCTGTGATAAAAAATATCGCACGAGAAAGGTAATTTCTTAGCAAACTCATCTGTTCAAGTTAAACAGTTGCAGTAAAAAAACCACAAACCATCATTAATTCCAATAGATCAATGGAATATAGTAAATTGAACGACAATTTGTACTCAATTCAAACTTTTAATTCTTATAAATAGGAAACTAATTTTGTATTCTGTACCAAGAAAAGGTGTAATGAAATTCGAGTTAATGAAGGTGGGAATTTTTTTTAAGCCTAACGTTCAAGCATCAAAACAACGGCAGAGAAAATCAGAGAAAACAACAGCAATAATGCGACTAACGTCCACTGAATGGTATGAGATCCAAACACAAAAAGTAATGCAATTACCATACTAAGTAATGAAAAAAGAAGATAGATAAGAGATATCGAGTGATGTTTCCAGCCACCAATATTCATTTTTTGGTAAAGGTGCGATCGATGAGCCTGAAAAATATTTTCTCCTTTAAATAAGCGCCTCAGAATTGTAAATGTTCCGTCAAACAAGAATGGCCACAATAACAAACCACCAACCCAAACAGCCATACCTACAGAAAGTGAGCTAACTGTTGCTGCTGCAAAGAAAGGCATAGAACCGAAAAGAAAACCTAAAAAAAGGCTGCCTACATCCCCCATAAATATTTTTGCTGGAGACCAGTTAAACAGCAAGAAAGATGCAACTCCGCAAAACACAAAGAGGTTTATTGCCATTAGCGAAGGTGCTTCCCAAAAAAAAGCAAAAATAATCCATCCGGCTGATGCAGTAAGTGTCTGTACCGAAGCAATACCGTCAACTCCATCCATAAAGTTAAAAATGTTTGTGTTGCCTGTAATCCAGATCAATCCCGGCACCAAACCTATTAAGCCCATTTGAACGATTATACCACTCGGTAGATAGAGAATTGAAAAGTTGCTAATGGCTAACAGTACGATAACGGCTGCCAGCAATTGAACAGAAAAACGAACCCTCTTGGAGAGGTCATTTTTATCATCAAACCATCCAAGAACTGCAACAAAAAGTGCAGCTCCAAGTAAAATCAGAAGGTTTGCGTGAATATATATTCCGGAAATAGAAGCATAAACAACCGTGCCCAGAATTGTGAATAGTACGAAGCCAAAGCCTCCACCTCGTGGCGTTGGAACTTCATGCGAACTTCTTTCTGTAGGATAATCTGTTATGCGCTTAACTTTTGCATAACGGATAAACCATTTGGTAAAAAAATAATTTACTACAAAAATTGCCGCAGCTATTATGAGCAACAGAAAGTCATTCAAAGCTTATCCCGTGTATATTCTTTTAAATTGCAGCTCTTAAAAAGAATCTAAAGTAAAGGTTTTGTCACTATTTTTCTTGTTTTCATTCAAAACATAGAAAATTTTTCTCTATCTGAAGATGCGGGTTTTAAATTGTGAATAGTAGCATCAATAAACACTCATAATAAAATGGCTCCCGATCAAGAGAGCCATTTTGCCGTTATTTGATTGTAATTTGTACGCTTTGGAATACCTAATAATAGGCTAAGTTCTTCACCCTTGTGTTAATTCAGTGTTAAATTACTTCGTAAAAATTGAGCCTAAGCCGCTCTATCTATTCGTTTCTATTGGTTGAGTTTACTCGTATTTTGATTTAGAAAAATGTTTTATAAACCAAAGTAAATTATGCCGGATATCCATCAGGGAATGCGTTTCTTTAGCCGAAAATTAATTAAACCGGAAGATCTTAACGCTCACGGCACATTGTTCGGGGGCTCTGTACTGGCCTGGATAGATGAAGAAGCTGCAATTTATGTAATTTGTCAGTTAGGGAAGAGTAATATTGCCACAAAATTTATGTCGGAAATTGATTTTGTTCATTCCGCCAAACTTGGTGATATTATCGAAATAGGAATGGAAACGGTAAATTTCGGAACTACTTCAATTACTGTTAAGTGTGAAGTGAGGCAGAAGTTTACAAGAAAACCTATCATTAGAATCGATAAGATTGTATTTGTTCACCTTGATGAAAATGGGAGGCCTAAGCCCCATGGGGTCAAGGAACCTGTAAATGAATAAAAATGGATACCAATAACCCTCTTGTTGAAAGGCAACTTATTGTGGATTTACTCTACGGTGATGAAAACTACATCAAGGAGTTCGCAGAAGCTTCAATTGATTCTTTTACTGAGTTCCGTCAGCATTTCAAAGAAGCACTTATAAAAAATGATGAAATTAAACTGAGAAATGCCGGACACAAAATAAAACCCGTAGCTCAAATGATGAACCTATACCAAATAGTAGAGATGTACGAAAAATCAAAGGATTTAATTGGCACCGGCAATCAAGATAAAATAAAACAACTCATCAGAGAAATGGATTCATACTGTGGAAAACTTTTATTAGAGCTTAAAGAACTTATCTAAATTTCAGCCCCCTAGTTATCTGTAATCTTTAAATCTTTTTTTGTGAAATCAATTCTTGTTACCGGCGGAACCGGGTTTATTGGGAGCCACACCGTTTTAGAACTCCTTTCGAATCAATACAAAGTTGTTGTGATGGATAACCTAAGCAACAGCAAGCGCGAGTCGCTTAACAGGGTTGAAAAACTAAGCGGTAAAAAAGTAACATTTTACCAATGCGACCTTCTTGATAAATCTTCCCTCTCTAAGATTTTTAGTGAAAACTCTTTTATAGGTGTAATTCACTTTGCAGGATTAAAAGCTGTTGGAGAGTCTGTAGAAAAACCTCTCAAATACTATCAAAACAACATTACAGGCACTTTAATCCTGTGTGAGGTTATGAAGGAGCACGGAGTAAAAAATCTTGTTTTCAGCTCATCTGCCACGGTTTACGGAAATCCCGATCAATCTCCGCTAAAAGAAAGTAGCGCACTTTCGGCAGTAAACCCCTATGGCCAGACAAAACTTACCATTGAGTACATTCTGAAGGATCTTTACAATGCAGATAATGGATGGAACATAGCTCTTCTAAGGTATTTCAACCCTGTCGGGGCGCATAAAAGTGGAGAGATCGGTGAAGACCCTAACGGCATACCAAATAACCTGATGCCCTACATTACTCAGGTTGCGGTTGGAAAACTTGAGAAGCTGCGGGTTTTTGGCGGCGATTACCCCACACCTGATGGAACCGGTATTCGAGATTACATCCATGTGGTTGACCTTGCAAATGGCCACCTCAAGGCTCTTGAGAAATTAAATGTGAATCCAGGCTTGGTAGTTTATAACCTTGGAACCGGTAAGGGTTCAAGCGTGCTTGATGTAGTAAGAGCTTTTGAACATGCCAACGGCCTCAAAATTCCATATGAAATAACCGGAAGAAGGCCGGGGGATGCCGCTATTTGTTATGCTGATGTTACGAAAGCGGCAAAAGAACTGAACTGGACAACCAAGTACAACCTTGAAAAGATGTGTCGCGATGCATGGAACTGGCAAACAAAAAATCCTAATGGATTTTAACTTCCCTTCAAAACTCACCCTACGGTAAAAACTTGATCCGGTGTCATCGCCAGAACAGAAGCCGCCATCAGTTCAATCAAACCTTCAAGATCTTTAAGCGAAGCTGTTTCCACAGGAGAGTGCATATACCTTAGTGGCAGAGATATTAATGCACTTGGTATACCTGTCCGCTGGAAAAATATGCTGTCCGTATCTGTTCCGGTACGTATACTCGTGGCTTCATGCTGTATCGCAATTTGCTTCTCAGCTGCAACTTTTTCAATTAAAGCCACAAGTGCTATGTGATTTGCACCCCCGTGTTGAACTGTTGGCCCTTCCCCCAGTTTAACTGCTCCATGCTCTTTTTGATTTATACCGGGAGTATCCGTTGCGTGGGTAACATCTGTAACAATTGCTGCATCAGGCATATGCCGGTAAGCCATCATGCGTGCCCCAAATCCACCAATCTCTTCCTGCACAGAGTTCAGGGCAAGTACATTTACTTTCAGATCCTTCCTGTTTTTTTTTATAATTTTCATCGCTTCTGCGATGGCAAATCCACCTATACGGTTATCAAGTGCACGCCCCGTTATAATCTGATCGTTCAACATCTCGAACTCATCAGTAAATATTACTGGGTCACCAACCTGTACCAGCTCCAATGCCTCCTCTTTTGATGATACTCCTATATCCACAAAAATATCTTTCCAGCCTGGCTGTTTACCTCCACCGTTTTTCGTTTCCTGCAGATGAATAGCGGTATTTCCAATTACTCCGCTAACCCGCCCCCTTTTATTGAAAATATTAACTCTTTTTGCCCTTGCAATGGTAGAATCACTCCCTCCAAGCTTATTCAAGGTTATAAAGCCATCATCAGAAATGTACTGAACCACCATACCTATTTCATCAGCGTGTGCCTCCAGCATTATGGTTGGCACATCATTGCTTACTGTTAAACGAGCCAATGCTGAGCCATATGCATCAGATTCAGTTTTATCAGAAAACTGCGATATATACTCTTTCCAAATTTTCTGCCCTTCGGCTTCGTAACCGGTTGGGCTGGGTGTTGATATCAGTTTTTCAAGAAATTCGAGTGATGCTGCTTCAATCATAAGAGTGCCTTTATTAAAATTTACGCATGAATATAATCAACGTCAGAATCAAAGTGGCAATTAGAACTATAAATTGAATTATTTAGAACTGAAATCTCATTACCTTAACCGGAATAATTCATATAACAATATTATGGACAAACCTGTTTACAACCCCGACACTTTTTTTAACTGGCTTGAACTTGAAGTTCGGTTTCGAGACCTCGATCCGCTGCGGCACGTAAATAACTCAGTATTTAACTCTTATTTTGAAGAGGCAAGAATTCAATTTATCGGGCAAATACCGGAGTTTGATCATTCAATACAGCAGGGAAAATCGTTCGTTCTGGTTCACATCTCAATCGATTATATAAAACCAATTCTTTATGGTGAAACTGTTTTGGTTGGCAGCGCCATGAAAGAAATTGGCAACAGTAGTGTAAACGGATTCCAGGCTATCTATTCAAAAGAGACAAAAGAGCTGAAGGCAGTTGCAGAATCAACCGGGGTTTGGTTTGATTTGAAAAAGAACCGGCCGGTACGCCTGCCCGAAATCAAAAGTCCGGAAATATATCTATACAAAGGGTGAGATGGATAAGAGTAGCCAATACAAAATTTTCAGTGATCCGGTCCATGGTTTCATCACCATTCCAAAGGGAATTATTCTAAAATTAATAGACCATCCATACGTGCAGCGCCTGCGGCGAATACGCCAGCTCGGTTTGGGTTATCTGGTTTTCCCAGCGGCAGAACACTCGCGTTTCTCGCACGCTTTAGGTGCCATGGAACTTGGCCAGAGAGTATTGAAGAATTTAAAAGAGAAAGATACAACCATAAGCGAAGCTGAGGTTAAAGGAACGCTTATTGCGATTTTACTTCACGATTCCGGCCATGGCCCGTTATCCCATACACTTGAACATACCCTGATAGATGATTTTAACCATGAGATGATGAGCCTTCGTGTGATGGAAGCTCTGAACAGGGAGTTTGATGGCGAACTAACCACTGCTATCGAAATTTTCACAAACCAATACCCAAAAAAATTTTTTCATCAGCTTATCTCATCTCAGCTTGATATGGACAGGTTAGACTACCTGAAACGGGACAGTTTTTTTACAGGTGTATCTGAGGGCTCTGTAGGAATTAACCGTATTCTGAAAACCATGCGGGTTTTTAACGGGAATGTGGTAATTGAAAAGAAAGGAATTTATGCCGTTGAGAACTACATCCTCTCCCGAAGGCTTATGTATATGCAGGTTTATCTGCATAAAACGGTATTGAGCGCAGATACACTTTTGAGAAAAATTTTTGAACGCGTGCAATTTCTTGTTGCTTCAGGTGAGAAAGTAGCTATTCCTTCTGCCTCGCTTAAATATTTCACCAGCAGAAATCCCTCTTCTAAAAAGGTGATCAGTGAAACCATGATGAGCCACTATCTTAATATGGATGATCATGATGTTTTTATATGCATTAAAAAATGGCAGACAAGTAAAGATTTGATTCTGGCAGATCTATCTGACCGATTTTTGAACCGCCGGTTGTACCGAACAAGGTTTGCCAGCCTCAAAACACGCGATTCTCTTGCGAAAGATGTTCATAAAAAAACCAGCAAGTTTTTGAAAAAATCTGGTTTTCCTTATGATGACTTTTCTACAAAATATTACTATGGGCTAAATGAGAGTTATAGCGAAGCGTATAAATATGAAAATGAGAGCATCTGGATTTTGGATGATGAACAAAAAGCGATAGAATTTTCAAAAGCCGCAGATACGAAGCACATTATTGCACTAACTACACCTGTTGTGAAACCCTACCTTGTGCACCTTAAAGAGCTCAGCCTTGAGTAACTCTCTTGTATTTCACAAAGGCAAATTCGGGGTGATCCTCTCTCCAAACTTCCTCCCAAACAGTACCGATATCATCACGATAATTCACTAAATAGGTATCGCCGTGATATTCTTGTTTTATTTCTGTGATGATAAGCTCATCAGCAAAGCCTATTGTCTGCTCATAAATTTTTCCGCCACCAATGATAAAAACTTTTTCATGATCTTTTAGATAATGAATCGCATCTTCAATATTGCTAAAGGTTTTTACATGCCCATATTCTTTTGACCTGCTCAACACCACATTTTCCCGCCCAGGCAGTGGCTTTTCATTAAGCTCCTCGAAAACCACCCTACCCATTAAAATCGGGCAGCCCATTGTGGTTCGCTTGAAGAATTTTAAATCTTCACTGTAGTGCCAAGGCAGCTCACCATTGTTACCAATTACCAGATTAGGATCGTGCGCCGCAATGATTATTAACCTCATACAGCAACAGGAAAGCGTATTACGGGATCAGGGTTATAATCCTTAAGTTTAAAATCTTCGAAGGTTAACTCATCAATTGGTTTTTTCGAGATTTCAAGTGTTGGGAGTTTTTTAGGCTTTCTCTTTAATTGTTCCTTCAACCCATCAACATGATTTTCATAAATATGTGCATCTACAATTGTGTGGGCAAACACTCCCGGTTTTAAATCTACTTCTTGCGCTACCGCCATCAAAAGAGCCGAATAGCATGCAAGGTTAAATGGAATTCCCAGAGCTATATCACCCGAACGCTGTGTGAGATGCAAATTCAGCTTGCCATCTGCTACATTAAAAATGTACATCAAGTGGCAGGGGGGTAATCCCATCTCGCCAAGCAAGCCGGGATGCCAAGCCGAAACTACAATTCTGCGGCTATTCGGGTTTGTTTTAAGAAGGTTTATCGCATTCTGCACCTGATCGAACTCTTCGTACTGCCAGTTTTTTTTCTGGTTGCTGCCAAGTGGTTTGTAAACTGAACCATCTTCTGCTTTTACCATCGGAAAACGGCGCCATAGGACGGGATAGATGGGGCCAACATAACCCTCTTCATCAGCCCATGCATCCCAAATATGCACATCATTTTCGTCCCTTAGCCATTTTATATGATCTTCTCCCCTCAGATACCAAAGAAGCTCCATAATGACAGATTTGAAAAACACTTTTTTTGTAGTGAGAAGAGGGTATCCTTCGGAGAGATCTACTTTATAAAACTCAGAAAAATTTGAGAGTGTTCTTACACCAGTTCTATTCTCTTTCCAGACTCCGTTATCAAATACGTTTTGCACTAAATCGAGATACGCTTTCATTAAATATTTTGAGTTAAGTTACAGTACAACACCGGTTAAGAGGAAAACAGCTACAGAGAAGTAGATAATTATTCCCGTTACATCAACAAGTGTGGCCACAAAAGGCGCTGATGTAACAGCAGGGTCAAAACCTAGTTTCGACATAATAAACGGTAACATCGACCCACTCATATTCCCGAAAAGTACCACTCCAATCAGACTTGTACCTACTGTTAATGCTTGCAGCCCCAAAGCTAATGTGAATGGGTCTCCACGTAAAATCATCCAAAAACCAATCACAATTGTGCCTAAAAAACCAAGAATACTACCCAAAAGCAGCCCGGAAACAAGCTCACGTCCAAGCACTCTTTTCCAATCACTCATTTTTAAGTCGTCGGTGGATATAGAACGAATAATAAGAGTTGCCGCCTGCGAACCGGAATTTCCACCGCTCGAAATAATCATTGGAATAAAAAGTGCAAGAATAGCAGCCGCTGCAAGTGTATCCTCATATCCTGCCATTGCAGTTACAGTAAACATTTGGCCAAGGAAAAGTAAAATCAGCCAGCCGATTCTCTTGGTTACCATTTGAGTGATTGGCGTTTCAGAGTAGTTACGGTCTAAAGCACTCATACCCGCCATCAGCTGCATATCCTCAGTAGTCTCTTCTTCGGCTACATCCAATACGTCATCAACCGTAACAATACCCACAAGTATACCGCCGGAATCTACTACTGGAAGTGCAACCCTGTCATACTTGCTGAGCATTCTAACAGCCTCTTCCTGATCATCAAAAGCGCTAAGCGCCTCAAATGTATTGTCCATGATATCCATAATTTTGGTATCCGGTTCAGCTAATATTAGCTGATTGAGGCGAAGATCATCAATAAGCTTTTCATCTTCATCAACAACGTAGATCACATTTAATGTCTCTGCGCTTCTTCCAAACTTTCGTATATGCTCAAAACTTCTGGATACAGTCCAGTCTTTTTTAATTCGGACATAGTTGGTGGTCATCAATCGCCCAACACTTTCTGCCGGGTATCCTAATAATCGCCTTACCTGAGCAATGTTATCAGGATCCATTGAATTGAGCATTTTTTGAGTAAGATCCCCCGGCAATTCTTCCATGAGGGCAACTCTCTCATCCGGCTCAAGGTTGTTCATCACATCACTCAGCTGCTGTCGGCTGAATATTTCCAGAAGCTCACCCCCTTTTGATGAGCTCAAATAGGTAAAAACATCGGCTGCCTTACTTTTTTTAAGCAACCTGAATATCACAACTGCTACATGTGGCTCCAACTCTTCAAGTAGCTCTGCTATATCAACCGCAGGTACATCCTCGAGGGCGTCTTTGATGGTAATCCACTCTTTTTTCTGGATTAGCTCATCAAGTTCCGGTTTTAGCAAATGTGCAATCATTTAAAATTTTTATAACAGCAAATTGGAGATTATTCTACGTGAAAAACAGCATTAGAAGTTATAAAAAATTTATGCAGAGATAAATTTTAGATTCACCTATCTGTCTGCTTCTCCAATTTTTCCAGGGCGGCTCTTGCTGCCTGTTGTTCGGCTTGTTTCTTACTTTTACCTGAACCCTCTCCCATTTTTTCATTTTCAATAAATACAGCTACATGAAATGTTTTATTATGGCCGGGCCCATGTTCTGACAGCACAGTGTACTTTGGTAGTTTTAGCTTTTGCGATTGTGAATACTCCATCAGCACACTCTTGTAGTTGTCAATATGGTTCACAACTTCGTTGAGGTTGAGCAGTGTCTCAATATTGTTTAGTACAAACTGATATGCTTTTTCGTAACCGGCAGTTACATAAATTGCAGCGATTAGTGATTCATATACATCAGAGAGTACACTTTTCGAAAACTCTATTCCCTGCCCAGCGGCGCGGTCGCCAATTTCTAGATAATTGTTTAAATCAAGCTTTTGGGCTAAGTGGTAAAGAGTGTCACCACGTACAATTTTTGCTCGTAGTTTTGTGAGAAACCCTTCATTTTCTGTTGGAAATTTTTCGAAGAGAATTTCGGTGACAATTAAATCGAGAACAGCATCTCCAAGAAATTCAAGACGCTCGTACGTTTCAAATGAATCGAACTTCTCGTTGTCAACGATTGACCTGTGTCGCAGAGCTTTTTCAAAAATTTTATAGTGCTCAGGTAATATTGTTATCCCGAGTTTATTACCAAGATGTTTAAATCGGGCCGAATTAGGGGAGTATTTTGAATCAGATTCAATTCGCAGCCATCTCTTGAACCGTTCAATCATCCTTTATTTTTCGTATTTCTTGAAAATAAGAGCGGTATTGTGTCCACCAAACCCGAAAGCATTGTTCATTGCATAGGTAATATCTCTCTCAACAGGTTTATTTGGAGTGTAGTTGAGATCGCATTCGGGATCAGGTGTTTCCTGATTTATTGTGGGAGGGATTGTACTATGATAGATGGCAAGAAGAGCAGCTATTGCTTCAGCTGCACCTGCTGCACCGAGCATATGCCCAGTCATAGATTTGGTAGAATTCAAATTGATATTGTAAGCATGCTTACCGAATACCTTTTTGATGGAGTTAGTCTCAGCAATATCTCCGAGTGGAGTAGATGTTCCATGCATGTTTATGTGCTCGATATCTTCCGGTTTGATTCCGGCCATTTTCAGAGCATTATTCATCGCAAGGATAACTCCATTGCCATCAGGATCTGGTGCAGTGATGTGGTATGCATCCGCAGAAAAGCCATATCCAACTATTTCGCCATAAATTCGTGCACCTCTTGCAAGGGCTGAATCTAATGACTCAAGTATGAACATTGCTGACCCTTCACCTAATACAAAGCCATCACGGTCTTTATCGAATGGCCTTGAAGCTCTTTGAGGGTCTTCATTTCTTCGGGATAGGGCCCTCATTGACGAAAAGCCGGCAATACCTATTCTCCACACAGGTGACTCCGTACCACCACAAATGGCAATATCGGAGTGGCCATAACGAATATTATCGAAAGCAAGGCCGATGTTGTGAGAGCCGGTAGCACAAGCAGAAACAGCGCAGTAGTTAGCACCCCTGAATCCATACTTTATGGAAATGTGACCAGCCGGTATATCGGGAATAAGCATCGGGATAAAAAACGGATTTACCCCGCGTGATCCATTTTCATGCAGAGAGACAGACTGTTCGTAGAATGTGTTCATTCCACCAATTCCGGTTCCAACAATTACCGCAACCCTGTCTTTATCAACTGTATCAAGGTCGAGTTTACTGTCTTTAATCGCCTCTTCAGTAGTGATCAGGGCGTATTGGGTAACTGGATCCAGACGACGGGCTTCTTTTCTTTCGAAATAGTCATTAGAGTCATAATTCTCAATCTGGCCCGCGAACTTAGTTGGGAGGTCCTCCACATCGAAATGTGTAATCGGACGCACTCCACTTGTGCCGGAAAGAAGACCGTTCCAGAAATCAGGAGCGGTCTTTCCCAATGGCGTAAGTGCACCAATGCCGGTAATTACGACTCTTCTCTCAGCCATATAAACAGAATCTAAATTCTAAGACTTCTCCTGAATATATTTTACAGCATCGCCAACAGTGGCAATGTTCTCAGCGTCTTCATCAGGGATACTGAGGTCGAACTCTTTTTCAAATTCCATGATCAATTCTACAGTATCAAGAGAGTCTGCTCCAAGATCATTTGTGAAGTTTGCATCAGCAACAACTTCTGATTCATCTACACCCAGTTTATCTACAATGATTGATTTGATTTTCGCTTCTACGTCTTGTGACATGTTTAGACCTATTGTTTAATTATTGGTTTAATAAAAGTTAGTTTCGTAATTCTGCAAACAAAAAATACAACATAATGCCATAAAATAACACGCTCTTGGCTATCAATCCAAATGCGTTCACTACATTGCCATTCCACCGTCAACCCTTATAACCTCGCCTGTTATGTACGAACTCAGGCCTGAGGCAAGGAATGCAACAACATTTGATATCTCTTCAGGCTCGCCTGCACGGCCAAGCGGTGTTTCCTGCTTTATGGCTTCAAGCACTTTTTCATTCAGGCTTCCTGTCATTTCAGTTAAAATATATCCCGGAGCCACAACATTTGCCCTGATATTTCTGCTTGCCAGTTCCTTCGCATATGATTTTGTAAAACCGATGATGCCTGCTTTTGATGCCGAATAATTACTCTGCCCTGCATTTCCAGAAATACCTACCACAGAGCTAATGTTTATCACAGAACCACCACGGGCTCGCATCATAGGCTTAGTGGCAGCTTTGCTGTAATTAAAAATACTTTTAAGGTTTGTGGTGATAACATCGTCCCACGCTTGTTCATCCATTCTGAGGATTAAATTATCTTTTGTGATACCTGCATTATTAACAAGTACATCCAGAGAACCCCAGGCGCCTACGATTTCATTGATTACTTCTTCGGCTCGTTCAAATTGTACAGCATCTGCCTGGAATGATACACTATTTACTCCAAGCGCTTCAATCTCTTTAACAACTTCATTTGCGGCATCAACCGAACGGGCATAAGTAATGGCAACATTTGCACCCAGTTTCGCCAGCGTAAGAGCGATTGATTTTCCAATTCCCCGGCTTCCCCCGGTAACAAGACAGTTTTTTCCTTTTAAATCCATAAGTTTTACTCGTATCCTTCGATGTTTACATCGTTAACTGTTCTTTTTACAAGGCCTTGCAATACATTTCCCGGGCCTACTTCAACAAAATCTGTAGCACCATCTTTCACCATATTCTGTATGGTTTGTGTCCACTTAACCGGGCTTACTAACTGCTGAAGTAAATTGTCTTTGATAGCATCCGGGCTTGAAGTGGCCGTAGCAGTAACATTACTGTAGACCGGGCAAATAGGTGGTTTGAAGCTGATCTCGTCCAGCTTTTCTTTTAATGCTTCGTATGCAGGCTGCATCAACGGTGAATGGAATGCACCACTAACAGGCAGTAATTTTGCCAGCCTGCACCCATTCTCTTTTGCTAAATCTGCTGCTTTTTTTACACTATCCACATCACCGGAGATAACAACCTGGCCCGGAGAATTATAATTGGCCGGCACTACCGGCTTCTGAATGGCTTCAGTAGCTTCTTTACAAATTGTTTCAACAACCTCATTTTCCATTCCAATAATTGCAGCCATGGTTCCCGGATAGATTGTGCCTGCTTCCTGCATCAATTTCCCACGAAGCACAACTAATTCGAAGGCGGTTTCAAAATCCAAAACACCTGCTGCCGCAAGAGCTGAAAATTCACCCAGGCTGTGCCCGGCAACCATATCCGGTGTCTGTCCCAATGTTTGAAAAAGTGCAACAGAATGCACAAAAATAGCAGGCTGAGTGTGCTTGGTTTGAGTTAACTCTTCTGATGGGCCCTCAAACATAATTTTACTAAGAGATATGCCCATAATCTCATCAGCTCTGCTCAGCAAATTTCTGAAGCTCTCATTAGATTCAAAATGGTTTTTGCCCATTCCAATTTTTTGAGACCCTTGGCCCGGGAAAATGTATGCTTTCATATTATTTACTCCACTTCAGGTAAATGGCGCCCCAGGTTAAACCACCGCCAAAAGCTGATAAAATAATATTATCACCTCTGTTTAGTTGATCTTTCCAGTCATAGAGACACAAAGGTATGGTTGCTGCGGTGGTATTTCCATACTTCCCGATATTAATCATCACCTTCTCTTTATCTAACCCCATTCTTCTGGCAGTAGCATCAATTATCCGTAAGTTAGCCTGATGCGGCACCAGCCATGCAACATCTTCGCCGGTTAAATTATTTCTTTCCATGATCTCAAGGGATACATCTGCCATGCCTTCTGTGGCTTTTTTAAATACCGACTTACCATCCTGCCTGATGTAATGACCTTTATTTTTGATAGTCTCTTCGGATGCAGGATTCATACTTCCTCCTGCGGGCTGATAGAGCATACACTGTTCATCACCTTCTGTGTGATGTACAAAATCGATTATTCCGCCCTCTTCACCCGCCTCGAGAACAACGGCGCCGGCTGCATCACCAAAAAGAATGCAGGTGGTTCTGTCCGTAAAATCTATGATGGAACTCATCTTATCGGCTCCAATAACAAGAACTTTCTTAGCCCGGCCTGATTCAATCATCATACCACCGGTAGAAAGTGCATATAAAAACCCTGAACAGGCAGCTGAAAGATCAAAAGCGTACGCATTATCTGCACCAATTTTTTTCTGTACAAGTGCTGCCGTGGCAGGAAACATATAATCCGGTGTAACAGTAGCTACAATAATTGCGTCGATATCAGCAGCTGCAACTCCGGCATCTTCCAGAGCTTCAATTGCCGCTTTTTCACCCATGTGAGATGTAGCTTTCCCGGGATCTTTTAAAATTCTTCGCTCAGATATGCCTGTACGTGTGCGAATCCATTCATCGTTGGTTTCTACGTAGGATTCGAGCTCTTTATTGGTCAACACATAATCCGGCAGATAGTGCCCCACACCGGTAATAATTGCTCTTTTGGAGGTCATAAATATTAGTTAGTTATTTAGAGAAGAGACAATCTTTTTATTAATCTCAGATTCAATGCAATTTACAGCATTGTGTATCATATTTTTTATCGCTGTAACTGAACTGCCTCCATGCCCTACAAGGCTAACTCCATTTACTCCAAGAAATGGCAGCCCGCCAACACGCTCGTAATTAAATGTATCCATAGTTTTGGCAATCACACTGAATACAAGCTTTTGCTGATCTTCACTCAAACTATCTTCTGCCATAGTTTTCTTGAGCAAATATTTGAGGACATCAGGCATAGATTCGCCAAACTTTAGGATTACATTACCAGTAAAACCGTCGGTCAGATAAATATCGCTTTTACCAAAAAGAATATCTTTACCCTCGATATTTCCTGCAAAGTTCGGGAGCTCTGCTAACTTTTTGTGTACTTCTTTGTGGAGGTCAAGCCCCTTCTCAGGCTCTTCACCTATATTAATTAGCCCCACGGTTGGATTTTCAATCCCCATAATATCCCTGGCGAAAATCTCACACATTTTGGCTACCTGAAGATACATTTCAGGTTTTAACTCAAGGTTTGCACCGGCATCAGCGAGAAGGCTCACACCTTTAATTGTAGGGTATGTGACAGCGATAGTGGGCCTGATTACTCCTTCAAGCTTACCCAAAATAAAAGTGGAAGCTGCGAGCAAGGCACCGGTGTTGCCTGCGCTAACAAATGCATCGCATTTACCTTGCTTGTGGGCTGAAATACCAACCGTTATGGAGGATTGCTGTTTCGTTTTTACGGCAGAAGCAGGCGATTCGTCCATACCAATGACTTCAGGGGCATGGTGTATATGAATCCTGCTGGCATCGTAATCTTTGCCGGAGAGTTCTTTTTTTATGATCTCTTCCGGCCCCAAAAGAAGAATTCTAAGATCTTTATCTTCTTTGGTGGCTTCAATAGCCCCCTGAACCGGGTGCTCAGGATAGTGGTCTCCGCCTACTGCATCAACAGCAATTAACATTTATACGGTATTTAGGATTTAGAAATATCTATAACCTGACGCCCTCTGTAGTATCCACACTCCATGCAAACATGGTGGTATCGGTGCATTGCACCACAATTTTTACACTCAGCCAGCGGTATTTCGCTGATTGCGTGATGAGAGCGCCTTTTATCTCTTCGGGCTTTCGATGTTTTTCGTTTAGGATGTGCCATTTAATTGCAATTTAATAAGTTACTTCAGTTTTTTTAAAGCTGCCCACCTTGGGTCAATATCATTTTCATTATTGGCCTGACTCCCAAATGATTGAATCTCAAACTCAACAGGATTTCCTTCTGAATCTAAGAAATCCGGATGAATTTTCTTTATGGGTATATCAAGCATCATTGTGTCGCGAACCTCTTTGCTGATATCCATCGATAAATCAACCGGGGATATCTGTTTTACAGACCCTTTTGCTGTTTCTGACTCTTCAACATCACCCGGATCGAAATAAATGTAATACGACCCTGTTAAATCCTTTTTAAATGATTGTAAAGATCTGTCGCAAATCAGCTCTGCTGTTGCTGCAATTTTGAATTTAACTTCAACAAAATGCTCTGTTTTGTAAAAATCCACATCTACAAAGCCGCTGTCAAAAGTTGCAGCGTCGTCGAGTTCAATCTCTCCGGGTTCTAAGTGAACCGTTCTGCTGCTTCTGCCATCAGGCAGGCCCTTTACGTTAAATATCAATTTTGCTGTTTCCACAATAGCCATGAAAAATAGAAATAACTCTTTTTTAATGCAATTTAATTAAACAGCCCAAACAATCTTTGCTCAACCAATGTAATTACTTTGCCAAGGTCTTCTTCGTTATTAACAAAATCGAGATTATCCGTGTCTATAATCAATTTTTCCTGATCGTACCTGTCAATCCAGTCTTCATAAAGCCGGTTCAGCCTTTCAAGATATTCTATTCGTATGGTATTCTCATACTCCCTGCCGCGCTGCTGAATCTGCCTTACAAGTGTTGGAACTTCTGCCCGGAGATAAATTAGCAGATCCGGTGGTTTTAGGTATGAAACCATCTCAGCAAAAAGAGCGCAATAATTTTTATAGTCTCTGTCGCTCATCAGGCCCATTTCATGAAGGTTTTTGGCAAATATCTCAACATCTTCATAGATGGTTCTGTCCTGAATAAGACTTTTTTGAGCGCCCATCAGTGTTTTTTGGTGCTGAAATCTGCTAGATAAAAAATAGATCTGAAGATTAAAGCTCCATCGCCTCATATCATCATAAAAATCCGATAGATATGGATTGTCATCTACTGATTCGTAATAGGTTTCCCACCCAAAGTTTTTTCCTAGTAAAGATGTAAGACTGGATTTTCCTGCGCCGATGTTACCGGCAATCGCGATATATTTTTTATTTGATTCCGGCATTAAGCTTTTCCTAAAAGTGTGTACATAGCCTTTTTATAATCTTCAACCCCCGGCTGATTAAACGGATTTACGCCGAGCATGTAAACATAGACAGCGGTAAATAGCTCATAAAAATAGATTAAACGCCCAAGCTGTTGGGCATTTAGCATCTCCAACTGAATCTTAATCACAGGGACTCCGCCTTCAGTGTGGGCTTGTGTTGTGCCATCAAGAGCACTGCGGTTTATTTCATGAAAAGATTTGCCCGAAAGATAATCCAGGCCATCAATGTTTTCCGTATTGCTTTCAGTGACCTTCAGCCCTGAAAAAGCTTTATCCACAACAAGCAATGTTTCGAGGATATTGCGCCGACCTTCCTGCACTAACTGGCCAACGCTGTGCAGATCGGTTGAATAGCCTGCAAGTGCGGGATACAGCCCTTTCCCCTCCTTGCCTTCACTCTCTCCTATCAACTGCTGTATCCATGCTGTAAAGCCTAGCAATTCAGGCTCGAACGATCCAATCACATCAACAGCGTAACCGTTTTCGTGAAAAAGGTATCTTGCTGCTGCATATTCTATCACTTGTGATGCATCTGCCTCATTTTCTTCAAATTCTGATACGGCCCCGTAAAAAAGAGTTTGAATATCGATGCCGGCAACAGAAACAGGCAATAGGCCAACGGGTGTCAGCACCGAAAACCGCCCGCCAACATCATCCGGAATAATAAATTTTTTATACCCTTCTTCTTTGATGATGTTATTTAAAACTCCGCCTTCTGGGCCTGTTGTAGCAATAATTCTATCCTTTGCATCATCATATTTTTTGTGCATCCAGCTTCTCAGGCTTCTGAAGGCAAGGGCCGTCTCCAGTGTGCTGCCGGATTTTGAAATAACATTCAGGTAAACCTGTTTTGTACTTCCATCCTCTTTAGGCTGATCAAGATACTCCAGCAATTCAGAAAGATATCGGCCGCTCATGTGGTGGCCAGCGTAGATAATTTCAGGGTCTTTTCGCCCAAACTGAGGGGTGAGTGCTTTGATGAGCGCCATAGCCCCTGTATAGGATCCGCCAATACCGGCAATAATGAATATGTCTGCATCACGACGGATTTTTGCCGCAAGCGATGAAATCTCTTCCAGTTCAGCATCATTTGGTGTATCCAGAATGCGGCGCCAGCCTAACCATTCGCTGCCCGGCCCACTTTTCTCTTTTACCATTTTGATAGCAACTCCCGCCTTCTTTCTTGCGCTGTCTAATTCTTCTTCTTTAAGAAATTGAACTGCGTTTGTAATGTCTGTTTTAATCATATTCTTATCGTAATACTTTTGAAAGTTCTATAAGATCGAAATCTATTTTTTTAATTTTGCCGAAAGTTTCTTCGAGTGGTGTAATTTTTACCTCGTTGTTTATCACTCCAACCATAACACCATTTAATCCATCGTTGAGTGCTTTGACCGCTTCATAACCAAGCCGGCTTGCCAAAACCCTGTCGTGCGCTGTTGGTGAACCTCCCCGTTGCATGTGCCCCAAAATAGCCACGCGCATATCATACTGTTTAAAATCCGGTTCAAGCTGTTCGCTTAATTTAAGTGCACCGCCGGTCTGCTCCCCTTCTGCAATCACAACAAGGGTACTTCGGCTTTTTGTTTTCAAAATCTCTTGGAGGGATGATTTAATTTCATCCAAATCTCGATTATACTCTGGCAAAATAATTAACTCTGCACCACTCGCAAGGCCGGTTTCAAGGGCTATAAATCCGGCATGGCGTCCCATTACTTCAACAAGAAACAGGCGCTCGTGAGCATCAGCCGTATCCCGTATTTTATCGATCGCCTCCATAGCCGTATTCAATGCGGTATCATAACCAATGGTTTCATCACTCCCTATTAAATCATTATCAATAGTGCCCGGTATGCCCACAACCTTAATACCATGCTCCTCTGCAATTACTGTGGCTCCACGAAAAGTGCCATCGCCGCCTATTACAACAAGAGCTTCAATCCCCTGTGCTGTGAGGTTATCTGCAGCTTTTTGGCGCCCTTCTTTCGTCATGAATTCATCAGAACGAGCCGACTTCAATATTGTGCCTCCCCGCTGAATGATTCCGGAAGCATTTGAGGATGTAAATGGCACAAAATCTCCCTCAATCAAACCGCGATAACCAAACCGGACACCAAAAATTTCAAAACCGAAATGCTCAGCCGACCGGATCACCGCCCTGATTGCGGCATTCATCCCGGGAGAGTCTCCGCCACTTGTAAGAACTGCTATGCGTTTCAAATGTGTAAAATAGATTGAGGAGGTTAGTATTACTTAAACTAAAAATCAGGTATGCATTGCGCAAATTATTAATGAGTAATATTTGTATTATTAATGCATTCAAAAAGTCTATCCAAAAGTACTCTGCAAGAGGTTTAATTGAGCACAACAGATATTATATCGAAAAAAAATTCGCTCTCAGAAGTTACGGCTCCCGTAAAAGACGACCTCACTGTATTCAGAAAATTTTTCAAAAATGAGATAAGCAGTGAAGTTTTTCTTCTCGATAAGATCATCCAGTATTTACTGAGACAAAAAGGAAAAGAGATAAGGCCCACTTTTGTCTTTATGACTGCCCGCATGTTTGGGGATGTTGACGGCCGTAGTTTTATAGCCGCAACGATGGTAGAATTACTCCATACTGCTACCCTGATCCATGATGATGTTGTAGATGAAGCAGACAAACGCCGCGGCTTCTTAAGTATCAACAAAATTTGGCGCAATAAGGCAGGAGTACTGCTTGGTGATTTTTTACTTTCCAAAGGGTTGTTGATTGCACTCGAACACAAAGAGTATAAACTACTGCATGTACTGTCTGACGCAGTTAAGAAAATGAGTGAAGGAGAGTTAAGGCAGCTCAAAACATCCAACCTTTTCAATAT
Organism: Balneolaceae bacterium; assembly: GCA_007134085.1. Taxonomy (GTDB): domain Bacteria; phylum Bacteroidota; class Rhodothermia; order Balneolales; family Balneolaceae; genus Rhodohalobacter. Next base: position 23,994 of record SLLL01000038.1, read on the forward strand.
GACGGAAGAGCGCTACTTCCAGATTATTTCTGAAAAAACGGCAAGCCTAATTGCAGCATGTTGCCAGTGCGGTGCAATTGCTGCTACTGATGATGATTACATTGCCGAAGCGATGCATAATGTTGGGCTGGATATCGGTATAGCATTTCAGATTAAAGATGACCTGTTTGATTATGGCAGGGATGACATTGGCAAGCCTACCCGTAATGATATCAAAGAGAGGAAAGTAACTCTTCCTCTTATCTACGCGCTCGAAAACGCATCCAAGCCAAAGCAGCTGCAAATTCGCCGATTGATGAGAAAGCGAAAAAAATCCAACAAAGACATCAACAAGATTGTGGCATTTGTACATGAGTACAACGGGCTCGAAGCAGCAGAAAAGAAGATGGGGGAATATACCGAAAATGCCTTAGCTACTCTTCGTACTCTGCCAATTAAACGTGGTTTTGAAGACTTCGAGGATCTTATACGCTTCATCATTACACGAAACAAATAATCCGGAATGCAGCATATTTTTTTAGCTGATGTTCACCTTGGCGCGTTTCGCGAAGAGAAAAACAAGCGGCTCGAAAAATCACTAATCCATCTGATTGATTATTGCGAAGCCAACAACATTCAGATACACCTACTGGGCGATCTGTTCGATTATTGGATGGAATACAAAAATTATACCCCGCCACTTGGCAAAAATTTGCTCGCCCGGTTCAAAGAGTACAACAAAACATTCAACTCACTGTTCATAACCGGTAATCACGACTTTTGGACGCGTGGCCACTTTAACGATACAGGCTTTCACACAGAACCGGAGTATTCTACATTAAAACTTGGCGAAGAAAAAATCCTGCTTTTCCATGGCGATGGTTTGTCAGATCCGGAATTCAAAATACCTCGTCCGTTCCTGAACAGTGTAATCCGAAAACCATGGTTTGTTGATCTATTTCAGTATATTCTTAGCGGTGAAGCGGGAAACCACTTTATGAAGAATTTTTCAGAATTCACCCGCGATGATGAGATGTTGCCAGTTAAGCTATCACACTGGGCAGAAAAATTTCTCTCTGAAAGTGAGTATAACGTAGTTATGACCGGCCATGATCATGTTCCAAGAATTGAAACTTTTGATGGTGGTTTGTATATAAACCCCGGTGCATTTCACCATTTTGGTACTCTGGCTTTTTATACCAACAACACGTTCAAAATCGTTGTATGGAACAGCGAGAGAAAACAATTTTTACCTTTTGCAGACTAAAATCAATATTTACTAAGGCATGAGCAAGGATCCTTCGAATAATAATGTAGATATGGAACGTTACTTTAACGATGCTGCATATCGTAAGCAGGTAGCTTCTCAGAGAAAATCTGCCAATGAACGCCCATATTATAAAAAGAAGAGGTTTTGGGTAACCTTATCGATTACTGCTGCGGTAATTCTTGCTTTCATTGGCGGATATGTGATCTATCTCTATCAGGGCTTGCCATCAATACAAGAACTTGAAAACCCGAGAACTGCTATTGCATCAGAGATGCGCAGCCGTGATGGTGTGGTTCTGGATCGTTATTTCATCGAAAACAGGACATATGTTTCTATTGATAATATCTCACCAAATGCAATAAATGCTCTGATTGCCACTGAAGATCACAGATTTTTTAATCACTGGGGGGTTGACTCTCAAAGCCTCATGAGGCTGCCATACTACTGGATTCAGCAGCGCTTTCAGGGGGGATCAACAATAAGCCAGCAGCTTGCCAGAAATCTCTACAGAAACATCGGGTTTGATGTGTCCGTTACCCGAAAATTGCGTGAAATGATAACAGCTGTACAGATCGAAAATAATTACACCAAACGGGAAATTATCGAAATGTATCTGAACACAGTAGAGTTCAGCAACAGCGCTTTTGGTATTGAATCGGCTTCACGAACGCATTTTGGCAAACCCGCAAGCGACCTTACCGTTCTAGAAGCAGCCACTTTGATAGGCCAGCTTCGTGCTGTTTACGCTTTTAACCCAAGGTTTTTTAATGAAAGAGCCACCCAGCGCCGAAATGTAGTTCTCTCCCTGATGAATCGGCACGGCTTTATTACTGATCAGGAGTTCCAAAATTTACGTGAAGAAGATCTTGTTTTAAATTATCACCCACCATCGCGAGCGGGGCGAGAGAGTCGCTACTTTGGTGAGTATATTCGCCAACAAGTGCGTGGCTGGGTCGAAGAAAATGGGTACGATCTATACTCCGATGGCCTGATAATCTACACAACGATAGATTCGCGCTTACAGCGACATGCCGAACGTGCTGTGCTCGACAGGCTCAGCGAATTCCAACCAAGGTTCGAGCGCGAATGGACCTCTCCGGGAGGAGATTATATGGATCGGCTCTGGGAACAGTATCCACAATTTTTACGGGATTATATTCGTGAAACTGACAGATACAGAAACGGATTTGCCAAATACGAAACCAACCAGGAATCGGTTGTTTTTCAAAACCTGATGGCAGATGAAGCATTTGTAGACTCCCTAAAACGAGCAAGAACAAAACTTCAGGCAAGTTTTACCGCAATTGACCCTAACAACGGGCACATACTCGCATGGGTTGGCGGTGCAGATTATGGTACACAACAGTTCGATCATGTACATCAATCCAGACGGCAGGCCGGTTCAACATTTAAGCCGTTTGTTTATGCTGTTGCGATTGACAATGGTTACATGCCGTATCACAGATTCTCAAAATATCCTATAAGCTTTCTTGAGCCGAGCGGGCGAATGTGGAATCCAAAAGACCGCTCTATACCAGCCGGCCCTGAAATGGTACCCTTACGCGAAGCACTCGCAAGAAGTTTGAACAATGTAACAGTACGCCTGCTCCCAGAAATTGCCGGAGCACCTGGAACCAATCGAACCGCCGATTTGCAGCCGGCTGCCCGAATGATTCAGAATATGGCAGTTAATTTGGGTATTAATATTGGACAATCGCAGGTATTTCCATCCATTGCATTGGGTACTGCGGAAGTAACACTTCTCGAACTCGTTAGCGCCTACACCACATTTGTTAATCAGGGTGTCCATATCGACCCAATTGCCATAACTCGTATCGAAGACAAGGAGGGGAATGTGCTTGTCGAATATTTTCCTGAATACAGCCAGGAAGCTATTAGCCCGGAAACTGCCTATATGATGCTTGATATGATGCGGGGCGTTGTTCGCGGGGGTGATGGGTATCACGGGACAGGTGTTCGGCTGAGAAATGTTTACAATGTTCAACAAGATGTTGCCGGTAAGACCGGAACCACCCAAAACAGTGCCGACAACTGGTTTGTTGCCATGATGCCTCACATTGTTATGGGCTCCTGGGTTGGAGGTGAAGACCGGCGTATTCGTTTCCCAACCAACAGCCCAACAAGTATCGGCCAGGGTGCAAGAACAGCACTGCCGATAGTTGGCACATTCATCAATAATGTTACGAGCGACCCAGACGCCCCATGGAGTACCGAAGGCTTTACCCCTCCCCCTGGGTTTGTAATGCCTGAAGAGCCTGCAAGTGCCGATCAGGATTCGCACAGAGGGCGTATAGGCTGGTAAATTTTTGAAACACTGCCGAAGGCTAAAAGGCTTCGGCAGTTTTTGTTTTGTAAAGTGATCACTTCAAAATCAACCCTGCATATTTTTGATCGTTATACACAAATCCTTTCTAATCGATGAAGCAGAGAATCTTACCTTTTTTTAAAAAAACAGTTCTACTTTGCGCTCAATAACTGCTATCTTCTACCCCTCAAACAGATTGACATTACATGCATCTGGCGGTAATTTAAGCGGAATTAAGAACCGACAAAATTTATGCTCGAACAATATATCCCAATATTCGTTTTACTTGGCATCGCATTAGTACTCGGCATCCTGCTGATGTCCCTTTCAAGGATACTCGGGCCATATCGTCCTAACAAGACCAAACTCCAGCCATACGAGAGTGGTATGGACCCTGTAGGTGAAGCCAAAGACCGCTATTCCATTGCCTTCTATCTGGTTGCCATGGAATTCATTGTTTTTGACCTCGAAGTTGTGTTTATCTACCCTTGGGCAGTACGCTTTATGGAGCACGGAACCGGAACGTTTATTGCCATGGTTGTATTTATTGTAATACTCTTCATCGGCTTGATTTATACGCTGAAAAAGGGCACCCTCGACTGGGATTTAAAGAAATTAAAATATGAGGCTATAACGAAGTAATTATGGGTTTAGAAAGTGCTTTAGGTAAAGGTTACCTCACCACAAGAATGGATACTCTGGTAAACTGGGCTCGCTCAAACGCAGCATGGCCAATGCCTATGGGTTTAGCATGTTGTGCCATCGAAATGATGGCATTTGCAGGGCCAAGATATGATGTTTCCAGGTTTGGCTCCGAGGTGATGAGATTCTCACCCCGGCAGGCCGATGTGATGATTGTTGCCGGCTGGTGTACATATAAAATGTCGCATGCCATCCGCAGAATATGGGACCAGATGCCTGATCCAAAATGGTGCATAGCTATGGGGGCTTGCGCATCAACCGGAGGTATGCACCGTTGCTACGGTGTGGTTCAGGGAGCAGATAATTTTCTGCCGGTAGATGCATACATTTCAGGTTGCCCCCCCCGTCCCGATGCGGTAATCCACGCACTCATGAAAATACAGGACAAAATTAAAGCCGAACACTCCGTACTGCTTGATACATAGATTATGAGCCTACAACTTTCAGAATCATTACAAAAAACTGTTGACGCATTAACAGAGAATTTCTCTGATAAAGTTATTGAGGTATATCAATCTACGGGCGATACATTTATACGCGTTGAGGCTGATGCAATTGTTGAAATATCTACTTATCTGAGAGATAAACTACACTACGTCTATCTAAGCGATATTTTTGGGATTGACCGATATACATCAGAAGAGAGATTTGAGGTAGTTTATAACCTACTCTCCCTGAAAACAGGCACCAGAGTTTTTGTTAAGGTAAGATGTGAAGAAGAAGGCCCAGTTGTTGATTCTGTTACATCTGTTTGGCCTGCCGCCGGCTGGAACGAACGCGAAGTTTACGACATGTTTGGTGTGTTTTTTAACAATCACCCTGACCTGAGGCGAATTTACATGCCGGAGGATTTCCAATACTTCCCACTAAGAAAAGAATTTCCACTGCTCGGTATACCCGGTTCTATTGAGTTGCCAAGCACTACACCGGATAACGATCAGTAAAAAGAGCTTATGAAACTTTCAGATATCCAGAGTAAAGTAAATTCTACGTTTTTTAAGGAGCATCAAAAAAAACTGTATCAAAGCCTTGAAGATAAGCACACCTCAATTGAGGAGCTTGATGAAGGCGATCCGCTAACAACTAAGATGATCCTTAACATGGGCCCTCAGCACCCGGCTACTCACGGTGTGTTGCGCCTTGTGCTTCAGCTAGATGGTGAAACCATCGAAAAAAACAAACTCGATATAGGCTACCTTCACAGAGGAGTTGAAAAAATTGCGGAGAATAAAACGTATCAGGAGTTCATGCCCTACACAGACCGTATGGATTACCTCTCTCCTTACAGCAACAACGTAGCCCTGTGTACCGCGGTTGAAAAAATTGCGTCTGTTGAAGTACCTGAACGTGCTCATTATATCCGCATGATTGGATGCGAGCTCGCACGAATTTCTTCCCATCTGTTGTGGCTTGGAACCATGGTGATGGATGCAGGTGCCATTTCGTTCTTTATTTGGACGTTTAAAGAGCGCGAAAAGATCTATGACATCATGGACCGTATCGGCGGGCACCGATTTACCATTTCTCACAGCCGTATTGGTGGTGTGGCTAATGATCTTACAGATGAAGCTACTGCTTACATAAAAGAGTTTGTAAACACCTTCCCAAATGAACTTCGGGATTACCATAAACTGCTCGACAGAAACAGAATTTTCTTCGACAGAAATGAAGCCGTTGGGGTCCTAAAAACCGAAGATGCACTTAAAATTGGTGCAACAGGCCCTGTTCTTCGCGCATGTGGTTACGCACTCGATATTAGGAAGCTTTCTCCCTACGCTCGTTATAATGAAGTAGATTTCGACATACCCACCCGCCTTGAAGGTGATAATCTTGCACGTTACTATGTAAGAATGGAAGAGATGGGAGAAAGTATCAACATTATAAACCAGTGCCTCGAAAAACTGCCTAAAGGGCCAGTTAGAACAGATAATGCAAAACAGTCATACCCTTCTAAGGATGAAGTTTATTACTCCATGGAAGGCATGATCCACGATTTCATGATGACCGATACCGGTATTTGTCCGCCTGAAGGCGCAGAGAGCTATCACGCGGTTGAATCGCCCAAAGGCGAGCTTGGATATTACATTCAGAGCGATGGCACAGGCCATCCCTGGCGTTTAAAAATCAACGCGCCATCATTCACAAATTTACAGGTACTTGAAAACGTTCTTGATGGTGAAATGGTAGCAGACACAGTGGTAATTATTGGTGGATTAGATCCCGTACTGGGAGAAGCTGACAAGTAAGAATTATGGCATACGAATTTACAAAGGAAGATCTACAAGAAATAGAAACTATCAAGGCAAAGTATCCGGAAGTTATGCCGGCTACACTGCCCACCTTATGGGTTGCACAGCGGCGTTTTGGCCATGTTGAGCCTGAAGTACAAAGACTGGTAGCAGAAACTCTCGGCTTGCCGGAAGCACACGTTCATGGTGTTGCCAATTTTTACACACAATATTACAAAGAAAAGAAAGGCAAGCACGTGCTTGATGTTTGCACCTGTTTAAGTTGCCAGCTTTGTGGCGGGTATGAAATACTCCACCATCTTGAAGAAAAACTTGGAATCAAAGCCGGTGAAACCACAGAAGATGGTACATTTACCCTCAATCAGGTTGAATGCCTTGGTGCCTGCGGTTATGCACCAATGTTACAGGTAACGAACGACAAGTATGTGAATCACCTCACGAAAGAAAAAGCTGACGAATTGGTTGAAAAGCTGAAAAGTGGTGAAGAGCTGGAGTACGAACAAATCAAAATGCCACAGCATAAGAATATTTAGTAACTATGAGTACTGTTGACTGGAAAAATTACACACCTGTACTTCTCCCCGATATCAAAGATCTGCATAAGATTGATGTGTACACCAAGAACGGTGGCTATAAAGCTCTGAAATCTGTTCTTACAGATAAGAAAAAATGGGAAGGGCCTAAGGCAGTGGTTGAAGAAGTAAAAAAGGCAAACATTCGTGGCCGTGGTGGTGCAGGCTTTAATGCCGGCCTAAAATGGTCGTTCATGCCTCCCGCTGATGGCGGCCCAAGATATCTTGCCTGTAACGGTGATGAATCGGAGCCGGGCACATTTAAAGACCGTAAAATATTTGAATACAACCCGCATGTTTTTATAGAAGGTGCTTTGATTGCAGCTTATGCGATGGAGATCACCACTATCTACGTTTACATTCGCGGGGAGTACAAAACCTACATCGATATGATGGAGAAAGCCATCTCCGATGCATACGATAAAGGATATATCGGCAAGAATATTCTTGGCTCGAAATTTAGTGTTGATTTCTATGTGCATTCTGGCGCCGGCGCATACATTTGCGGTGAAGAGACTTCGATGCTCGAATCTTTAGAGGGCAAGCGCGGGTACCCGAGGGTAAAACCACCATTCCCTGCTCAAAAAGGTTTATGGGGAAGGCCAACAACCATCAACAATATTGAAACACTATCTCATGTGACCGGAGTGATCAATAACGGGGCTGAGTGGTTTAGCTCAATTGGAGCGCCAACCCATCCCGGGCCGGTACTTTACGGAATCTCAGGCCATGTAAATAATCCCGGAGTGTACGAGCTGCCTTCCGGTGTACCTGTACTTGACCTTATTGAAGTTGCAGGTGGCATGAGAAATGGCAAAAAATTGAAAGCGGTAATTCCGGGAGGCTCATCAACACCGGTTCTACGTGCTGATCAGCTTGATGGAATTACGATGGATAGTGATTCTCTGCGAACTGTGGGTTCTATGCTCGGTACAGCCGGTATGGTAGTGATGGATGAAGATACAGATATGGTTGATGTGCTTTGGAGAATTGCACATTTCTATCATCACGAATCATGCGGACAGTGTACTCCATGCCGCGAGGGTACCGGTTGGCTCGAGAAAATTTTATTGAAAATTAAAAACGGTGACGGAGAAGTTAGAGATCTCGATCTCTTGCTCGACCTAACCACACAGATGGAAGGCAGAACCATTTGTGCACTGGCTGATGCAGCAGCTTGGCCTGTTCGGTTTACAATTAACCGTTTCCGTGATGAATTTGAAGCACGCTGTATAAAGAAAGCGCACGCAGTAGCCTGATTCAGATCGTCGGTTTTTTAACCGGTTTTTTCATCAACAAAATTATATTAATCAACAAGTTTAGATAAGATGCCTGAAATTTTCATAGATGGCCACCGATACGAATTTGAAGGTGAACACAAAGTATTACAGTTTATACAGGATCTTGGAAAAGAGGTACCTTTTTTCTGCTATCATCCATCGATGACAGCACCGGCTAACTGCAGGCAATGCATGGTAAAAGCAGGGCAATACATGAAAAGCCGTGAAACCGGCGAGTACGAAGTTGATGAAAATGGTGACCGCGTTATCCGGTGGTTCCCGAAGCTTCAGACATCCTGCAACCTGATGGCTGCTGATGGCATGGTTATTTTGACTCAGGAAACTGATGAGCAAGTAAAGCGCGCCCAAAAGGATAACCTCGAGTTAATTTTAATTAATCACCCGCTGGATTGCCCAATTTGTGACCAAGCCGGTGAGTGTCCACTTCAGATTCAAACCTACAAATACGGGCCGGAAGGAAGCCGTTTTGAGGTTAAGAAAGTACACAAACCAAAACGTGTTCAACTGGGGCCACGTGTAGTTCTTGATGCAGAACGTTGTATTAACTGCACACGCTGTACGAGGTTTACTCAAGAGATTAGCAAAACACATCAGCTTACAATTACATCAAGAGGTGATAAAAATTACCCGACAACAGCACCAGGCAGAGAGTTTGACGATCCTTATTCCCTGAATACTGTTGATATTTGTCCGGTAGGCGCGCTCACATCAGCTGATTTCCGTTTCAAAGCCAGAGTTTGGGAAATGAACCAGACACCAAGCATTGATATCACAAACGGTAAAGGTACTAATATTGACCTCTGGACTCGGGACAATTTGATCCTTAGAGTTACTCCCCGCTTCAACTCAGAAGTAAACGACCACTGGATGCCGGATGCCGGGCGTGAAGCTTACAAGATTTTCAATGAAAACAGAATTTCCAGGCCTCAGCAAAAGCTGGATGGCGAAAAAGTTCTCTCAAGTTGGAATAATGCAATTGCAACACTGGGCGAGCAAATTGAAGATACCGACAATGCCAAAATTGTGGTAATTGCCAGCCCACATGCATCTGTAGAAGAAAACTATGCACTCTCTAAGTACACAAATTTATTAAGGTTAAACGCGCCGGTATTTACATCTCACATTGAAGAAGGCACCGGAGATGGCTTCTTATTAAGTGATGATGTTGCACCGAATACCAATGGCTGCCGGTTACTCGGTTTTAAAGAGCTGGATAAATCCGCAATCAGCAAAGAAATTCAAAAAGCTGAGCTTGTTATCATTTTGAATGATAATCTTGTTGATCGGTCTGTAGTATCAGCCGATCAACTTAAAGATAAGTTTGTGGCTGTTTTCGCAACCAATAATTCTGAGACAGCCGAAATTGCTGATCTCGTAATTCCAATCACAACAGCTGCAGAACATGCGGCAAGCTATGTGAATGTTGATGGACGCATACAGAGAACTTACAGAGCGAAAGAGACAAAATATACGAACCGAAGAATTGACCTTGAGATGTCTGAAGGCCGTTTAGACAGATACGGCACCAATTTTGACAACTGGGTTACCGAAGACAACAAAATAGACTGTATGCCAATGTGGGAAATAGTTAATAATCTCGCAGATGCTGCCGGACTTGATATTAACTTTAAAGATGGCAGAGAAATTATGGATGAGATTGCTTCATCTGTAAGTAATTTCTCAGGTGTTAGCTTTGCTGCGATGGACGAGCAGGCTGGTATTCAGCTTTCGATTAAAAAAGAAACTTCAACGAGTAAATAACCAATAAAGGGGATGGCAGAAGTAACCGCTACATCATACATCGTTTTAGGCACAGCACTATTTATGCTGCTAAATTCCGCAGCGATAACTGTATATGCCGAAAGACGAGTGGCTGCATTTATACAAAACAGAGTAGGCCCAAACAGAGTAGGCCCATTAGGTTTACTTCAGCCAATTGCTGATGTTGTAAAACTGCTTTTAAAAGAAGATGTAACACCAACGCAAGGAAACCGATTTTTACACACACTTGCACCCGTTATACCCGTTGTAACAGCCCTAATGACGGTAGCCGTAATCCCCTTTGGAGATGGCTTATATGCTACAGATATCAATGCAGGAGTTCTGTACCTGCTCGCAGTGGCCTCGCTTAGTGTATATGGAGTTACCTTGGCGGGATGGGCATCAAACAGCAAATACTCACTGCTTGGTGGTTTAAGAGCTGCCGCCCAAATGATTAGCTACGAGCTTCCTCTGGGTATGGCTGTGGCTTCTGTAGTGATTTTTGTTGGCTCTCTGAGTGTAGTAGATATTGCACTGGCACAGGAAACATGGTGGTTTGTATTTCTAAACCCAATAGGGGCAATTATTTTCATTATAGCGGCATTTGCAGAGAGCAACCGTACTCCCTTCGATCTTGTTGAAGCTGAACAGGAACTTGTCGGTGGTTTCCACACTGAATACAGCTCCATGAAATTTGGGATGTTTTTCCTTGCGGAGTATATGCACGTTGTGATCAACTCAATGCTGATGGTAACTTTTTTCTTCGGAAGTTATCACCTGCCTTTTGCGGGTTACTGGCTACCGGAACTCTCTCCTTTAGTTAAAGGAATTTTGGACGTTAGTGTATTTGTGGGTAAAACAGCTTTCTTCGTTTTCCTCTTTATCTGGGTTCGGTGGACCATCCCAAGATTCAAATTCAATCAGGTTATGAAGCTAGGCTGGTCTAAATTGCTTCCGCTAAGCATCATCAACTTTATTGTTATAGCTGCGATTCTTTACTTCATCGTAGGCTAAATTGTATGTCGAAGCCGAAATTCTAAAAGCTCTGTTCTAACCAATCAGAGCTTTTTTTTATGAAACATCCCAGAGGGGCTTGCCAAGAAAAGAAGAGAGTTGCTGAGCATCCTCTTTAAGGATTCTACCGTTGCCATGATCCACTATGTTTACTCTCGTGCCGTTTCTAAGTACAAGATTCAATTCATAACTGTAGTAGGAGCTTTTATCACTTCTAACAAACTCTTTGATAAGCTGAAGTGCATAGATTTCACTCAGTGGTACTACATTATTTGTTGCAACTCGGGCAGTAGTGTGATCCGGTTTTTTCCATCCTTTCCAGTAGAATCCTTTCATTTTGTTAAACACAATTGGACGGCCGTAGAAATAATACATAAACCCTCCTACAGCTACAAATATAGAACCAAACCCAATCAACATCAGTGTTTCTTGTATGGTGTTTAACTCTCCTGAATAGATAAAAATTGCAGGCATACCTGCACCAACCAGCATAAACAAATAAGCAAAAACCTTGGAACCAACCGACATTTTAAATTCGGCTCTGTTGAAGCCATCACTATAGAATTTGTGTGTTTTAAAATTGGTTCCACCACGTTTAGCAGGTTCCCAACTTATGGTGTTTGCAATAGGATCGTTAAACTGTGAAATATTTAGCTGTACGGGTGGTGTTGCTAGAGATCCTGCAAATTTTTTAAGCTTTTTCAGCATGATTTTAAGGGAAAGAGTTACAGGTTAGATCTCCGAATATAGGTTTTTTTCAGAAATCTAAAATCAAGCTGAAAAGAATTTTGCTCACCAGGGGTACTTAGCCGGGGCAGCCTCATGCATCATTTCGTAGATTTTTTCTATGATGTCTTCCTTTCCGGGTTTTGAAAAGTAATCTCCATCAGATGCGTATGCGGGCCGGTGAGCATTTGCAGTTAAGCACTCCGCTTTGCTGTCGAGATAGTGATATCCGCCGTGTTCATCAAGAATAGTTTGCATCATATAAGCCGTAGCACCGCCCGGAACATCTTCATCCACAAACAAAACTCTGTTTGTTTTTTTGATGGAGTTTAAAATCACTTTATTCAGGTCGAAAGGAAGAAGTGTTCTCACATCAATCAATTCAACAGAAATGTTCAGCTCATCAAAATCAGGCAGCAGGCTTTCGATAATATTCAATGTAGAGCCGTAAGACACTACAGTAATATCGGTTCCTTCTTTCAGGATTTTTGGAACTCCCAGAGGAACAGTGAATTCACCAAGATTTACCGGCATTTTTTCTTTGAGCCTGTAAGCATTCAATGGCTCAATAACCAGTGCGGGATCATCTCCCTGCATCAATGTGTTATAAAAACCTGCGGCATCCGTGAGGTTTCTGGGCACACAAACATGCATACCACGCAACCCATGAACAATCATACCCATTGGTGAGCCAGCGTGCCAGATCCCCTCAAGGCGATGGCCGCGCGTTCTTACAATAAGTGGATATGCCTGCCCGCCTTTCGTTCGGTAGCGTACTGTAGCCACATCATCACTCAACCCCTGAAAACAATAAAGTAAATAGTCGAGATACTGAATTTCTGCGATTGGACGCAAACCACGTAAAGACAAGCCTATCCCCTGCCCGAGTATTGTAGCTTCTCGTATACCTGCGTCATTTACACGTATTTTCCCATATTTTCCCTGCATGCCTTCAAGGCCAAGGTTTACGTCTCCAAGTTTCCCTACGTCTTCACCAAAAACCATGGTGTTAGGGTATTTTGTGAACAGGGCATCAAAATTGTTTCTGAGAACAACACGCCCGTCAGCTATTTTGGAGGACTCATCATAAACAGGTTCTGTCTCTTTTACATGTAGCGGTGAATTGGGGGTTTCACTGTACAGATGTGATTGATATAGTTCTCTGTTTTTATCTGTTTGATCTTTGATCCACTCTTGCAATGCTTCTTTTGCGGGTGAGCTCACACCTCTGAGATGCATCGCCGAGCGTCTAACCCTGGCCATTATATCACGTCGGATCAGCTTAGTTTTACTTGACAGAGAGGTACGCAGTTCCTGCACTTTTTTAATGTCAGGGTGGGCTTTAATACAATCATCAAGAAGGCCAACAGCCTGCTTTTTCAACCTGAGAATTGGTTCCTGAAACTTTCTCCACGCTTTTTTCTGCTCTTCATATACTTTGGCTTTAGCTTCTTTTTCAATAGCTAAAAGCTCTTCCTCAGTCGCAATTTCTTCTTTGATAATCCACTCTCTGAACTGGGTGATACAGCAATACTCACTCTCCCACTCAAGGCGTTCATCATCCTTATAACGCTCATGAGAACCGGAGGTTGAGTGCCCAAGCGGCTGTGTAACTTCCTCAACGTGTACCAACACCGGCACATGTTCATCCCTGGCTATGGCGGCTGCCTCATTGTAAACTTCAATTAAGCCTTCATAATCCCAGGCATTCACTGTAAAAATTTCGAACCCGGTTTCTTTTTTTGTACGCTTGAAGCCTCGAAGTGCCTTTGATATACTCTCTTTTATGGTCTGATATTTTTTTGCAACAGAAATTCCATAGCCATCATCCCAAACAGAGATGATCATTGGAACCTGCATCACGCCGGCTGCATTCAGAGTTTCCCAAAACAACCCTTCCGAAGTACTTGCATCACCGATGGTTCCCCAGGCTATTTCATTGCCGTTATCAGAGAACGTTTTCATCTCTTTAACGGCATCGCAATTGCGGTACACTTTCGATGCCTGAGCAAGGCCAAGCAGCCTCGGCATTTGACCCGCAGTGGGCGACATATCAGCAGAGGTATTTTTGCTCTGTGTTTGATCAATCCAGGTGCCATCATTGTTCACCAACCGCGTGGCAAAATGCGAGTTCATCTGGCGGCCGGCAGAGTTTGGGTCCTCATTAACATCAGGATTGGCATACACCTGAGCAAAAAATTCAGCAATGGTTAACTCACCAATTGCCATCATAAAGGTTTGATCTCTGTAATAACCAGATCTGAAATCCCCCTTTTTAAAGAATTTTGCCATTACAATCTGTGGCAGCTCTTTCCCGTCACCAAATATTCCAAACTTAGCTTTACCTGTAAGAACTTCTTTTCTGCCAAGGCGCGACATCTCTCTGCTAACACGTGCAAGCCGATAATCCTTAAGGACTTCTTCTATGTGTTGCTTTGAGTATTCTGTTTGCGTCGCTTCCTTGGATGCCATAAACATATTTCTAAAAAATTCTTAAACAGTTTAAACAGGTATCACCATTAAATGGCGCAGTTATAATAACAGGAACTGTTCCTATTTACAAAACAGATTATTCCCGTTTTGCCTAAATAAGGCAGAGCAAATTGTAATGTTTAGTTGAAGGGGGATTTCTGATTGATTATTTACTCAGTAAATCCACCTTTGGTCATGTTCATCGGATTCAGAGCATTGCTAAGCTCCTCGTCAGAGAGGTCTGTCATTTCTTTGGCAACATCCATAACTGCTCTGTTTTCAGCAAATGCAGTTTTGGCAATTTTCGCTGCTTTGTCATATCCAATAAGTGGGTTGAGTGCAGTTACGAGAATTGGGTTTCGCCCAACCATATCTGCAATAACTTCTTCTCTCGCAATGAGTCCGCTTACAGATTTGTCTGCAAAGGTACGGGCTGCGTTTGCAAGTATTTCTATCGATTGAAGCAGGTTATGCGCTACAACCGGCAACATAACATTCAATTCAAAATTACTTGATTGCCCTGCAATTGTAATTGTAGCATCATTACCTATAACCTGGGCACAAACCATTGTGAGCGATTCCTCAATAACCGGGTTTACTTTTCCGGGCATAATTGAAGAACCGGGTTGAAGAGCCATGAGTTGAACCTCGCCAAGCCCACTATTAGGCCCGGAATTCATCCACCTGAAATCGTTACCGATTTTCATCAGTGATACTGCAAGTGTTTTCAGCTGGCCTGATAACTCAACCGGGGCATCAACTGTAGCCTGTGCTTCAAAATGGTTTTCTGCTTCAATAAATTTTTCGCCGGTAGATTTCGATACATCTTCCGCGAAAAGTTTTCCAAAATCTTTATGGGTATTAATTCCAGTGCCCACAGCCGTACCGCCCTGAGGAAGCTCTCTCATCCGCACCAGAGCTGATTCAATTCGTTCAATTGCGAGCTCTAATTGGCGGGCATAACCGCTGAACTCCTGCTGAATGGTTACCGGCATTGCATCCATCAAATGCGTACGGCCTGTCTTAACCACATGCTTCAGTTCATCCCCTTTTTCTGTGATGGTCTTGTGCAGATGCTTAAGTGCAGGAATCAAATGATTCTTTACAGAAAGAACTGCTGAAATCCGGATAGCAGTTGGGATTACATCATTCGAGCTTTGCCCGAAGTTTACATGATCGTTCGGGTGAATGTTTACATCTGTACCTGATTTTATTTCGTTAGCGCGTTTTGAAATAATTTCGTTGGCATTCATATTGGTTGATGTACCTGAACCTGTCTGGAAAATGTCCAGTACAAAGTCATCATCAAACTTATTTTCTACCACTTCTGCAGAAGCTTTTTCAATTGCCTCTGCTACTTTTTTGTCTAAAAGGCCGAGATCTGCATTTACTCTTGCAGCGGCATGCTTTACCTGCCCTACTGCCGAAATAAATACGGGGCTAAATCCTATTCCACTGATTTTAAAGTTTTCGAATGCTCTCTGAGTTTGGGCTCCATAGTATGCATTAGCGGGCACTTTAACTTCGCCCATTGAATCTTTTTCTATGCGAAAATCTGCCATGATATTGTTTCTCCTTTGTTAGTTTTACGTCATTATAAGGTAGGCTTTTTCTCGCAGATTTTGAAGAAAAACAAGGTAAATAGACGTTATAAATACCGTATTTAAAGACGGAAAATCCTAACGATTTTATTAGTAATTACAAATACGATGAGGCAATAAATTCGCTAAGGTGTACAGCTGATTTAAAAGATGTGATTTGCGCTACAGATTCTTGCTGTACATTCGGTAACGCTTATCGATAGTGCCGCCAATTTTCTCAGCAACCCTTAACATTTGGATATTATTTTCGAGAATCCAGCCAACTTCTGAGGAATAAAAATTCTTTTTAAGGCCGTTTTCTATTGCCTCTCTGTGCAGAAGAACATCAATACCCCTACCCTGATACTCAGGTATAACGCCCATGAGCGCAGTTCTGATTTTGTTGATTTTTCTCTTATTCCACAAAATTTTAAAGATCCCAAATGGCAGCAACCTCCCATTCATCTTTCTGAAAATCTGGTTGAAATCGGGCAGGGCTACCGAAAAACCAACCGGTTTACCATCTATCTCCGCAATGTGAGCAAAATCATCATCTACAATAGTTTTTAGGTCTGCGGCAAGTGCATCGAACTCTTCAGTACTTAGCGGAATAAAACCCCAGTTATTTTTCCAGGCGCTGTTAAAAATCTCACGGATTATGGTTACTTCTTCCCTGATTTTCTTCAGTTTAATCTTGCGAATAGTAATACCGGGCAGCCTTTTCTTTACAATCTCCATTGCGCGGTTAGCACGGCCTCTGTCAACAGAGTCCTGAGTAACAAGATACGTGAGAAGATCCATCTCTTTTTTATACCCGGCTTCGATCACCAGCTTATCGTAGTATGGCTTATTATAGGGCATTAGTATAGATGGATACTTATCGAAGCCCTCAACCAAAATCCCGATTTCATCCATCATACCGGGGTTTGCCGGGCCAAGTACCTGTTCCATGCCTTTTTCGCGCAGCCAACCTTCTGCTACTTTAAAAAGCAGGTTTGATGTTTCGGGTTTATCAATCGATTCAAAAAAACCAAAAAAGCCGGTTTTAGTATTGTGAAACCGATTGTAGCGGTGATCAATAATTGCAGCAATTCTGCCGGCCGGTTTGTTATTCAGAGTGGCATAAAAAAATGCGATATCTGCATTATTGAAGAAGGGATTCTTTTCTGTACTCTGGAGCTTTTTTTGCTCAATCAAAAGAGGGGCTACCCAAAACTCATCATCTTTATAATGATTGTAGGGAAAATGCAGAAAATTCTTTTTTTCCTCTTTTGTGGTAACAAATGTTACCTGATGAGTGTCAGGCCTCTTCTTCACGGTTAATCCGCTTCAATAAGTGACTGGCCATTCTCGTCTATAATGCCGTGCTTAATGCCAACCTTCCTAAAGGCATCAAGAATCTTGTTGAGATGTTCATCAGTATGGGTGGCCATATAACTTGTTCTAACCAGTGCCTGGCCCTGTGGTACAGCAGGAGGAACAACAGCATTCACGTAAACACCCTCTTCAAACAGGTCTTTCCAGAATTGAAAACATCTCATCATATCCCCTACAACCACGGGAATAATCGGGGTTTGGCTGGACCATACATTAAATCCAAGATTACGCAGCTCAGTGCGCATATAGTTAGAAATTTCTTCGAGCCTCTCAAGCCTCCAGGGCTCTTCCTGTAGTATTTCGAGTGATTTCAAAACAGTGGCAACATTTGCGGGTGGCATACTCGCACTAAAAATGTGTGCGGGTGACTGATGCCTAATGAAATCAATAACCGTTTTATCACCTACTAAAAAACCACCAAGTGATGCGAAAGATTTTGAAAAGGTACCACTGATAAGGTCAACTTCGTCCATAAGGCCAAAAACGGATGCAGATCCACGGCCGCCATCGCCAACTACGCCAATTGCATGTGCATCATCAAGATAGAGGCCCGCATCAAACTCTTTTGCTAGCTTTACAAGTTCGGGCACTTTAGCAAGTGTACCGGACATTGAGAACACGCCATCTGTAACTATAATTTTACCTGCATCGGGATCAGCCTTTTCAAGGTATGATCTCAGCTGCTCCATATCGTTATGGCGGTAACGAATTGTTTTTGCATTCGATACCTGTGTACCTACCACAATACATGCATGGTTGTCTCTGTCAGAAAAAATAAGATCGTTTCTGCCGGCTATTACCTGTATTGAACCTTCATTGGTTTGGTAACCGGTACTAAAAAGAACACACGCTTCTTTGCGCATGAAAGTGGCTAATTTTTCCTCAAGTTCAAGATGAAGATCTAACGTGCCGTTTAAATATCGTGAGCCGGTACAGCCTGTGCCGTAAACATCAATTACACTTTTTGCGGCTTCAATGGTTCTTGGATCATTTGTAAGCCCGAGGTAATTATTCGAGCCGGCCATGATTACATCTCTTCCTTCAATGTTTACACTTGTGCCGTCTGTAGCCTGCAGAGGTTTAAAATAGGGGTATAATCCAAGCTTTTTTATCTCCTCTGCGATGGTAAAGTCGTAAGCCTTTTTAAATACTTTACTGTAAGAGGGATCGGCTTTAGTTTCGGCCATTATTAAAGGTAGTTGTATTCACATTAAACAGGTAAATATACCGAGATATCTAATTCAATCAAATTCAGAACGTAACAAACCGCCTATTCATTCACAGATTTGAGGAATGAAATATAGTTTTCAACTACGGCATCCCAGGTAAATGTACCCATTACGTACTCCCTGCTTGTTTTTGAAAGGCTCTCAAGTTCATTGGCAAGAATAGCATCAATTTTCCCGGCAAATGCTTCGGCATCTCCATGCGGCAACCGGTAACCATTTACTCCCTGTTTAATCACATCTTTTATCCCTTCAAGGTCTGATGCTACGGCCGGCACCCCGGCTCTGTTTGCTTCAAGCAGAACTATTCCAAACCCTTCCATATCTCCTTCTACCGGTATGTTGGGCATAATGAAAATGTCAGCTGCGGCATAACAAACGTGCAGCATTTCAATCGGTAATCTGCCTGTTAGAACAATTTTCTCCCCTTTACCGCACTGCTCTTTAGCTAAGATAATATTATCCAGTTCCGGCCCATCCCCAACAATCATATAAACCACATCCGATTGTATCTTCCCGAAAGCATCTCTGATAAACCACTCATGACCTTTTCTTTTTACTTGCCTGCCAACCGTTAACAGAATCTTTGATTCCCCAAGATCAATCCCAAACTCTTTTTCCAGCATTTTACGGGCTGCCGGTTTTTCGGGTTGATTTCTTTCTGATGTGGCATCAAAACCGTTAAATAGTGCCCTCCCTTTTTCCGGGTCCATGCCCCTGTCGATAGATGCCTGCCGCGTAGCTGATGATACCGAAATTACACCACTAAGGTTTTTAAATATTTTCGGCACATACCATTGATAGATAGGATTGGGAAGTGTTACGTCCTGCCCGTGATTTATAGTTACGCAAGGTACCTTAGGTTTACGAATCATTGCCGGCAACACACCCGATGTTACCATGGAAGAGAAAAGAATTACATCCGGCTCAAACCGTTTCACGGCTGCGGGAATTCTCCACAAAAGCCTTACCAGAAAAAAGAACGTCTTAATACCAATAAACCGCCAGGATGAGTGAAGTATAATGGCCTCAATTTCAAGATCATCCCTGCGCTTCATAGCTTTAATCATCTGCAAGCTAACGTTCTGCATACCGCCGATACTCTTTAACGGCTTGTTTTTAGGCGGATGAAGATGTGAGATATATAGAATGCGCAATATTTTAGCCCTTTTCTTTTAATACTTCCCGGTAGTACCCCACCAAATTGTTATTAATAGAATCCCAGCTGTAGCTTTTTGATTTTTCCAGGCCATCCTGCCCCATACCTTTCCGTAGTTCTGAATCAGTCACCAGTTTATCAATGAAAGTATAGAATTTATCGGTGCTTTCAACAGGTATTACAAATCCGTTCTCACCATCTTTCACGAGAGACTTGCTTCCGGTGGCATCCGCAACAACTGCCGGCAATCCACTCGCCATTGCTTCAAGAGTTACATTGCCGAAAGTTTCCGTATCTGACGGAAAGAAGAAAATATCACTGCTTGCGTAAGCTGTTGCTAAATCAGCACCACCAAGAAATCCTGTAAATACGGCATCCGGCATTAGCTCTTTCATTTCGCCCATTGCCGGGCCGTCACCAACTATCATCGCTTTCGCATGTTCTCTTTTTTTTGTGATTTTATTCACCACATCAGCAAAGAGTTTCAGGTTCTTCTCCCATACCAGCCGCGAAATAAACGTGATCACAATATCTTCAGGCTCAAAACCATGCTTTTTCCGCCATTCATCACTCCTTCTGCCAGGGTTGAATATCTCGCTTTCAATGCCACGGGCCCAAATTCTGAAATCTGTTTCTATCTTTTTCTCTTCAAGAATTTCCTGCATAGAGGGTGATGGCACAAAAACCAGTTCACACTTCCTGTAAAACCAGGAAAGATATTTCCACATTGCCGGTTCAAGCAGCGAAACTTTATAATATTTGAGATAGCTGGAAAAGTGCGTATGATAAGAAGAAACAACAGGTTTATCATATTTCACAGCCCACTTTAAAGCCTTGTAGCCCAGCAGATCGGGCGTAGCGATGTGGATAATATCCGGATCAAAATCACGGAGTTTTTGCCGCTGTTCGCCCGGAAACGCCCTAGAAAAACGATATTCCGGCCTGCCAGGGAGTTTCATTGATGGAACTGAAATCAACGTACCGCTGTGATCAAGAGCGGGTTCATCAATCGTTGGGCCGAAAACCAAAACATCAATATCATTCTTTATCAAATAGGCCACCAACCGATTCAGGGTGAGAGAAACCCCGTCGCGAATGTGGTTATAGTTACCGGTAAACAGAGCTACTTTAAACCGGCTCATTTCCCCTGTAGCATTTCATTTATCAACATGTACATCCGGTAGATATCTGTTTTGTTACGCTAATGCTGATCACTTTTTAGCAGGTTCGGTTTTTATCTTTTTATTGATGAACACAGTATCTTAAAGCGTTGGTTCAAAAAATAACAGTTATGGTATCAGCAGACATTTTTGAGCGCACTATTTAATATTAGGCCAATGAATATACAAAGATAATGAATGTATTTGTTACCGGCGGAACCGGTTTTATAGGCAGCCATCTTGCAGACAGTTTAATAGAAAGCAGCAGTGTTGGCGAGGTTAAATGCCTTGTTCGCAGTAACGAAAAGTGGCTTGAGGGAAAGCAGTTCACGAAAGTAAACGGAGATCTTCACTCTATAAGAACCATAGAAGAGGCTCTTGATGGCATAGATACCATTTTTCACCTGGCAGCCATCGTTAAGGCACCATCAAAAAAAGAGTTTACCCACGCCAACGTAGATGCCCCCGAAAACCTGATGCGTCTCGCAAAAAAAGCAGGTGTAAAAAAAATGGTGATTCTCTCATCTCTCGCTGCAGCCGGCCCCAGCAACGGCACGCCATTAACCGAGCAGGATGAAATGAAACCCATCAGCATGTATGGCCGCTCAAAAAAAGAGATGGAAGTGATGATTCATGAGCTTGCCGATCCCGATATGTCCATCACCATTTTGAGGCCGCCGGCTGTTTATGGCCCTCGGGAAGATCAGATTTTTACCCTCTTCAAAATGATGAGTAAAGGAATTGCACCCATTGTTGGTGATGGCGAACACCCCCGTTTGTCGATAGTGTATGTGGCTGATTTGATTCAGGGTATTTTGAAGGCTGCAGAACAGATAGAAAAAGGCGTGCATACCTACTTTATAAGCGGAGAGGATGTTGCAAACTGGAACCAGATACGAGATATTGTTACAACCGTTCTGAACCGGAATGTCACATCCATAAAAATACCCCCAAACTGGGTTAAAAAAATTGCCGGAGTGATCGAAACATCAGCGTCATTTTTTGGTTCATATCCCGTTATTAACCGGGAAAAAGCAAACGAAATGGTACTCGAGTGGACCTGCTCCCATCAAAAAGCGGCAAACGAACTCGGTTATCAGCCGGAATATTCTCTCGAAGAAGGTATTTCCAGAACTCTGAGATGGTACAAAAAACATAATTGGTTATAAACGTTTATGCGATTACTACAGACAAAGCTACTACTCATCTTTTCTCTGATTTTTCTTGGCCTCAGCAGTGTGGCAACTGCACAATTGCAGAAAGATCTTAGCCGGCAAATTCAAATCCCCGACATCAACAACCTCAACAGTTCGGTTACGCATCTTTATATTCTTTCTGAAAGTGAGGGATTGGTTGTTTTTCGTGCGCATGCCGATTCACTGCAGTGGCTTTATTCTTCAACAGGCATGCAACAGCGCGGCAACATTCTGGAAAGTGATATCCGTTTTGCATACCTCTACGGAACCGGAAGAAGGCTTACCGTAATTGAACCAACCTCTGTTCTTGGTGTTTATTCATCAACCATGCTCCCGGCGCGCCCGCTATCGGTAAAACGAATCGGTCAGCAGCTTTTTGTTGCGATGGGTTCAAACGGGCTTGGCACTATTAACCTGGAAACACCGGAGAGTGTTGATACCGATCTTAATATGATTGAGAGCAGTGAGAACATCCGTGATCTTGAATCGGATGGGCGCAGAACTCTATATGCGCTTAACAACGACAACGAAATTTTGATCTACGAAATATCCGAAGAAGAAGTAGCCAACCGGCAGAGAGTGCAGGTAAACCGAACCACATCGAAACTTTGGCTGCTTGATGATGAACTTTACGGCAGTGATAGTTCAGGCAGAATTTTCCTCATCAATTCCGATGGAAACACACGTACCATTGCCCAACTTTCAGGTGAAATTGAACGATTTGATAAGTGGAACGGGCTGATGATTGCCCGAACCGAAAGTGGCGAAGTATGGAGAGGCCCGGTTGGTGGTGATATGGATATCTGGCGATCGAACAGACAGGCCGGTAACTTCTTCACGGTTTCCGAAGATAACCTGTGGCTCACCGAATTCGACGGACTCGCTCCAGTTTTAAGCAGGGAACAATCAGACAGCAGGCCGCAGGCTTCTGCATCCCTGCGATTAAAGCCGATCAACAATGTGGTGTTGCCATTCCCTCGCCCGCTGCTTCTGCCTATTGAGTTCGAATCACAAACCGATCCCTCTCAGGTTTCCATCAGCTATACTGCATCATTTAATAATGCGCGTATTCGGGGTAAATCGTTCTACTGGCAGCCTGCAACAGGGCAAACCGGCCGGCACAATGTTACCATTATAGCTACATCAGCCGGTGGCGAGACAGACAGCACATCATTCACCATTGACCTCCGCCCATTCAACTCTCCACCCAGGTTTACAGCTGCAAGGCCTATTACCATTGCTGTTGATGAAGCTTTCGATTTACAAATCAATGCCATTGACCCGGACGGTATGGATCAAAATCTTATCCGATATCTTGGTGTTGATATGCCGGATGGTGCATCCATCAACGAGCGCACGGGAGTTTTCAGCTGGACCCCAAACGTTCGGCAGGTAGGCGGCCACGAATTTCAGGTGATTGCCACCGATCAATTCGGTGCTGCTGCTTCTCAGAATTTTACCATCAACGTGATAGAAATTGTAGAAGAGCCGCTTGATGATGAGCTCTACTGAAGACAGCCTTTTTTCGAAAAACCTGATTGATTGGTACCGGCAGAATAAACGGGACCTCCCCTGGCGAAACACGAATGACCCGTACGCCATCTGGATTTCTGAGATTATGCTTCAGCAGACCAGGGTTGATACGGTAATTCCCTATTATCACCGGTTTCTTGAGGCATTCCCCACTGTACATGACCTGGCAAAAGCCGATCAACAGCAGGTATTAAAGCTTTGGGAAGGCCTTGGTTACTACAGTCGCGGCCGAAACCTTCACTATGCCGCCAGGCATGTTGTGGAACATTTCGACGGAACCATTCCTGATACCCATGAGGAGATTTCATCGCTTAAGGGAATTGGCCCCTACACTTCGGCGGCCATTTTGAGTATAGCCTATCAAAAAAAGTATGCGGTTGTTGATGGTAACGTGATCCGTGTGGTTGCCCGCTATTTTGGCATTGAGGATGACATCAGAAGTACCCGTACCAAAAATGAGGTGCAGGAAATTGTTGATGGGTTGATTCCTGCCGATAGCCCCGGCGATTTTAACCAGGCCATGATGGAGCTTGGGGCAACTGTCTGCACGCCTAAACAACCCGGATGTGATTCTTGCCCGCTTTCAGTGCATTGTATGGCCTACAACAGCGCAAAAACAGAGGTGATTCCGTATAAGTCGAAAGCTAAAAAAGTGCCCCATCACCAGATTGGGGTGGGAATTATTGTAAATGAAGCCGGTGAATTGCTAATTGCACTGCGCCCTGAAGAGAGCATGCTGGGCGGGCTCTGGGAATTTCCCGGTGGCAAAAAGAAAACCGGAGAGGGTTTACAGCAAACCGTAGCCAGAGAGCTGAAAGAGGAGCTTGAAGTTGAGGTACAGGTGTACGATAAATTTATGGGCCTGAAACACGCCTACTCCCACTTTAAAATTACGCTGCATGCGTACTGGTGTAAAATTGTTGATGGTACACCAAAGCCAAAATCGAGCCAGGAAATCCGCTGGGTTTCTCTGGAGGAGATCAGCAGTTATCCGTTTCCCAAAGCCAACACCACGCTGATTGGCAGATTGAAAAAACTGGATGCCGAAAATCTGTTTCAATTTGTATCCGAATGATTAACAGGCCACCCCTCAGAAAACGATCCAAAAAGTCCCTTCTTGAGCTCAAGCCTTTTCTCGATGCCATAAATAGAGAGGTGGAAAAAGAGGATTATATCCCACGCGATCCCGTGCAGTTTATGCACGCTTTCACAGAAAAGAAAGATATTGAGATAGCCGGTTTTCTTGCCGCAACCATGGCATGGGGCAGGCGCGATATTGTTATTGCAAAAACGGATAACCTCCTTAAACGGATGCAATACAAGCCGTTTGAGTTTGTGATAAACTACACGCAGACAGACTTTAAACTACTCGCCTCCTTTAAACACAGAACCATCAAACCCATTGATCTGCACGGAATAATACTGGCATTGCAAAACATCTACCAAAACTTCTCTGATTTTGAAGAGTTCTGGTCCACGTGCTACCACTCCGCACAAAAACAGAACAGGCACTTTCTTGCCGTTTTTCATGATGAGTTTTTCAGCAGAAGCAGTGATCTTGCCGCGAGAACAAGAAAGCATATTTCCACCCCGGAAAAAGGAAGTACCTGCAAGCGGCTCTACATGTTTTTGAGGTGGGCCATCAGAAAAAACAGCCCGGTTGACCCCGGAATCTGGACGTTCATGAAACCTGCAGAGCTGCTCGTCCCTTTCGATGTGCATGTAGCAAGGCAAGCCAGAAAGTATGGCTTGATTACCCGCCGAACCAATGATCTCAAAACAGTGATTCAGCTTACAGAATCGCTACGGATAATGAACCCAACCGATCCCGCCATTTACGATTACGCCCTCTTCGGAATTGGTGCCCTTGGCTACGAACTGCCGAAAAAATTTATTTTGAATAAGGTTTAGATCCAGACTTACAATATCTTTCAGCAAAGAAAGAATAAATTAATGAACTATATGATGTCCTATCGAGCGTCCCAAAGTGATCACTGTGTGGCAATCCCGACGCGTTTCAGGAGGGATTAAGACAAGATACTTTATTTTCGAATCGCATTTGAAAAATAGGTGACAGATTACAGATTTTACTGTAAAGAGACTTCGGAGGTCTCCAACTCCTATCCCCCATTCCCCGACATTTCGGAGATCCTTCGAATCGCAAAAATCATATACCCCAAAACACTCGATGCCAGCCCCTTCAACAGAATGAACATGATATAACCGGTGATGAAGGCGCTGAGCATCCGAATCCATCCCAAAAAGTCAGAAACCCTGAAGTAGTTTTTATACACCCAAAGCCCTGCTGCAGCTACAATTACACCGGGTATATTGGTGTTTAGTGCGGGGTCAGCGAGCGACATTCCCGAGAATGGCCATACCGGTATCAACAGAAGCAGTGGTATCATTGCAGCGCCAACCAGATAGCTGTTTAAAATCAACAGTGAAAAGAAACCCTCTGTGTAGCTGCGAAGAAAAAGCATTCCGGCTACAGAGAGCATCGGAACGAGAAAAAGAATCAGAATAAATGGCAGGAACCGGGTTGACATCAGCACATCCGTTAAAAACATCTGTTCAGACAGCTGCTGTAGCTGTTCATTTTCCATTTCGGGCACGGCCCCAGTTACATCCACATTAAAGTTCACCAGTATTGAGGTTAGCACAACCACGATCACTGCACCAATCAGCATAAATATTAGCGGCGCCTGGTAATCTGATTGATCAGTATGTACATAGGAATCTACCACATTGCGCGGCCGGGTGTACATCTCTTTCAGTGTGTTGATATATGAAGCAATCATGTGATTTGGGGTGATTGAACTAATTTTTGTGCAGTAAGATATGGTTTCTGTTTCATTTTGGTGGATGTGAATATGAAGAAAACCGTGATTTTATTACCGGGCATTCCACCAGGGTTTTGGAGGTTTGGAGTGCCCCCCCTTTGAGAGCCTATGAGAAAAATGCCAAGCTACTATATTATAATCCTTTTCTTTGGGCCACGAGGGCACAAAGTCACGAAGACACACGAAGTTTAGTTATTTGATATTATTATACTTCGTGTACCTTCGAGCCCTCGAGTCTTTCCCATCGGGATCCCTGTAGGAGAAGGGAGACTTTTTTTAAACTTATTTCCTTTTGTCGAACGCACGTTAAATATTAAAATTCATTCCTGTCCAAAACGTATTGCCTTGATCCCATAGAGATCTAATTTGATTAGCCCTGACGAAACTGCCGGGGCTAAGACAAAGCAAATTTCAAGTGATACGTCGGCTGATGGATCAAATAGACGGGAAATCCATCCTGTCCATACAATGTATTCGACTATTTATTGAACCCCATTCGGGGTTCTTTATGGCACATTATCTTAAACCCCCGTCAGGTTTGCCGGGGGTTATTCATGTTTGATCCGCCACCGGATCGGAGGTTAAAACACAATCTGCGGAATATTTACTTCAGCACCTCAAAAACCTCCCGTGATCCAAAACATTGCACAACATAAAATTTGATGTCGAAACTATTTTTTATCGTAAAACATTTTTATCTTATAAGTCTCTAAAAAATTCAATAAACAAATTTTATTTATGATCGGCGTTAACGTAAAAGATTCTGAAAGTATCGACCGTGCTATCAACCGCTTTAAGAAAATGGTAACACGCTCACGAATTCTCAATGAGTACAAGGAGCGTCAGCAGTACATCAAACCATCAGAGCAGAAAAGAGAAGCTCTTAAGAAAAGTGTACGCGACGAGAGAAGAAG
Organism: Balneolaceae bacterium; assembly: GCA_007134085.1. GTDB lineage: Bacteria > Bacteroidota > Rhodothermia > Balneolales > Balneolaceae > Rhodohalobacter. The sequence goes on from SLLL01000038.1 coordinate 51,354, forward strand.
ACAGCGCGAGAACTACTAATTCGTTAAAGCCTCAAATCAGTTATTACGGCTGCGGATTGAACCATCACTGACATCTCCGCAGCTTTAACTTTTGGGGCAACCACTTTCTTTAAGCCCATCTTCTCGGTTTCCCTAACTCTCTGCTCAAAAAAGGGAACCTTTCTTACTTCACCACCCAGCCCAACTTCACCAAAGTAAACTGTATCACGTTTTAGTGGCTTGTCTTTGAGGGATGAGATCAACGCGGAAACTACGGCAAAATCGGCCGAGGGATCAGTAACTTTTAATCCCCCCGCAATATTGAGATATACATCATTCCCGGCAAAGCTTAACCCCGCTCGTTTTTCAAGAACGGCAATCAGAAGAGACAGCCGGCGTTGGTCAAAACCACTTGCCGTACGTTGCGGGGTGCTGTAGCTGCTGGGGGTAACAAGAGCCTGCACTTCCACCAGAATTGGGCGTGTGCCTTCCATTACGCAGGTAAGCGAATTACCGCTTACCTCAATCTCAGAATCGCTCATAAATAAAACCGATGGATTGACAACCTCCTCAAGGCCGCCCTCCTTCATCTCAAAAACTCCCACTTCCTGAGCCGGGCCAAATCTATTCTTCACCGTTCTCAGCAATCTGTAGAGATGATTTTTATCCCCCTCGAAATGCAGAACCGTATCAACCATATGCTCCAGAATACGCGGGCCGGCAATGTCGCCATCTTTGGTTACGTGGCCAATCATCAAAATGGTGACATTCTCTTTCTTGGCCAGTTGCTGCAACAGTGCTGAGCACTCCCGAATCTGTTGAACGCTGCCGGGCAAGCTGGTAAGATCATCGCTGAAAACAGTCTGGATAGAGTCAATAATCAGCAGGCCGTACGTACTGCTGCGAGCTTTGCTGATGATATCCCGCACCTCGGTGTGAGAACTGATAAATAGATTTTCACCCGTTAACCCGATTCTGGAGGCCCGCTGTTTAATTTGTGAACCGGACTCCTCCCCCGCGATATAGAGAATTTTTTTATCCGGGCAGTTCTTTGCTACCTGGAGCATCAGTGTACTTTTGCCAATACCGGGATCTCCGCCAAGCAGCGAAAACGATCCGCGGACAAATCCGCCATTCAAAACCCTGTCGAACTCTTTCAGGTTTGTGCTGAAACGGTCGGCATCGCTTATCTCGATATCAGAAAGGGCGGTGATTTTGCTGCCTCCATCATCAGAAATAGCAATCTTATTCTTCTCCTTGCCAGCCTTCACCACTTTCTGTTCAGAAAAGGTGTTCCATTCATTACAAGAGGGACATACTCCCTGCCACTTGGGTGAATCGTGGCCACAATTACTGCAAATAAACCGAATGCGCTCTTTCGCCATGTTTACTTCTCCACTTTGCCGGATGAATCAAGTTTCTCGGTAACCGTTTGGTTTACGTACCAGAACATAGCGAAAATTCCCAAACCGATGCTTATGTAGTAGGTAATAATTCGCCAGGTAAAAACCGCCAGGCCAATAAATGCTTTTCGGTCGATAAGCGGGCCGAGGAAAATGGCAAAAAGCCCCTCTACCCCACCGGAGCCGCCCGGGGTGGGAATCACAAGGAATGCGAGGTTCATCGATAAGCTTCGTAATACAAGAAGAATTTCATCAGCCGGCAAAAGGCTTAGTACTACAATAACCGGGATTGCGATTCTGCAGAGCCAGCTCATGGTAGAGAGGAAGAATGCTTTCAGCACAAAACTGAACGGTTTCTTTCGCAGCTCGATGGAATATTTTTCAAGGTTTTCTGCTTCAGCATTCACTTTTTCGGAGTATTTTCGAAGAAACGGCAGCCTGAAAACCACATTCACAATTTTCTTCATGGCAGCGGGATTTACCAGCAACCCGTAAGCCAGTATTGCACCGTAAGCGAGTAATCCTCCATAAATGAGTGCCATTGTGATGTTGCCAACCAAGCCAATCTCTTCAGGTATTACCTGAAAGTAGATGCCCGAGATCAACAGAATGGGTACCGCAAGTGCGTACCAGAACTGATCTAAAAGCACTCCATAAAGTACAATTGCCGATGATTTTCCAAGCTTAAGCCCTTCCCGTGTCATCGCGTAAGTTGCAACGGGAGCACCGCCAATAGTGGATGGCGTTACGGCAGAGGCAAAGTCCCACGTGAGGGCAATTCTCATTGCCGCCATTTTGCTGATAGCCTTATCCGCCAGAAAACGAATCTTCGCCGCAGAGAAATAGACCTTCAGAAACGTAACAAAAATAGCCAGTACAAGCCCCGGCATCCGCTTGGGTTTCAGGTGTTCAAGAATACCCGGGGTGTAGGTGAGGTAGATTACAACCCCCATGCTAACCATGCTCAATACAATGGAAATTGCCATGTATTTGAAAGAGATCAGGGGCCCGCTTTTGGTGGTATTTTGCAGGGTGTCAGCCAATGGTTGTAAAACTCAATTCCGGTTAGCAGGAAAAAACAGGCAAAAAAAAGCCATGCCTTAACTACTTCGGGCATGGCTTGAAAGGATTAATTAAGCGATGGTTATTTCATCGTTCAGATAAACATCCTGAATGTAGTTCAGAAGTTTAACGCCTTCGCCCATTGGACGCTGGAATGCCTTACGGCCACTGATGAGCCCCATTCCGCCGGCGCGCTTGTTCACAACAGCAGTTTTTACAGCATCGGCAAAGTCGTCGCTTCCGGATGCACCACCTGAGTTGATAAGCCCTGCACGGCCCATGTAGCCATTCGCTACCTGGTATCTTGTAAGGTCGATAGGATTATCTGATGTAAGTTCATCATAAATACGCTGATCGAGCTTACCATAGCTTGAATCGCCAGCATTAAGTGCAAGGTAACCGCCGTTGTTTTCTGGCAATTTTTGCTTTACAATGTCTGCACCAATCGTTGCTCCGAGGTGGTTAGCCTGGCCGGTGAGGTCGGCAGATGAGTGATAATCAACACCATCAACTTTAAATGCGTTGTTACGTGTGTAGCACCAAAGAACGGTTGCCATGCCCAGCTCGTGAGCATAATCGAAAGCTTCAGCTACTTCCACGATCTGGCGTGATGATTCTTCTGATCCAAAATAGATGGTTGCACCAACAGCTGCAGCACCCATGTTGTACGCTTTCTCGATAGAACCGAACATAATCTGATCGAACTTGTTCGGGAATGTGAGAAGCTCATTATGGTTGATCTTTACCAGAAACGGAATTTTGTGCGCATATTTTCTCGCAACCGCACCCAATACGCCAAATGTTGAAGCAACTGCATTACAGCCGCCTTCAATGGCGAGTTCAACAATTTTTTCAGGATCGAAATAGGCAGGGTTTTTCGCGAACGATGCACCGGCACTGTGCTCAATTCCCTGGTCAACAGGAAGAATAGAGAGGTATCCGGTACCGGCAAGGCGCCCGTGATCGAACATTCTCTGAAGGTTGTGCAGCACTCTGTTATTTCTGTCTGAGTGATACCACACATCATCAACATAACCTGAAGTTGGCAGGTGTAAATTCTCTTTTGGTATGGTTTTACATACATGATTTAATAAAGAGTCGGCATCTTTACCCAGTAACTCTTCAATACTTGATTTTGCAAGTGTCATTATTTTGTACTCCTTTTTTATTCGGAATTTCGTTTAACACTCTAATATACAGGTTAAATAAACAATTGGCTATTCTCGGCATAGCAGAATCGGGCTGGAAGCGCTTCAAACTGAAAATATTTAAGATTTTTTTATCTGAAAATCGGTTTTCAGCCACTGAACCACAGATGATATATCATTTCTTAGCCATCATCCCTTAAAACTCGTATTTTTATACCCGTCAGTTCGAGCCTGTCTGCTGACATAGGCAGGCGCAATTCCGCCGCTTTTTGGCACCGAGCAATCGGGGCAGGCGGAATGAAGACGAGAACACTTTCTTTATCAATCACTAAATATTAACCACCTCGAACTACTTTCATTAATCCAACCCTATGAACATCGATACCATCAACTTAGGCAACCGTCCACTCTTTCTGGCTCCAATGGAGGATGTTACCGACTCCCCCTTCCGGCAGATTTGCAAGAAAAAGGGAGCCGACATTGTCTATACGGAGTTTATCAGCTCTGAGGCGATCATCCGTGATGCCGATATTGCCATGCATAAAATGCAGTTCGAAGAGATTGAGCGCCCATTTGGCATTCAGATTTTTGGCGGACGCGAAGAGGCGATGGAAGGCGCCACAAAAGTAGCTGTTGCCAACAACCCCGACCTGGTGGACATCAACTTTGGCTGCCCGGTTTATAAGATTGTGAAGAAAGGCGCGGGCTCTGCCTGCCTTAAAGATATCGGTATGATGGAACGCATGGCCGGCACCGTGGTTGATGCCGCCGGCAACCTTCCCGTTACCGTTAAAACCCGCCTCGGCTGGGATGATAACACCATCCGAATCAGCGAGGTGGCACTGATGCTGCAGAGCCTGGGCGTAAAAGCCCTGACCGTACACGCACGTACACGCGCCCAGAAATATAAGGGCGATGCCCGCTGGGAGTGGCTCAAAAAACTGAAAGATACCCCGGGGCTCGAAATCCCTATTATCGGTAACGGCGATGTTACCACACCACAGCTTGCTAAAAAAATGTTCGATGAAACCGGCGTTGACGGCGTAATGATTGGCCGCGGCGCCATCGGCAACCCGTGGATTTTTGAACAAACCCGTCACTACATGGAAACGGGAGAACTGCTGCCCGAAGCAACCGTATCTGACCGTTTAGAACTCTGCGCCGAACAGCTTCGCCTCTCCGTTGCCCACCACGGCGAACGCTATGGCGTTATCATCATGAAAAAACACTACGGGCAGTATCTGAAGGGCATCCGCAACGGCAAAAAACTGCGCGCCTCCATTATGGACGAAAAAGAGATGGCCCCCATCCTGGAAAAGCTGCTCAATTTTAAGGATGAAGAGTTGTTTGCGGTGGTTTAAATTCCAAAAAACTTTCTACAAATCATTACTTACAGCAATTCAGGAATATGAATTCAAGTAAAAAGTGCGATAGCGCGTTGTTTTAGGGCTTGCTGGTATTAGCAAGTAAAGATATATGCTTAGAAGATTATCAGACTTAAAATGGAATATGCCATCTATTAATGTAGTTGCCAAACACTCTAATGGCATTCATTTTGACTAAAACCAAAAATTTCCAATTTTTTTATTAATCAGGTTTGCGAGACAGAAATCTTGCTTCGTGAATCACACTAAGAATCTCTATGAACTTCTCTTGGTCTTTAATCAAATAGATAATTCGGTAGGGGTGAAAAAATACTTCCCGAATATCTTCTCTTTCGTACTCAGGAACCATTCAGCCCTTGTGAGGATATGGAGCTATTGATTCAGACTTTTTAATGATTTTTTCAACTGTTCGATAGGCATAAAGAACAGAATCTTCTACAATGTAATTAAAAATTTGCCCTAACTGTTTTTCTGCCTTTTTTTGTCCAGGCTATTTTCATGTAACCAATTGGTATTTTTTTAAAATCTCTTCATGAGAGACAATCCTGCCCTCTTCCGAATCTTTCAAACCCTGCTCTATAGATTGCCGAACGTAGATTTTATACATGAGGTCATCCCAATCCGCATCATCCGGAAGATCTCTCAGTAAAGTCTCTATTTCCTTTTTTAATTCTGTTTTTTCCATAGCAATTTTATTCTTTATGTGTTGTGTAAAAATAGTATCGTGAGCTAATCTTAGAAAAACAACGACAATTCCGCAGTTAGAATTTTATTTTTCTAAGTGAATTAACGCATTCAAATCACAAATTCGGCACAATCAATGCAAGCGTAATAGCCGCCAATACACCGCAAAAATAAGCTAACTGCATGTTTCTGTAGCGGCCGGGATCTTCTGCTTTGTCTTTAATCACAGAAATGGTGATTGATTTTTGCGTAGCAAACTGAAGTATGATCATACAGATGAAAGCTCCGGCGAGAGCCCCAAATAGAAATTGTATCATCATTTATCTCCTTTAGTTTATTTGATTAGAGAAGACATGCAGCCAGAAACTCAAAAATCCAGCTGCATCAGTTTGTAATTAATCATCGCTCAAACTCTCTTCAAATACGTACCCAACCTCCAGAGCCTTTCTAACGGGCCCATTTTGTATTTACTGAAATACCATTTACTCAGATATACCTGAATTGTAAATATCAAAAGTGCGAGTGGCAGTATGAAGATGGGCGGGAATTGGCCAATCAACCCGAGGCCAAAACTGTAAAAAATGGTTGCGCAGATTACGCTCTGCATGATGTAGTTGGTGAGGGCCATCCTGCCAACGGGGGCAAAACGTTTCAGAAAGGTTGTGGCTTTGCCGTCATCCAGCCATTTGAGAATAAACCCGCAGTAGCCAAACATCATCAGCGGTGCGCCAAACAGGATGGAAACCATCTGCACCAGATACCAGTAATTGAAAAACACGGGATCTGTGTAGAGAAACGTAGTGGCATAGATAACGGAGAGGATGAAGCCCGCTATAAAGAATTTCCACCGGCGGGGAATAAGCAGTTCACGCAACAGTTTTGGCTTTTGCAGCAGCCCTTTACGGCCAATAAGAAGACCTATCAGAAAAATGGAGATTATGTATGGCATCCCCATCGGTGAGATGAACATGCCCGACCATGCAAACGCCAGCTCTTCCCCACGGTACTCAATTATCTCTGCGTAAGTGCCATTTACCAGTACTTCGTAACCCCGATCAAGCAGGTCCTGAAAGCCTTCAGCCGACTCCGCAAATCCTGCTTTTATGCCGGGAGCCACATCAGGCATACTCATGCCCCACATCACAAAAACAATCAGCAGCGTAAACAGGGCCAGGAAACCACCAATAAACAACCCTATCCAAACTTTAATGGTTTTATCCGTTCGATAAAGGAAGAGCATAATTACAAATCCGCCAACTGCGTAGGGAACAAGAATATCACCGGGCCATAACAGCCAGGCATGCATCATCCCGATGATAAAGAGCAGCACCATCCTGCGAAAATAGACACGCCGTACGGGCATCCCCTTCTCTTTGAGGCGTTCCGTAAAGATGTAGAAGCCAAGCCCAAAGAGAAACGAAAAGAGGGTGATGAATTTCCCTTCAAAAAAGGCCCGGCTAAAGAAGAGATAGGCCTGATTGTACCACTCTCCCCACATAGCGGAATCGGCAGCCAAAATGGCGATGGGGTTTGCAAAAAGAAAGAGGTTTACAACCAGAATGCCAAAGAGGGCAATTCCGCGAAGTATATCGAGGTCAACAATCCGTTCCACCGGTTTTACCGGCCCGGCCTTTACCTTTGCCGATGGTGTTTGTGGCTGTTCCATTGAGGGCTTTGTTTACAGGTTAGTATTCCATCAAAGCGAACAATATAATTAATAAGAGGTTATTAGGAAATTTGAGGATGGGTTTAAATCGTTTCCTCAAACAAAATAACACTATTTTATCCAGCCGGCATTTGTGAGCCGTAACGAGTTCAATTCTATACTTTCGGAGGGATTCAGGATGATGGGCTGGAAAGTATCGTGAATCGAATTTGTTTTATAAATGATAAATTCTGCCTCCCCGCCGGCTCCAACACGTATCAGAAAGAGCTGATACTCCCCCACACTTGTAGCAAGATATGGCTCAACCTCCCTTGGCCTTAAATAGCTTTCGCCCGGCACGGGGCCATCCTGAACAAGTACAGCCGGAGACCAAAACTGATAATAACTGAGATCGCGGCCTTCACTAACTTCACCGATATTGAGTTGCACGGCTGCTTCTTCTGTTTGTATCTGCCTTTGCACCCGAAATGTAGCATACAAGAGTTGCGGCGTATCAAAGCTGATTGAATATCCCGGTAAATCAACATAAAATCTTTCTATGCCTAAAAAGTGCATCCCTAATTCACTAATCATCTTATTGATTTGATCGATCGCATTCGAAAACCGGATCAGGCCTGAAGGTTCTGAAAATGGTTCAGGATCTCCGAACCATTCTAATCTCATGTTCGGGTTCTGCAAGCTTAGATGAATGTTTGAATCCATCTCTGTCTCAAACTCACTCAATAAAAAAGTGATATCCTGTTCAGAGGGAAATGAACGGATTCCTGCAAGATCGTAATCCAGTTGCAGATGCTTCCAGGCATTGCGTCTGCTTTCAGTGCCCCAGTCCAGTTTTGCGAACTCTTCTCCATCCCTCAACATTGAAATCACTACCCTTCGAACCGAGTGGTAACGAATCAAATCTGAGGACACTAAAACCTGCCTTTTAAGAAGTTTAAGGAACGGATAGCTGATTTCATTTGAAACACTTGAAAAATCATACTCTGCATATAATGTTTTATTCTCAAATTGATAGTTAAAACTCAGATTCTCAGGAAGGTTTTGCTCAATCCTATTCAGTTCGTTGAACATGTCGGCTTTATCTGCCATTTTGAGCATCTGCTCATTTACAGCCCATGCGATTAGAATGCCAACTATACTGCCAGCTAATCCTGTTCCGGTATGCCGTAAAATTTGTGAACGGCTGCGGGGAAACCAGCCATCACCCGGCTGCCTGTATAAAGTGGCGAAGAGAACACCCGGCCACCAGAACGCAACAATCAGAATATCTAAAAACAAAGTGGCAAGTATTCCGCTCGGAGCACCCTGCCATGCTCTGAACCAAAAAATAGTTGTAGCTAATGCTGCAACGAGAAAAATGAATTTATATGCAAAGCGGGAACTCTCTGCGGCTGATTTCTCTGTACGAATGACCGTGACAATGAAAAGAACCAGAGTAGCTCCCACAAACAGAACCACGCTATCGGCAAATGAGGCGGCATCTGCCAGGGTTAAATAAAGTAATAAACATCCTGCAGAGCCAAGATTCCAGAGTACAGCCGGATGAAAAAATTTCATCTTCACTTATCCTGTTATTATCACTGTATCATAATGACAAAGTTTGGCCATTTTTAAGGCTACTCAATAGTTCTGAACCTTTTCCAATAACTCTGGAACCCGGTTTTGAACGAAATCCCATAGTGCTGCAACATCTACTATGTCATAACCATGAGCCAGAATATTCCTGAAATCAATAATTTTTCTGTACTCAGGAATTCTTTTAGCCAGTTTATCCTGTTCAATTTTTTCTAACCGAAATAGTGCTTCCCCAATAATTTCAAACTGCCTTTCAATAGCTAATTGTAATAAACGATCTTTTAGGAATTGTTCATAAGATTTACCCGCTGTAAAGTCGTTAATTTCATTGCAGGAAAGAGTAATATCGAGTAGTAATTTTCGTGGGCTATGCGGCATACAAAAGTGTTTTCGATTTTTCTACTTCCTCTTCAAACAGAGGATTTCTGAATTTTTTGTACGTAATCAAATCAACACTTCGGTTGTATATCTTTTCAAGCCTTTCTTTTAAGCCCATGAACTGGTTAAAAGCACCTTCAAAACCGGATCGATCAAAAACTACTAAAAAATCTAAGTCACTATTTTTTTGAAAATTATCTGTAACAATCGAGCCAAAAACATAGAGCTCCCTAACTTGATATTCTTTACATGCCTGCTCAAGTTCACTGTTTTTAAGGTCTGATATCTTCATGAATTGCTTGGGTTTAATTCACTACAAATGTAAGTAAAAACGCAAAATTTTGAATTCAGAATTATAACTATAAACTATTAACGAAATTAATAGCTAACAAACATAGAAATCTGAAGAAATAAATAACTACATCTTCTCTGTACCCATATACGGCTGCAGAACCTCCGGCACATTCACATCGCCGGCTTCGGTTTGATAGGTTTCCAAAATAGAGGCTACAATGCGTGGAAGGGCGAGTCCGCTTCCATTAAGCGTGTGCACCATTTCGGTTTTGCCCTTCTCATTTTTATACCGAAGCTGCATCCGCCGCGCCTGGAATGAGCCAAAATTAGAACAGGAGCTAACTTCCAGCCATCGCTGCTGGCCGGGGCTCCACACTTCAAGATCGTATTTTTTGGTTTGGGTAAAACCCATATCGCCGGTGCACATCAGTAGTGTGCGGTATGGCAGGTTTAGTTTTTCGAGGAGTGATTCGGCATATTCGCGAAGTGTTTCGAGCTCGGCATCGGAGTTGTCGGGATGTACAAATTTTACCAGTTCCACCTTGTCGAACTGGTGCAGGCGGTTGAGCCCGCGTACATCTTTCCCATAACTACCCGCTTCGCGCCTCCAGCAGGGGGTGTAGGCCGTGTAGTAGATTGGCAGCTCATCCATGCTCAAAATTTCATCACGATGAAAATTGGTGACCGGAACTTCGGCAGTTGGGATGGCAAAAAAGCCATCGCGCGGAACGGTGTACATCATATCCTCCTTATCGGGAATCTGTCCGGTACCGCGGGCGGAATCTTCATTCACAAAATAGGGAGACTGAATTTCGGTGAAGCCATGCGCCACAGCTTCGTTCAGGAAAAAGTTAATGAGTGCCCGCTGCAGCCGCGCCATCTGCCCCACATAGAACGGAAAACCGGCTCCTGTTACTTTTGAGCCGCGGTCAAAATCGATCCACTTTTTCTCTGCCGCGATATCCCAGTGAGGAAGGAGCCAATCTTCTTTTACCGGCTCGCCCCAGGTTTTATAAACCTGATTATCCTCTTCGCTATGCCCCACCGGTACACTTTCATCCGGCACGTTGGGAATCTGATAGAGCAGATTATCCCGTTCGGCCTGCACTTCGGCGAGTGTGGATTCCAGCTCTTTTACTTTCTCTTTGTTATCGCCCGTCTCTTTGATGATTTTCTGAGCCTCTTCTCTTTTTCCCTGACCCATCAGCTCGCCAATCATCTTCGCTTTTTTGTTGCCTTCGGCCCGGAGCCTGTCTAACTGGGTGACCACACCACGCCACTGCTCATCCTTTTCGATGACAAGATCAACAACATCGGTGTTTTTCTCCCCTTTGTTCACCATCCCCTGCTTTACAAGAGCACTGTTTTCGCGAATAAAAGTAATATCAAGCATAAATTTTCTTAGATCTCAAATAGTTAGGTTTTCAGCCTTCAAAGATACAAGTAGTTAACTCATCAATAAAGTTTTTTCGGAGGTGGATTGGTTTTTTGATTTGCGGGTTGACACTTAGTACACAATCCGTCGATGTGACGTTCTGGGTTGATACATAGCATACAACCCCGTCGGTTCGAGCGCAATTCCGATGCAGTTCAATCGGGATGAAGTCGAGAACACACACCCCATCAAAAAATCACGAAATAGTTCTCAAATACACCTGTTTATCTAACAAATTAAAGTTTATATTCAAATGAATTAGAAATTTTAGGCAGACTACCATAATTATGACCTATCAACTGGACGAAACAGACATCAAAATTCTTAACCATTTACAGGAAGATGGCCGGGCGCAGCGTAATACCATCGCTGAAATTGTGCATCTTTCCGTTCCTTCTGTATCTGAGCGAATGCGCAAACTAGAAGAAAAGGGGCTTATTGCCACGTATAACGCCATTCTTGATGCAAAGAAATTTAATTTTGATATAACTGCATTTATTTTCGTTGAGGTTGACAGCTCTGAGCGTTACCCCAACTTTATCGACAAAATTACCAAGCACCCTGAAGTGCTTGAGTGCCATTCTATTACCGGCGACGGCTCTCACATCCTGAAGGTTAGAACCAAAAATACCGAATCACTGGAGCGTTTTTTGTCTCTCATTCAAACATGGGATGGCGTTTCACGTACCCGTTCAAATATTGTACTTTCCACTTTTAAAGAGACCCGCAAGCTTGCCATTGAACGCAATGTTGAACTGAAAAAATAATATCCGCCACTGTGCAGCTATTGCTTTCGCTACTTTTTTACTGGCTGATATTTATCCCAAACTCCGCAAACGAGCTAACCGACAGTAACAGTGCCGGCAACAGAATTGCCATTCATATAGATTCGGACAGCTCCTTTCCTAATGATGAACAGCTTCAACTTGCCCGCACTATCGGTGTAGATTTGATTGAAATTGAAGACCCAATACGGCTCAGTTCAACTGCACTTGCTAACTTTTACATACTCCTCTCATCAGATAATAAATTTCTTACACCTCGGCAGATCACAGAAGATCGCGATCAGTTGATAAACCGTACGGTTCAGCGGTATAGCGGGTTCTCTTCTCAGATTCAAAACCGAATCGCGGCGGTAAGCATGTTAAAATATCCCGCTGATTTTGCGCATAATTTTGGCAGGGAACTCTCTTTTATTGGGGATTCACTATCTCAAACCCTGAGTAAACCGATCTATTATCAATCTGCTTTTGCTGAGCCGAGGCACTTTCCGCAGCCACTTGGGTTTATTTCTGTTTCTTATCACGTGAATAGTACGGATAGTTTGCCTTCAACCCCTGTAATACATTTCAATCCCAATCCTCAGGAGAACAGAAAATCAGTACAAAAACTTGAAGAAGTTCTGAATGCCTCTCTTGCCCATGAAACCAGTATCATTATTCTGCCGTCAGATTGGTTTTTCCAAACGTTAGATCTTCAGCCCGATCTTGCCATTTTACTTACCGATCATGTTATCGGCAAGGAGGTTTTATTCCCATTACCGGCAAAGGATGCTCCCTCAATGGCTCCAAACTGGCATATCATATTGCTTTTTGTAATTTTTGTACTACTGCTTCTGCATTATAAGTATCAGCCGTTTTTCATCTCTTTTGCGGGGCGATATTTTTTCAATCACAGCTTTTTTATGGCTGACCTTTTTGAAGGCCGGGTTCGAAGTAAATCATCAGGCTATGTGATTTTTGTGGTTCATGCACTCGCTACAGGCCTGTTATTCTACGTGGTTTCGCGTGTTCTGATCAGCCCAACAGGTTTTGCAGCACTTGAATATTATCTGCCCCATTTTTTCCTTGCCGGTTTTGAGCAATACACACTATTTATCACTGGCTTTTTACTGGCGATACTCTCACATGGCATTTCTGTTTTTTGGCTTATACTCTTTAACAAAAAAATCACTCAGCTTACACAAGCCATTCATCTCTATTGTTGGCCACTCCTTATAAATATTATCCTGCTATTTTTGATAGTAGTTCTTGCTGAGACTCAATCTTCTCCATTGTTAATTCTCTCACTCTCAGCTATTTTCCTTGTTGTTTGGTTCTTCAGCTTTAATATTGCAGCTATAGACGGCAGCCGGCAACTGGATGGCAGCCCAATCTGGAATCTTGCATTAACGGTTGGCTTACATGCTGTTTTGATATTTTCTGCACTTTTTTCGGTGCTTTTGAACCCGGCACTTTTGGAGCCAATTCATCTGGTTTTAAACTTGCCGTAGCAGCTGCTTATTCCTCAGGTTAAACAATCTGCTTTCGCAGCCTGGCAACAGGCAGGTTTAAACTCTCTCTATATTTACTAACGGTTCTCCTTGCAACCTTAAATCCCCGATCATTTAAAATGTCGGTGAGTGCCTGATCGCTCAGCGGCTTCCTCTTATTTTCTTTTGAGATTACATCTTCAAGAATTTTTTTCACCTCCCTGCTCGATACATCCTCACCGCTCTCAGTTTCCAGCCCCTCAGTAAAAAAGTATTTAAGCTCGAAAACGCCAAAATTGGTCTGAACATATTTGCTGTTCACAACTCTTGAAACGGTTGAAATATCCATCCCGATTCGCTCAGCGATATCTTTCAATATCATTGGCCTGAGGCCTTCACCATGCTTAAAAAACTCCTCTTGCAATGCCACAATGGTGCGCATGGTTTTCATCAATGTTTGCTGCCTTTGGCGTATGGAATCAATAAACCACTGTGCCGATTCTACCTTCTCTTTGATAAATTTTTGCGCCTGATTGTTCTCACCTTTCGGGGCCTTTTTCATGCTGTCCCACATCTGTTTGTATTCGGGTGATATTCTCAGCGGCGGAGTATTTCGCTGATTTAACCGAATTACAAATTCACCATCGCTACTGTTTTCATCATCGTCAGATGGTTCAAACCACACTTCAAAATCGGGCTCAATAAAGTACCGGTTCTCCTCTTCCCTGCTGATTTCAGCACCCGGCCGGGGATTCAAACTTTTAACCAGAGAGAAAACCCGCTTCAGGGTTTCATCATCAATATCGAGGCGTGTTTTAAGCTTTTCAAAATGTTTCTTTTCAAAAGCATCCCACTCATTTTCCAGCAAGTCTGCAGCTATCTCTCTGATGATGGGATCTCCTTCCGATTGTTTCACCTGGCATAGCAAGCAGTCTTGCAGGTCTTTTGATGCAATTCCCAGCGGATCAAGATGCTGAATTCGCTTACGAACGCTCTCCACCTGCTCTTTTTTCACCAGAATGCCGTGGTTAAATGCGATATTATCCACCACAGCTTCGCTCTCACGCCGGAAGTAGCCATCCTCATCAAGCGAACCCAAAATCTGATCAGATATCAGCATCTCCTCATCGCTAAAGTTTAGGAGTGCCACCTGTTTTTCAAGCTCTTCAAGTAGTGATTCATGATAAGGGTTCGGAATATCCCGCCAGTCATCTTCTCCGGAGTAAGCAGAGTAGTTCACCCCGTCGTATTCCGTGTTGTGCATAAACGAATCCCAATCGATCTCTTCATTCTGGTCAACAGGATCAATATCGGGTTCATCTTCATCTCTCTCTTTCTTCTCCTCCCATTCAGGCTCTTCAAGATCGACTCTCTCTTCAAGGAACGGGTCGGCCTCTTCCAAAACCGGATTCATTTCCATCTCCTGCTTCACGCGCTGTTCAAGGCCGAGGGTAGGCAGCTGCAGCAATTTCACAAACTGAATCTGCTGTGGAGACAGTTTTTGCTGCAAGGCCTGCTTCTGCGATATGTTTTGACCTGTTTTAAGCATCTACTTTTTTACGCCATTGCGCACTTCATCACACGCTTCCAAAAAATTGTTATACCACTGTTCGCCGTATCGTCTTACGAGGGAATCCTTTAAAAAATCAGCCAGATAAATACCCTCATCCTCGCCTCGTCTGCAACCAGCTGAGCAGAGCTCGGGGATGTACTCAAAATTAGCATAATCAAAACCGGCAATATGTTTCAGGCGAACCGGATAAAGGTGGCAGCTTATGGGCTTTTCCCATGTAAACCGGCCTTCATAATACGCACTCTGAATGGCGCAAGTTGCCACACCTGCATCATCTTTTTGAACAAAAATACATTCACCACTCTCAACACAAGTTATTTCATATCCGGATGATGAATCACCCTGAACCACTCCTTTCTCCTCTGCAACTTTTACGGCTTCCGGATTGAGTTCACCTTTCAGTTCATTAAACGCTTTCCGTAGAACCGGAATCTCTTCTTTTACAACCGGTGCGCCGGCATCACCAACCACACAGCACGCGCCTTTGCACCGTGTAAGGTTACAGGCAAACTTGGCAGTTGCAATATCTTCCGACAAAATAACATCGTGTACTCGTATCATAATTTCACTTCAAAAATAACCCTATAATCGTTCGTATAAAAACAGTGCAATAAGGCAATCGAGGTAAAAACCACGAAATTAAACCTCTAATATCTTTTTGTGAGAAGAACAACAATTAACGTTTTCCCGGAGGCTGATATCAAACCAGCTCAAAATACTTACCGGCTTTTTGCCTCACAGCTCCCTGCATCTCAAGATCTAAGAGTAGCGGCAAAAGTTTAAACGTTGGGCTCCCCAGTTTCCCACTGATTTGGTCGATGTGCAGTTCACCCTCGGCAAGAAGTTTACAAATAGTTTCCAACTCACTGTTAAGCTCAAGGCTTTCCCACTTCTTGGCTGTTTGAACTGCTTTTTGAGCCTGAACTTCATTCGTGGTAATAGATACCTCTTCAAGAATATCATCCAGCCTTTGAACCAGTTTGCCCTGCCCCATTTTTATGAGATAGTTACACCCCTCGCCCCTGGCATAATCAAGCTGATGGGGTACAACAAACACTTCCCGGTTTTGGTCGAGGGCATATCTTGCTGTAATCATACTGCCGCCTTTTATTCCGCTTTCTACAACAAGCACTCCATGGCTCATGCCGCTTACAATTCGGTTCCTGGCGGGGAAATTAACCGCATCAGGTGGTGAGCCGGGAGGATATTCTGTGATAACTGCGCCACCATTTTCAGCCATCTGGCGGGCAATGTTACTGTTTTTCGCAGGATAAATCACATCAATACCGGAGCCCAAAACTGCCACGGTTTTCCCGCCTGATTGCAGGGCTGTTTTGTGTGCAATGGCATCAACACCGTATGCTAGCCCGCTGTTAACAGTAATTCCGGTTTCGGCCAACTGTTTTGCCCAAACAGCCGTTTGCTGCATACCGTAAGTTCCCGGCCTTCTTGTGCCAATGATAGCTACACCATCACTGTTTAAAACCGATTTATCCCCTTTTACCCACAAAAGTATGGGTGGATCATAAATCTGTCTCAACATCCTTGGGTACTCTTCATCATCAACAGCAACCAGATCGGCACCGGCTTTTTCGGTTTTCTCGAGAATAGCATCAACCTCATTCCAGCCATCAAACGTTACAATATTTCTGGCTACATGTTCGCCGAAGCCGTCAATCTTTAGAAAGTCATGCACTTTCAGGTTGAATAGTTCTGCAGCATCACTCACGCCGGTTTTGTGAAGCAGCTGTTTGATGCGCCTAAGCCCCATATCGGGTACGGATTGCAGCGCGAGTAACGCCCTATAGTGACTCCTCCTCTTCAAACCCCTGTAGTTTCTCCCAGATTTTTTCTTTCAGTTGATCAATATTGTGCCCGGTAGCTGATGAAATTTCAATCACTTCTACGTTGTCATCAAAAACAACGGGCTCTTCAAATTTGTAGCCAGGCACAAGGTCCATTTTGGTGATGGCCAGCAGGCGTGGCTTATCAAGCAGGTCAGCCCTGTACTCTCTGAGTTCGTGTAAGAGGGCATCATATTCCGCCTGAATATCTGTATCTGCGGCTACCATAAAGAGCAGCAGTTTGTTGCGTTCAATATGCCGCAGAAACTGCAGGCCGAGCCCTTTCCCTTCGTGGGCATCCTCAATTATTCCGGGAATATCTGCCATTACAAAACTGCGATAGTCAGAAAAAGTTACCACTCCAAGATTTGGCTCAAGTGTGGTGAAGGGATAGTCGGCAATTTTTGGCCGTGCCTCACTCAATGCACTCAGAAGTGTACTTTTTCCCGCATTTGGAAAGCCAACAAGGCCTATATCTGCAATCAGTTTCAGTTCCAGCTCTACAACCCTCTCTTCGCCCTCCTCGCCTTCCTGATAGTGCTGTGGTGTTTGGTTGGTTGCACTCCTGAAATGCCAGTTCCCAAGGCCTCCTTTACCACCATGGGCAATGATTACTTCTTCTCCAGCATCCGTGATTTCGCCGAGACGCTCTTTGGTTTCGGCATCGTAAACAACGGTTCCGAGTGGCACTTCAAGAATTTCGGGCTCACCATCTTTGCCTGTTTTTCTGGCACTGCCGCCATGTTTTCCATGCTTGGCTTTTATGAATTTTCGGTACCGAAGATCAAGGAGCGTGTTTAACTGTGGATTTCCCCTCAACACCACATCACCACCTTTACCCCCGTCGCCGCCGTCCGGCCCTCCACGGGGTACGTATTTCTCTCTTCTGAAATGCGCCATTCCGCTGCCGCCATTTCCGGCTGTAACATAAATTTTTGCGTAGTCAGCGAATCTCATGATGGATTATTTATCAAATTGAATGTTACGGACAATCCAGGTTTGTGCCCTCTTTACGAACTGAGTCTGTTCTTTAAAATGCTTTTTCTTATAAAAAGCTAAAATCTGCCTCTACTCCTTCCCTTTATTTTCGAGAATCTTCAGCAGCCGCGAAAGTTTTCGCTTCAATTTTGGCCTTTTTACAATGAAATCGAGAAAACCGTGTTCCAGAAGGTACTCTGATGTTTGAAAACCCTCGGGCAGATCCCTTCCAATGGTTTGGCGAATAACCCTCGGGCCTGCAAACCCAATCAATGCCCCCGGCTCAGCGATGTTAAAATCACCAAGCATTGCATAACTGGCAGTTACACCACCTGTGGTTGGGTTGGTCATAAGTGAGATGTATGGCACATTTTCCTTATCAAGGAGGGCAAGCTTTGCAGAGGTTTTTGCCATCTGCATCAGGCTGAAAACGCTCTCCATCATCCGTGCGCCACCTGACTGTGAAATAATAACCAGCGGGAACTTTTTCTCTCTTGCGTGATCTATCGCCATACTAAGCCTTTCACCCACAACAGCACCCATACTGCCACCGATGAATGCAAAATCCATACAGGCGATAACGATATCACGTTTATCCAATTTTCCAACTCCAACACGGCACGCATCAGAAAGCCCTGATTTTGCCTGTGTCTGTTTTAACCTTTCGGAGTATTTTTTTCTGTCGGCAAATTCGAGTGGATCGGTAGGTAGAATGTCATCCGCAATCTCGGTGAATTTTCCTTCATCAAACAAAAATGAGAAATACTCTTTACTCCCAATTCTGAAGTGATAACCGCTTAATGGATCTACCCAAACATTTTCTTCCAGTTCGCGCCGGTGAATGGTTTCTCCAGTAGTTGGAACCTTAATCCAGATTCCTTCCGGCATATCTTTTTTCTTATCGGTTTGAATGTTGGTGTCTTTTCTTTTAAACCACGACATATTCGATCATTAATTTATTTGTGATGGCAAAAAATAACGAATTAAGCCCTAAGCAAAAATCTTATTTCCCGATGGCAGTATTATTTATCTGTGCCATTGTAAGATAATCCGGCTCAAAACTCTCCACATTTTGTTCGGTAAACAGGGCTTTAAATGCAGAGTTATTCCACGCATGAATCAGATTTTTTGCACTAATCGCTTCCGTGCCGGCTTTTTCTACCTTATCAGCATTTTGCAATTGCAACCTCTCCCAACCGGTTCCTACAATACTTTCACCGGGTTTGATTTCAGCTGCTAAATCAGCCAGTTCCTTAACCACAGGCTCAGAAATGGCCAATTCCCCACTTTCTGCCAGTTCAACTTTTTGATGATAGAGATGCTGCCTTCGCGCATCGATAACTGCATGAACAGTTGACCCTTGCTGGCTGATTTTTACAGCCGAAAAACTGACAAGAGAAGACAGTGTAAAAAGCGGCACATTCTGGCCAAAAAGCAACCCTTTAATTGCTGCTGCCCCAATACGCAGCCCGGTGTAAGAACCAGGGCCGTTGCTGAACAAAACCGCCTCAAGGCCATTTATTCTGAGATTATGCCGCTCAAGCAGCTCATTGATAAACACAAATGTACGTTCAGAGTGCACACCCCTTCCTTCAATTCTTTTTTCGATAACACTTCCTGGCTTACCAAGGGCTACGGAACAGACGGGTGTTGATGTTTCAATTGCTAAAATCATCGGTCTGGAAGCTCTATGAACCATGTATCATTACTAAGGTTTACCCAGCGCTCATAAATTCGCCGAAGTTGGCTATACACATCGGGTGGAAACTCTTTTAGGGTAATTTCCACGTTGAATGTGTATTCAATGGAGTTCCCTTCAGTAAAGTATTCTTCAAAAAGTGATGCACCGCGAAGTGACGTTGAGAATGTTTCTCCTGTTACATCAAACAAATACCCACTGGGCAGGGTTATGTTGTATTTGATTGAAAGCATTTCCGGAGCATCGAGTGTTATGGGTACCCGGCGTTCTGTTGGCTCGAATGGATTATTGAATAGATATCCTACAATCATCGGGCGGAACTCAATACCCTCCGAAAACGTGATGGCGTAGTTAGGAATCTCAAAACGTGTACTCAGGCTGATGTTGTCCCGATCAGCAGTGTCAATCTTTATGATGCTCTCATCAAATATGGCGTCTTCATAAATTTCGAAAAATGTCTCTGCCAAAATCTCACGTGCTGGAATACCTGTAGAAAGTTTCTGACGAATCTGCTGCGAAGGGTAACCGGCTGTATTTGCCCGAAGTACACCACGAAGCGTACCGTTTTCAAGAAGCTCAGCATCAACTTCAATATCGAAACTGAAGATGCTTCGTTCCGGGGCAATTTCTACCCATTTATACTCGCTTTCGGTTAAAATCATCCCCTGCTCATTAAACGAATCTACGGGTATAAGATTAGGGATACTGCTTGGGTATGATGCATCCAAAAAGTACGATTTACCATCTATGTTACTATGAACCATCATACGGTTAAACTGAAAAAGAGATGGAAATGATTGATTGATTCGCCCAAACTCTCTGCCGGATAGATAGATGGGGTGTGCATCTATACCGCCGCCACGCAACATACCCAGCAGAACCATATTGATTTCTGATTGCGATGCAGGCACCCCCCGAAGAACATGCTCTACCCCGCTCTCAGCAAATACCGTTCTCTGGCCATTAAACTGTACCGTATCGTTCACATATTGAAATATGGAATCCTGTGCAGCAGCTGTATTTTCTGTTTCGCTGCGAATTTGCCGTCCCAACTCTTCTAAATAATCATTCTGTTCAAAAAATGTATAAGGGTTATTATTCCGCAAAATTTGTGCTGCCACAAACTCCCAGCTGTTCTCGAGCGGCTGCCTTGGCAAGCCAAACTCACTGATCTGAAACCTCAGCTTTGCACGGATATCCACAACTGATGAGATGTAAGCCAATGCATCAACTGCAGGTATATCAGAAGCCTTCCATGTCTGGACAAAAACCGGATCAGGCCTGCTAAATGTAAATACCAATGGCACGCTGCTTGTATCAATCCGCTGTTCTTCGTAGCTAAGCTCAAAATCTATGTTCTCCTCCACTACATCGTAGCGGATAAAGTCGGCGTTTTTAAAATATATTGTAGCATCTCTCGTGGGTACCCGGTGAGATAGAAAGATATCAGGCAACTCTTCTATATACCGCCGTTCAATGCGGTACTTATACTCAATCACATCTCCCTGTTGTACGTTTGGCATTTCGAATTCAAGAATTCGGTAACGGTTATTCAGTTCAACCGTGCGAACGGTGCTTGTATTCAGATAGGTGCGCTCACCGTTCGCATGATGAGTAATTCCCTCAATTTGCGAAACCTGTTCAATTCCATCAGCAAAATAGAAGGGTATGCCAACCATCGATGCTTCAGCAATGTAGAATGGGTCGTCACTGTGAACTTTAATGCGAATTAAATGATCGAGAACAACCACTATGCCACGGCTTCTCTCGTGAACCTGAATAGCCGTTTTCTTCTCAAGAAATTCGTAGGGGTAGGCAGCATCGGGATTTTGATGAAGCATATCTTCAGAAATCATCCCAAACTTTTCGAAGATCCTGAGATCTTCAAGAACCTCATGAGAATTCTGTGCTACAACTGATACTGCAAGAGTGGTGGCAAGAAAGAAGAAAGAAAAAAATCTGAATAACAACTGCATTGAGAACGATTGTCAGAACTTAGTTTCTGAGCGTGGATTCCGAAAAGCGCCCTTTATTGTACAGTGCGATAGCCCTGCCGGTAAGAGTTTCGCCGATATACGGGGAATTTTTCGATTTTGAGCGTACTTCATTGCTGCTATAAACCCACTCCTCATCCGTATTAAACAGAGTAAGATTAGCTTTATTACCTGTTTTGATTTGCGGCACACTGATATTCAAAATTTCACGAGGTTTAGCAACCAGTTTTTCCAGAATCTGTTCGAGTGAAAGCAGCCCCGGTTTCAACAACCGTTTTACACAGATACTCCAAGCAGTATCAAGGCCGGTTATACCGTTTGGTGCGTAAATAAATTCAACTTCTTTCTCTTCTATGGAGTGCGGAGCATGATCGGTACAAATTACTTCAATGGTACCATCAACAAGCCCTTCAATCATGGCGTCTACATCGTCCTGCGTGCGAAGCGGTGGATGCATCTTCACATTGGTATCAAAATTTCTGCGTTCAACTTCTTCATCCGTCAGGTCAAAATGGTGGGTACACACTTCGGTTGTTACGTTAATGCCGTCTGCCTTAGCACTACGCACCAAATCAACCGCTTTCCGCGTACTGATGTGTGCCACATGCACGTAGCCGCCTGTAAACTCTGCAAGCAGAATGTCACGGGCAATCATGGCCTCTTCTGCGATAGATGGCGTACCATCCAGCCCTAATCGTGTAGATACCGCACCTTCGTGCATGTGGCCAGGCCGCGAAAGGTCGAGGTCTTCTTCATGATTAATAATCGGCACACCAAGCATGGAAGAGTATTCCAAAGCAACACGCATAACTTGTGAATTGTAAACAGGATCGCCATCATCACTGAAAGCCACAGCGCCACCCTTTTGCATATCGGCCATTTCGGCTATGGATTTCCCTGCCCGATCTTTGGTAACACAGCCAATTGGGTGAACCTCAACAAGCTGATTTTTTGATTTATTCTTGATGAATTCCACAACATCGCGGGTATGGATGGCAGGCTTTGTGTTCGGCATACAGGCAACTTCCGTGAATCCCCCAAACATTGCTGACCTGCAGCCTGTTTCTATCGTCTCTTTGTGCTCAAACCCAGGTTCGCGGAAATGTACGTGCATATCCATCCAGCCACCGCTTATGTATGCCCCCTTTGCATCGAAAAGCTCTTCTTTGTCTGCTTGTGTGAGATTTTTGGATATTTCTGAAATGATTCCGTTCTCAATCCTGATATCTATCTGAGTATTTCCATCGAAACCATCGCCAACCGGTTTACAATTTTTGATGAGCAGGTTTGGTTTGTCTGTCATTATGAAATTTTTTTGATGATTCTTTTTCCTGAGGGATACAGATCGTAATACAAATATTTACATAAAATAGCTTATTGGGAGTCTTTATCCCTGATAAATATACCCCGATTTGCAATGAAAAACGATTGAAGAGAGCCTTTATAATCAAGGGCTCTGAACGGTTATGAAAAAAATGGATTTCGCTCTAATCGTTCTGCTGCCAGAATAGAATCGGATAGGTATCTGTGGTAATCCAGATCGTTTCCCAGTTAAATGCCGTCATTATCTCGGTTGCATCTTCACCCTGCATCTGCTCTGTAGTAAGGCCTGTAACTCCTTCAGTTTCTGCGTCAGTACCAGTTGCATTATCGTTGCCTGAGCTTTCAGTATCCCAATAAGAACCTGCAATTGTACCGTTTTTAGTACCTACAAATCCACCTGCTGCGATTATACCATCAACAGAACCTGTTGAGTAACTAAACTCAATCATTGCTGAAACTCCAAGATTCCCAACTAAACCACCCGAGTTTTCCTCGGTAGATGTTACTGAACCACGTGCGTAAGAATTTCTGATGACAGGCGCACCTGTTCCGTTTGAACCAACCAACCCGCCAACACGGTCAATTGCGGAAACACTGCTCGAGGAGAAAGATTCATCTACCAGGCCACCGGATACATTTGAACCAACCAACCCGCCTACTTCCGAGTTTCCTTCAACCGCTCCCGTAGAGTAGCTTCTGAAAATGGTTCCGCTGTTAATTCCTGTCAATCCACCTGTATCATCATTCCCATCAACTAAAGCTGTAGAGTATGAGATCATAATTTCTCCGGTATTTTCCCCGGCAAGCCCACCTGTATTATTGTTTCCAGTAACCGATCCCGAGCTGTAGGAGTCTTCAATCAAACCCAGATTTAATCCAACAAGCCCGCCTGTTGAATTTGAACCGGTAATTGTACCGCTGTTTGAGTAGCTATTCACAATTTCTCCGCGATTTTCACCGGCAATCGTACCGGTTCTGTCACCACCAGAGATTTGTGCGTCAATCAGGCCAAGATTTTCCACACGTCCGCCATCAATGAAGCCAAAGAGGCCGGTATTTGGTATATCATCACGGTTCAAGGTGAAATCTGTAATGGTGCGATTATTTCCATTCAGTGTTCCTGTAAACGGTTCAGCCTGTGAGCCTATAGGGAAAAACCCTTCACCCGAATTTAGTGTATCAGCTGTAGTACCATCAAGATCGTTTATGAGAATATAATTGGCGTCGGGGAAGCGGTTAATAAACTGCAACTGATACATATTACCAATCTGGTACGGATTTAACTGGCTGCCGTCCCCATCTTCAAAAACACTAAATATCGCAGTAATAGAGAGGTTATCTTCGATGGTAATTACATATGGGTTAGCTGTGGTATCGGCGTCGCCACCCCATCCTGTAAACCTCCAATTTTCTGCAGGGATGGCTTCAATTTCAACCTCTGACCCGAACAGGAATCCGGTAGCAGTCTCCGTTCCGCTAATGAGTGTTGTGTTAACCGTTCCCTCGCCATCTGTAACAACATCGAATGTAAATTCCTGTCGCTCAAAGTTGGCAACTATCGTTTTATTGCCGTTCATCGTAAGGCTGAATGGGTTCACAGTTCCGGTAAAATCTCCCTCCCAACCGGTAAATAGCCATCCTTGATTCGGCTCTGCGGTTACCTCAAATGTGGTATCGCGTATGTATCTGCCATCTTCAGGAGTAATTACCCCTCCCTCTTCGGGTTGCGCAACTGCGGTGAACTGGAATGTTCTGAGGAAGGTAGCGGTAACTTCTTTTGGCCCATCAACAGTTATAATGATGGTTGTATCAGCACCTGATGCATCCCCAGCCCATTCTGAAAATGCCCAGTCATCTTCAGGAATTGCCGTGAGCTGTACAGCTGTACCTGCGGTATAATCAGTAGTTCTCATTTGAACCACTTCCTGCTCTACATCCCCTTCACCCACAATGTTTACTGTTAATGGATATTCAATTCGTGTAAAGATACCTGTTACTTCAGTTTCGCCATCTATGGTAATGGTTGCAGGATTTTCATCCCCTTCAAGATCACCTTCCCAGCGGTTAAACTCCCAGCCGGCTGCGGGTTGTGCCGTAAGTTCAATAGTGGTGCCGTGGGGGTAATCAGTGGTTCTCTGCTGAACTATTTGCTCAATAATTTGTCCTTCTCCTTCAGTAAGAAGCGTAAGCGGATAGTCTCTTTTTATAAAAATAGCGGCAATATCTTTATCGGAATCAATGGTAATAATTACGGGATTCTCAGAACCAGTATGATCTCCCTGCCATTCGCTGAATACCCAGTTTTCATTCGCGGTAGCTGATATTTCGAGCGGCCTTTCGCGGTCGAATTCAACATTTGCGGGAGTTACCATACCACCCTCTTGCGGTACAGCTGTTATTGTGAGCCTATAAGTATCGTTATCGCTTGAACCACATCCACTTAGAAGTAATGGCAACAGAAAAATAGCCCAGATAAATTTTCGCATAAAATGCAAATTATGTTGTAATAGCCATTAATAATTTAACCTATTTAGGGCTGAATGCACAATTGAAATTTTATAATGCTCTAATATTCATAAGTCCTGTCTTACTAATTATTTGCCTATATAGTTATAGCCAGTGAGCTCTTTTTACTTTTATAATTGCATTAACTGATAAAGTTATTTAACAAATGAGTTACAACCCTCAGAAGCATTTATAAAAAATTCCAATTAGATATGCAGGCCAGTCTATGAGCAAATTGAGTTCTGAGCAGTGGCAGGCTGCACAAGATTTATTTCTTGAAGCAGTTGATCTTGAAGCTGAAGAGCAAGCTAAATTCCTATCTAATCTTGAAACAGATCATCCCGAGCTATATACGGAGGTGAAAAAGCTTCTCAGGTCTCATAACGCATCTGGTGCTTTCTTATCCGGTACCGTACTTGATAATATAATTGTTCAAACCGGAGAGCAAATTGGCCCATGGACAATCATTAAGGAGATTGGCCAGGGAGGAATGAGTACAGTTTATCTGGCTGAACGATCGGATGGTACATTTAGCCGAAAGGTAGCTGTAAAATTTCTGCACGGCCTTTCTCCCGATAAAAAAATGATTGAAAGGCTACGGGCTGAGCAATCCATACTAGCCAGGCTCGATCATAAACATATCTGCAAACTACTTGATGCGGGAATAAAGGATGCAGGCAGGCCTTATTTCATTATGGAGTACATTGACGGGCTACCAATTGACGAATATTGTAAAGAAAAAAACCTAAGTTTAGATGAAAGGCTTGCCCTGTTTATACAGGTTTGCGAAGCTGTTCAGTATGCACATAAAAGGCTTATCGTGCATCGGGATATTAAACCTTCGAACATTCTTGTAGATGCAGAGGGAAATGTAAAGCTACTCGATTTTGGCATTGCCAAACTTGTTGATGAAGACCCTGAAATTGATATCACCAATACTAATACAGTGCTTTTTTTGATGACTCCAGAGTACGCCAGCCCTGAACAGGTTGAACACTTACCTATTACTACTACTACGGATGTTTACTCCCTTGGGCTTTTACTTTGTAAATTAATCACCGATAAGCTCCCATATGAAATAGATTCAAAAACACCACTCGAAATCGGCCAAACAATTATACAGGCTGACCCTGCAAAACCAAGTACTCTTGTTACCGTAAAACCAAATGGTAAAGCAGCTAATACGGAAGATGAAAAAGCAGCATCACTCTATTTAAAACAAGCGCAGAGAAAATTAAAGGGCGACCTTGATAATATCATTCTAAAAGCACTTAGAAAAGAACCGGAGAGAAGGTACGATTCCGCTGGGCAGTTGCTTCAGGATATTCAAAACTATCAAAATCATATGCCGGTAATGGCACGCCCCGAAAGCAGAATATATAGGGCAAAAAAATTTATTTTTCGAAATAAAACGGCTGCAGTTGCAGCCGGATTGATATTTTTAATATTGATAGGAGCAACCTGGATTTCTATAAATCAGGCAAATACTGCAACTGAACAGCGTTTAATTGCAGAACAAAGGTTTGATGATGTAAGAGAACTTGCCAACAGCCTCATCTTTGAACTACACGAAGAGATTGTAAACCTTCCAGGAGCCACAGCAGCACGTATTTTAATTGTTGAGCGGGCACTTCAATATCTAAGTGCACTAGCTGCTCACGAGAATGCTGATCTTACTTTAAAAATGGAAGTTGCCACGGCATACCGTGTGGTTGGAGATGTTCAGGGAAATCCTACAAATTCTAATCTTGGCCGCCATACTGATGCCATTACCAGTTACCGCTATGCGCTTGATTTAATCAACTCTGTACTTGATGTAGAGTCTGGAAATGTAGAATCAAGAAGAATTCTTGCAAACATACTTGAAAATAAAAGTGACGTCCTTAGTGCAATTGGAGAGCTAGAATCAGCAGAAGCGAATCAAAAACTCTCTAATGATATTTATAGAGAGCTTGCAGAAGAGTATCCTGATGAAACATCACATCTTCGTGAATATGCTATTTCACTTATCAAATACGGCGACCTACTTGGCCACCCCTCTTTCATTAACCTCGGCAAACCAGAAGAAGCACTTGAAAAATTTAATATGGCCGAAAATTTACTGGATTTCCTATACGCTCAAGATCAAAAAAATATTCTACACTTGAGATATATTGGCTTAATACATGAACGCCTTGGCAGGATGTTCCAGCTATTTGAGGATTACGACAAATCACTCATCCACTACAAAAAATCTATGGAGTTTCGAACAATATTTGTGGAACGTAATCCCACTAATTCCAACGCTATTAGGGATGAAGCCGTATCTCATGAAAATCTTTCAAGAATTTATGTAAGCCTAAATCAACTCGAGAATGCACTGGAACACATGCAAATAGCATTTAATATCTATAAATGGCAGCATGAGAATGACCCTATAAATACGATGGCTAAAATATCATATGCTATCAGTAATATTCACCTTGGAGATATTTCGCATCATGCAGATAGAACAAGTTTTAAAGACACAAACTCGGCTAAAACCTATTTTCTGCGATCTAAAGGCCTGCTCGAATCAGCACTTGAAGCGGATACAACAAATGTGCGAACTCGTAATCTGCTTGACCTGGTGAACCGTCGCCTCACATGGATAGAAGGGCAACTGGATTCGTCTTCGGGGTAGCTGCCAACTCATTTATCAATTTTAAGCAGTTAATTTGTGCTGGAATTCAATTCTACTAATGATGAGAAGCTTAATGATTAACCGTTGCCATGCATACGGCAAACAGTATATTCATATTTACATGCTATCTGCAATTACTGAATTATGAATGAGACTCAGGTAACAGTAGCTTTGAAAAACCAGTTTTTTTGGCCATGATCAAGGCCAAAGGGATTTTAAAACCGAAGCACATTGATTATATGTGAGGATTTTAAAGTCCCGATAACGATGAGCTTTGGCAAAAAGACGGTTCTGCAAAGCCTCCTATCATTTTACCGGGACAAATAGTAAGCACAATTCAATATTGTAATTTGCTATAAACTACCAAGCTTTAATTGTTTGGCCGAAGCGGGTTGATTGGCTGCCAGTTGCCTTGCAGAGAGCGATGATCGAAGGTGGGGTCGTTCGTGCCATAGTAATTACCCATACCATCAGTAAAATTGTATTGATAATGGCCTTCAACCCGGCGCTGGAACCCGGTGTGAGGGTCATCAAACGTACTGTATCCTGTTATCGCATCAAGAAACTGATCGTTTGAACTATATCCGCTGCCTGCTGATGTACTGCCGGTATTCCATGTCCCAAAAAAGTTTTCGCTCCATTGCCGGTTTTGTTCAGCAAATTGATTTCTCTGGGCCGCCATTCTCTGCTGGTGGTTCTGCTGGCTTTGTTGTTGATAAGCCTGCGAAATCTGCTGAACTCTTTGTGTGAACTGTGGATTTCGCTCATAACTGAGTTCTATAGCACTGTACGTCTCCATGGTTTGATCCAAGCGATTTTCAGGCGCCAGAATGAGCTGAGTCATAATCATCCCGTTTTGCCCTCCAAAGCCCATTGAGGGAAAATCTGATTTCACTATCTGAAACAGCCCATGCACCGGCCTGCCATTTCTGGAACCTTTGATTTCTATTTCCAGTGGGTCAGCTGGAAATCCAGCCTGAACCAGTTCATTGTATGATTTAGATCTTAACAGTGACTCGCTTCGCTGTAGACTACCTGTGGTTAGATTTTGAATCTCACCTCTTAAGGTATTTTGTAGAGCCCTTCTCAAAGCCTGATCAAAACTTTGGCCATACATATCTCCAAAAAGCTCAGAACCGAAAGTTCTGATGCTTTCACCCTCAGGGCCGCTGTATTCTGAAATATAGCGATCGAATGTGCCTGTTTGGGGATTTGTATAGATATCATACTGAAGGTTCCAGCTTGCAGGTATGGTTACCCTTGCCATCTCCATCTGTACTCCTCTGTCGAATATGGTAATCTGCTGCCCCCTTCCAGATCCAAAACGAGAGAAAAATGTGCCACTACGTTGGTTCTGAGAATCCTGTGATGGTTGCACTCCCTGCTGATGAGTCTGCTGATTAAAATCCTGTTGATACGCCAATTGGCTGGCAGGTTCATCATCCGGGTAAAACAAAATGATTGCAAAAATTACAACACCCACACCTAAGAGTACTTTCTGCTTGAGCGGTAGTTCTTTTATTTTTTCCATGATCTTTTTGATTCGATAATTATGATTTAGATTATTGGCTTTCTCTCAAATGCACTATTACCAGCAAAATCAGCTCTATAAATTCCTTTTTTTCTAAATTGAGAGACACTTTTCTGATGCCCTGTACCTGGCTAATCTTTCCCAACGATTTAATTGGCACCACTAAAAAATAAAACCCCTCCGATATCACTCGAAGGGGTTTAGTCGGTTCGCTTACTTAATAGATATCCATGTTTAACTTGCTAAATGTTAAATATTATGAGACCCACTTAATTTGGCACCTTAATAGCATATGTTTTTATAAATTTTACGCAAAATAGATAACCAACTATTTCAGATAAAACCGAAAACCGGCAGCACCCATAAAGCTGAAAAAGAAATCAGGAGAAATATCCACATAAGGTGCTAATTCAAGAAAAATACCCAGTGGAGCGCTGCTAAAATCAGCGCCAATACCTATTGGGGCCCGCAGTGAAATTTCCAGGTCGCTGAATCCATAATCATAAAGTGCAATTCCAGGGCCATAGTAGAAGTGGAGAGAGCCTTCATCCCAGCTTGTATCATAAATTCGGTGCAGCAAAAAATCGGCTGTAAAAAAAATGTGTGATATTTCATCAGCAAAACCAAAACCAAGCCCTGCCGCAATTGCCTTATCTTCAGCGAGGTAGTATTTCATGCTTACGCCATACGGATCTCCAATAACACCACCAACTCCAAATGTTCTGTCCTGAGCGTATGCCTGATGAGAAAAAATTGTGAATGCGATAATTGCCAAAACGATAAAATGTATTTTTTTCATTTTACTATTCCCTATCAATTAATGAGTTATGATTGATTTACTTCGTTAATTTGGAATGCAACAAAAAGTTTAACTTCAGCTCATTCTCTAATCAGAGAAGCTTATCTCATCATTTAGAACCACCATTATCGGTTCAATTATTGATAACGGCCTTCAACAGCTGCCTTCGACTGCATAAACATTCTGTGATAATGCAGCTCATGTTCTGTAAGCTGATCTGATAAAATCGCCACACAATTTGTATCAGGCGCACATTCAGTGAACTGAAAACCTGGATCGGCCATCCAGCCAAGCCATAACCAGGGCAGTGCCAAATCCTGAAAAGTTTCTCCTGTAAGCCTGCGAATATGGCTTTCGGGTAAATTAAGTTCTTCGATAGTTGGTGAATCAGCAAAAAACTGCCCAATATCCCAGAATGGATTTCCTATTCCGGGATCTGTCCTGTTCAGATCAGAAAGTATCTCTTCGATAGAATTACTTCCCTGCTCCCCCTTTTCTCCTGATAATCTAAAACTGTGTTGAGCAATTAACTGTGCCTTGTATTTTGAGTAGGATAGAAAATCTAAACTACCTGCCTGTGTGGTAAAGTCTGACTTTGAAACGAATGATAGCAACTCCGATAGTTCCTTTATACCGGCATTGGCTGTGTAAGCAAACTGTAATTCATTAAACAAGTATTCCCGTGAACCAGAAGGCCGGATTGGAGCCAATGGAAGCCAATCACCCAACATACCGGCACTGCTGCTGTAATATGGATCTTCACTCCAAAGATTCATCCGAATGCCAACCGGCATGTCAAAAAGGTTTATCTCTGCCAGTTTCTCAGCTTGTTGATGTGCATCTTCTTCTTTGTCAAACCAATCAATGAAGAGTATTAAGCCAATATCTTTAAGGAAGCCACCAAACTCTGCATCTCTTTCCTTGTTTGATTGCCCCTCGATTGGAAGCTCTCCCGGTTGGAAAGGAATCCATTCCCGGGGGTCAACAGAATCAAAACTGTACTTAACCTGTAATGCCTGAATCATGTTAACTATATCTTCGAGTTTACTGGCATTTAGTGTTTCAATACCGGGCGCTGCATGTCCGGATCCTCTCCTTCTTATGGTGAAATTGCTGTAGTTCAATTTAGCGAGATCTATCCCATCCGGTGCATGGCATTGAACACATGCTGCACCACCTGCAATAGCTCCCGGCATTCGCCAGGCTATTAAGCCTGTCTCAATTATCTCATTAAGTTCAGCTTCAGAAAGTGTATCATAATCAATTGATTCTATGTTTATGCTGCGGCTACACCCAACCCAAACTGCTGAGAGCGCTAAACACAGAATAATCCATTGAAATACCTTCATCTCTTTTCACCTTAAACTAAATCGGGATTCGAATACCTGCCCCAAATACAAGTTGATCGGCATCTCCGCCTAAGCCGGAGTATCGAAGCTCACCAAAAATTGCCCCGAAATTGATCAGATATTCTGTGCCTACGCCAATATTGAATCCAAACTCAGAGCTGCTCATTGTTGGTGCAGCGTTAAATGGTGGCATAGATTGATTTTGCATTGGCGGTGGGCCCCCTTCCACAGGTGATGCCTGCATAAATAAATCATTACCCGGAATGAAAGTTGTTGCCCCGGAAAATTCTGCGGAGAACCTGAAATAGTTTATACCGGCCAGCCCATACACATTGATGGCATCTCTTTCCATAAAGATGTAGTGCATGTTTAGGTTGAACTCAAAGCGCTTCACTTTATCAAATTCACCCGATTCCGGGAAATAGAACCCAAGGTCTAACGCCCCTCTTACCTTATCAGTGAAAGAGTAGGTGCCATCTATCCGAAAACCTGCTTGTTCAGCTTCAAACCCATAAAAAAGTCCTCCGCCCACTGAAATTCCGGAACCTTCAGAATCACCGTTTTGTGCAATACCCTGCAAAGGAAGTAAACATATAATGAGTACTATTATTGATATTGTTTTTTTCATGTCGTTCATCAGTTAGTTTTATTTTTAGAATAGAATACCTGCTGTAATTGAAAACACTCTGTTTTTTTCATCGCTTTCGATTTGGCTTTCAAAAACTGAGGTAATCCCAATAGTATATGAGGCACGCAACCTTATATTCAGAGATTCCCTTCGGATAACTCCTCCCCCGCCAAGTATCAGGCCAACATCGGCCGCTCGAATAAATTCATCTATTTTGTCGATGTATAAATCATCTGCTTCATTTGCTTTAGAGCTGATATTTACCGCGAGATAAGGCCCAGCGATTATCTGAGGATGAAAAGAACCTGATCGCTCAATTTCGAATTTGGCAAGAACAGGTATATCCACATAGTCAAGTTTAAGTGTGCCTGCATTTCCCGCATTACCTCCAGGTATGCCTATGCCTATCGGGGCACGATAAAAGCCTGTGGCACCTTTTTGCGAATAGTACGCACCTGTTTCAATATCAAATATCTGCCCCTCCAGTGGAATCTCTACCGATATTCCAGCCAAGAACCCTGTGCGGGATTCATAATCAATTTCAACGCCTGAAAAATTGGCTATGTTAATGCCTGCATGAGCACCAAACTTCAGATTACTTTGTGCAACTGCATTCTGTATTGATACTGACAGCATCAGAATCAAAAAAAACACTGTAGATTTATTATTCATCTTTATACGCGTTTATATGATTAAGTTTAGAATGTAAATCCCGCAGCTACCGTAAATACGCCATGCTTTTCGCCCTCATCAGAACGGTTTTCATATACAGGGCTTAAACCGAGAGAATATCTTGCCTGCACATTCAGTTTGCGGCCGCTTATTTTAAAATCACCTCCGGCCCCAATTAACAAGCCAAAGCCGATTCGCTTTATCTCTGCTGATATATCTTCTATGTAGGCTATATTTTTACTCGCTTTTACCTCAGAATTGAGGCTTATATCCAGATATGGCCCGGCCAGTATGTAAGGTGAAACTGCTGCCTCTGTATCAAACCGATATTTTGCGAGGAGAGGTATTTCGAGATAATCGAGCTTGAATGTACCTGCATTGCCCTCGTAAGAACCTTTAATAATGCTCTCTTTGTAGCGTCCTTCGGCACCCTTTTGTGAATAGAACAGGCCCGACTCAAATTCCACAGGCAGCGATTCTGCTGAATACCCTATTGCTAACCCTGCGAATAGCCCGGCCCGGGTTGCTAATTCATGGGGGCCGCCATTCAGGTTGGCTATATTAAGCCCGGCTTTAATTCCCAGCTCTAAGCCACTCTGTGCATTTATATTAGTTGGTGTAATGAAGAGTAACAACTTGAATAAGAAGCATATTATCAGATATTTTCTCATTTTAGTTTTTATTGGTTTGAGATTTTTCCAGTTATCCTGCACTCATTGCAGTTTTAGTTATTTGATAATGCAACAAATTGATCGATAGTAGCTCACTCGTTGAGTAATTGAACAACCTGGCCGGTGTACTTTTCTCTTTCACTATTCTGTTTTTTTATTATTTTCGATGAAAGAATTACTGCGGGCTTACTTAAACTGTACCGGCCGTATCCTTACAGGAATGAAAAAGCTTACTTCATATGTCTGATGAACAAGGCGAATTAACGGCGCTTCTAAATTCACTTAGTGGGGATTCTGGAGCAATTAATAAAGCTCTGCCAATTGTGTATGATGAATTGAGAAATCTTGCCCACAGACAGCTTAGAGGTGAGCGTAAAGATCATACACTAAATACCACTGCCCTGGTTCATGAGGCATATATAAAACTCATTAATCACCCGCCTGACGGAGACTGGGACGGGCGGCGCCACTTTTTCGGTATCGCTGCCAGAGCAATGCGGCAGATTCTAGTAAACTACGCTATGATGCGTAACCGAAAAAAAAGAAGTGGAAATTTGGGTATTCAACCATTTGAAGATGAAATTTACCTTTCAGAAGAGAAGGCAGAAGAACTTCTTGTTCTTGATGAGGCCTTAAAGGAGCTTGAGAAGCTAAATGAACGGCAGGGGCGCGTGGTAGAGTGCAGATACTTTGCCGGATACAATATTGAAGAGACTGCCGAAATATTAGGAATTTCACCCGCTACTGTTAAGCGCGACTGGACTACAGCCCGGGCCTGGCTCTATGCCCAGATACATGAATAAGGAATGGGCACATAATCTTTTCTTACAAGCTTAATTTCATTAATGGGTTACCGTTCAACTATTAAAAGTATCTGGTGATAAAAACATCTACATTTTAAACAGGCTCGATTATCAGATCTGAAGGCCGCTTTAAAATCATCCTTAAGAAAATGGCAAAATCATCCGTCAACACTGTTGAAGAGACAGAAGAACTTAACTTGCAATTTGAGAAGCGCGGAGGCCTTCTGCCTGTTGTAGTTCAGGAGGTATCCTCAAAAGAGATCTTAATGGTTGCTTCAGTAAATCAGCAAGCGCTAAATCACAGCCTGGAAACCGGTGAGGCTGCATTCTGGAGTACCAGCCGAAATGAACTTTGGATAAAAGGAGAAACTTCCGGTAACAGAATTAACCTTCAAGAGATACGAGTTGATTGCGATCAGGATGCGATAATCTATCTGGTTACACTTGATGGTGATGGTGTTTGCCACACAAAAAACAGGAAACAAACTCATCGAAAATCCTGTTTTTACAGAAAAATTACACCCGGCAATAAAAAGTTAACCTTCATTGAACCATGAATGCATTCAACTCGAAAAATGTTTTCGGAGAAAAACTGATTACTTGCTCAGAAGATCCGCTTACAGGCTTTTTCAGAAATGGCTGCTGCGATACCGGCCCTCAAGACAGGGGTAAACATCTGGTTTGTGCAGTAATGACATCAGAATTTCTGCAGTTTTCAAAATCCCGTGGAAACGACCTCACCACCCCAATCCCGATGTATAACTTCCCGGGGTTAGTTGATGGCGACAGATGGTGCCTGTGTGCCCTTAGGTGGAAAGAGGCGTACGAAGCAGGCATGGCTCCCAAAGTTGTTCTGGAAGCAACAAACGAGGCTGTACTGAATCATGTACCTATGGAAGCCCTGCTTGAATTTGCCCACAAAGATGCGACTGAAAAATAAAAAAACCCGGTAATTCCTAACCGGGTTTTAATTTATAATGTTGCGCTAAATTATTAATTATCAGCTGGCTCAATTACGTAAAGTGCGCCGGGATCTTCATCCGTAAGCACATAAATATTGCCATCAAGGCCTTCCCGTACATCTCTGATTCGTCCCACTTCACCAAGTAACAGTTCTTCATCATGAATTACGGCCTTATCTTCGATGTAGAGGCGGCGAATCCTCTCAGCTCTCAAGCCTCCTGCAAGCAGATTTCCTTTCCAGTTTGGGAAATTGTCTGCGGTTACCAAAGCAAGGCCTGATGGTGCCAGAGTTGGAAGAAACTCATAAACGGGATCAATCATGCCATCTATACTTCTCGCTTCGGTGCCGGCATGAAACCTTGTTTCATCACCATAATCTCTTCCAAGGCTTGCAGTGGGCCAGCCGTAATTTTTACCAGCTTCGATAAAGTTTAGTTCATCGCCACCGCGCGGCCCATGCTCCGTACCCCAGATTTCATTGTTCTCCGGGTTGATAATAAGCCCCTGAATATTTCTGTGGCCATAAGAGAAAATTTCGGGTGCAGCACCATCGTGGCCAACAAATGGATTATCGGATGGAACAGAGCCATCATCATACAACCTAAGCAATGTTCCGGCATGGTCGCCAAGATCCTGAGCGCGGGGTGGGTTTGCTCCAAAATCTCCAACACTTACATACAGATAACCTTCATTATCCCAGGCAAATTTTGACCCATAATGCCTGCCCGGAGAAGCGAAGCGGTTCATCACAAAAATCTCTTCCTGATCAGTAAAGGCACCGTTTGCAAGCCTGCCTCTTACTACAGCAAGTGCCGTATCGCCATCTTCATTGGGCTTTGAATAACTTAAGTAGACCCAGCCGTTCTCTTCGTAATTGGGGTGGAGAGAAACATCAAGCATACCACCCTGATTTCGTGCGAGCACTTCAGGTGTTCCGGCTACAACCGTTACTTCATCTCCATCAACAATATTCAACCTACCGGGCCGCTCTGTAATAAGTTTTCTTCCATCCGGCAGAAAAGCAACTGCCCAGGGGTGCTCAAAGCCACCTACAACCTTTGATAATTTGATAACCTCATATTCAGTTCTGATCTGTTTAGTTTCAAACGAGCCGTCAGAACCTTGGGTTTCTGCCATATCACCGGGTGAGCATGCAACAGAAAAAACAAGCAGAAGTACTAATATATAGTTGAGCTTAGACATGATTAAATGTTTAGATTTTATATTGTAATTAGGCATACATAGTAACAAATTTGTTACACAACTTCTTTTCGCTTTTGTAAAAATGATTCTTCGAGGTTCAATTTCAGGTTGTTCAACATTTAGGCAGGGCATGCTACAGAAGTTTTTTCAACAGCCTGACAAAAAGCAGTGGCAATCGATTAGCATGGCTAAGAGGTAGCATCTGCATAGCTTTACGTATTCCAACTGCAAAATACAGAACCGTGCTTCTGTTGGCCTAAGCTTTTTCCTGTGTATCTTTTTCTCTTCGCCAGTGTCTCATAATAGAGATGCTAAAACCCCCCATCAGTAAAAATGTACCAAGCCATACTACGGAAACGAACGGTTTTTTCTCAGCAACAATGAGTATCCAGTCTTCTTCGAACTCCTCATCAAGGCCGTTTACTGTGAGCTCGATTGAATCGGATTCAGGATGGATTCGGCTGAACATCACTTCCATACCCCAGCGATCTATTTCAAGAGGGGGCGAATAGGTGTAACTTCGTTCGTTTTCGGTGTACACGGCAAATAGCGGTTCAATCTCGTATGCATTTCCGGTTGGTTCATGCTCTACACGAATTAAGGCGCGAATACCGATTTGGGTATTTTCAGGAACTGCCTCCTCGCTTGCCGGCAGGAAATTAATAAACGAGAACGTAAATGGGCCGGCGGAAACGGATTCACCCATAGTTAACTCAATAGATTGTGTATCAGATTCTTCCTCCCCACTCACCGGCATCATCGTGTTACGCTGATTTCTTCTCTCAAGCTCATCGTTTCGCTGCTGAACATATCTGCTGCCGGCTACATAAAGGTAGATATCACTGAACCAACCGGTTCTAACATGTGGTTCAACAGACCAATCGATATTATCTGCAGTTGATGTGGTAAGCATAGGATATACAACCGGCCTCATGGTAAAAGGGCGGCTTCCATCGATGGGTTCAAAATCAATGATATAGTGCTGCTGGCCAAGCCGCGGGGAATCACTAAGTTCGTAGCCCCTGTAGGTTACGATATAACGTTCGTTTACCAGAGTAGGCGTGTCAACTTCCAGAGAAAACATCTCCACTTGCTGCGTTACGGGGAAGCCTTCCTCATCAAACACATCGCCAGCGGCTATACGCGCATTATAGTTTCTCATTTCTCTGTTGAGCAGTGGTTCCGTGTAAACGGATGATGCCAATATCCCGAGCAAGAGAACACCAAACCCTATATGTGTGAGCGTACCACCAATCAGTTTTGGATTCTTTCTTATGAGATAGAACATCACAGCTGCATTGCCAATAACCGTAAACCATGCCGCGAATATGTAAACCATGTAGTAGAGGTTGCGAACATCACCAAAAACAATAGTAAGTACAGTAGCGGTTGATGTGATGATCAACGGAATAACCATAACACCGGCAAGGCTTTCCCAAGTGTGCTTTTGCCAGAACAGATATTGCCCAAGTACGGTAGCAAATGCCATTATGATGGCAATTGGCATACTCCAGTCGTTGTAAAACTGAATATCAGGCGGGGTAGGATTTGGTACAAACAGTTTACCGATAATTGGTGAACTGGTACCAATAATGATCACAAAACCGAGAATAAAGAGCAGCATGGAACCGGTGAAGGTCATGAACTCCTTACTCAGAAATTTAGACTCATGCTCTGGGCTCGGAATCTCTCGGTATCTGTAGAGATAGAAGCCAACCCCCATTATTGTCATAACAAGAATAAATGTGAGCAGCTGGCCATATAATCCAAGATCAACAAAACTATGTACCGATTGATCTGCAAGTACACCCGAACGTGTTAAAAATGTTTGGTAAATAATGGTACAGTAAGCCATGATTGCAAAAAAGAGAGATGCTTTATGCGCACGGCTGCTCTTGCGCTGAATAATCATAGCATGTATGCCCGCAGTTCCTAAAAGCCATGGCACGAGAGAGGCATTCTCAACCGGGTCCCACGCCCAATAGCCGCCAAAGGAGAGTGTTTCATACGCCCAGTAGCCGCCAAGAAAAATTGCAGTAAGCAGCGATAGGTTCGCTGCTAATGTCCACGGCAATGCAGGCCGAATCCACTCGTGATAGGTTTTGGTCCATAGTGAGGCAATTGCGAACGCAAAAGGGACTGTCATCATCGCAAAGCCAATGAAAATAATCGGAGGATGAATCATCATCCACGGGCTTTTCAACAGGTCGTTCAGTCCGGATCCATCAGCCGGTACAAAATCGGGGTTTGCCTGTATAAATGGTGCATTCGGCATCTCTTGTGCTATCGTTCGAAATGGAGTTGCACCGATTTGTGTGAAGTTAAGATCCCACCCAACTACCATGGAGAGCAAGAAAAATTGGGTAAGCGTCATCACAAACATCACAGGTGCCCTGTATGGTTTTCGTGTCCACCGGATAAGGCCAAGCCCCACAAAAAACGAACACAAAATCCAGAGCATAAAACTGCCTTCCTGCCCGCCATAAAATGCTGAGAAGAGATACTTGGTTTCAAGGTCAAGGCTGGTGTAATTCCATACATAGTAATACTGGAACTGATGGGTCATCAACAGATAGATAAGAATAGCGGAGGATGAAAATAACAGCAAGCCTTTCAACCCCCACATCCAATTGGAAATGCGTTCTATCTTTGTATTGTCTTTTACAGCAGCAACGGCGTACAGCACCATTGCGAATAGAGATGCAAGAAATGCGCCACTGAGAAGCAAATGGCCTAATTGAGCAATCATAAAAAATTATCCGCCTTGAGCGTTTACAAGTTCCAGCTGACTCGGATCATTGTATTTAGATGGGCACTTCATCAGCATTTCGTTTGCATGAAATACGTTATTTCGCATTTCACCAATCACAACAAGCTGGGTAGCCTGTTCAAAATTATTTGGCCGTGGCCGCGGATAAACTACCCGGCGAACGTTGCCGTCCTGATCTTTCATATGAAATGAAAACTGCATGGTTTCCATAGAAAAACCGTGTGGCTCACTATTTTCCCAGGTTCCGATTACATGGGAAGTTGTTCTGTCTTCCGCGTCAATAAAATTTACATACGTGCTGATGCTGTTGCCAAAATTATACATCAGCAGAGAGGTAAAAAATACGATGGCGAGTACTCCAAAAATAAGTTTAGGCTTCATCTGGGCTTTCTTTAATCAATTCTTCGAGTTTGGATACATTTCTGTCAACTTTTATGAGGTAGAATAACAGCACGAACCATATGATAAGGCTCACACCAAGCACCACAAATATCAGGTCGTTAGATGCCATGAACTGAACAAATCCGGATGATTGCTCAATGCCCTCCACGCCTTCCCATCGGTCAGAGTAGGCGTTTGTAAGGGTATCAACGGCGGTTGCTGTGGTTTCTTGCATAAAATAGTGCGTAATTATTTACCGGTAAGTTGAAGTTGTACGGTTTTATATCGTTTCACCACATCCATAATCCAGATTGCAAGGCCAATAAAGCCTATCACAGCGGGATAAAATATCAGGCGTAGTTCCGGGGCCGTGATATCGCTGAATGCGGGGTTGCCATCGGCCCCGGGGTGCAGGCTTGGCAGCTGCCTTGGAATGATGTAGAGTAAAAACGGGATGGTTGTAACACCAAAAATGTTGTAAACGGCTGAAATCTTTGCTCGCTTTTCGCGGTCGTTAAATGCGGTTCGTAAAATGAAATAGGCTACAAAAATGAGCATCGCAAGCGCGGAAAGATTCATACGCGGTTCAGAGAATGTCCACCAGGTACCCCAGGTAAATTTTGCCCAGAGAGAACCGGTAAGAAGCCCGCATATACCAAATAATAACCCAACTGCTGTGGCTGTTTCCGCTTTCATGTCCCACTTAAGGTGCTCATCATTCAGGTATCGCAGGCTGTAGTAGAATGCCATCACAAAAGCCACCATCATGGTGAACCACATCGGCACATGAAGAAAAAGATTGCGTGCAGACTCCTCCAGAATGGGTATCATCGGTATCCGAATCAAAAAACCTGCTGTGATGACAATGGTCATCCAAACAGCTACAATATATTTCCAGGTTTTCACTACAGCGTTTTAAAAAATTCTTTAGTTTGCAGGTTTAAAAAGATAGCCAAAAAGAATGAT
Source organism: Balneolaceae bacterium (assembly GCA_007134085.1). Taxonomy (GTDB): domain Bacteria; phylum Bacteroidota; class Rhodothermia; order Balneolales; family Balneolaceae; genus Rhodohalobacter. The sequence goes on from SLLL01000038.1 coordinate 91,928, forward strand.
ATTAATATGAATGGAGTATGAAATTAAAGACAGGCTATTCCTTTTCTGACTTTCTGAATGCGGCTTTCATCAATATCGTTATCAAATAAAAAATTGATTCATGGAGAAAAAGCAGGTTCAACTCAATCCAGAAAAATCGCACTACTTTTGGCAATATGTCTGGGGGATTATACTCATCCCACTGTTTGGAATAGGTTTATATCTTTTATACCGTATCCAAAAAAAGAGAGAGAGCATTGTATATATCGTTACTGATGATACCATCACAAAGAAAACAGGCAGCTACTCAGAGAATATCGACCTGATTAATATCACAAACATCACCGTTAAGCAGAGCAAGTTCAATGAGAGGTTCGATATCGGAAATCTGCGTATTCATACATCAACCAGATCTCTAAAACTCGAGGGGTTAAAAAATCCATACGGTGTATCAAACCTTATCCTTAAAGCGGCTGAAGCAGAAAGAGCCCGGATTGCTGAGGCGAAGAAGCCTAAACCGGAAGAACCTCAAACACCACCAGGTACGCTTGACCGCCTCGATTACTTAACTGGGCTTTGGCAACAGGGTTTACTGTCTGATGAAGATTATCTGGAAGAAAAAAAACATTTCGAATCCTGAGGATTTCATTACAAATGCGGCCCCAAAACTTGTGTTACAAAACCAACAAATTTTTCCCAGCCTGTACGGTTTTCAAGTTTTTCTAATGTGTATTTCTGTGAGTTTTGAAGATCCCTTTCAAAGTGTGCAATTCTCTCTTCAGCAAACTCACGGCTAAGCACATTTACATTTAGCTCATCATTAATTCTGAATGAGCGGTTATCTACATTGGCTGATCCCACGCTCACAAACGTATCATCAACTATCAACAATTTTGCGTGGTACATGGCCGGTTGATACTCATAAATCTCCACTCCGGCATAGAGTAGCTTATCCCAGCGGTTTTTTGATGCAAGCCTGAAATATGCCTGGTCAATATTTTCTCCCGGCACAAGCAGTTTAACGCGCACTCCGTTCTCGGCGGCTTCGGCAAGGGCATCTAAAAAGTCATGATCCGGAAAAAAGTAAGCTGTTGTTATTCGGATACTCTCCCTCGCAGAACTAATGGCATACAAAAACATTTTCCTGATTTTTTTCTGCCCCTCCCGGGGATGGCTTGATGTTACCTGCATAGCCAGCTTGCCCTGCTCTTGAAGAACGGGATAGAAATCAGATCCGGTTATCAGCTGACCGGTGGCAGCAACCCAATTCTCAGAAAATCCTTTTTGAATATCGTTTACCACAGGGCCTCTGATTTTGTAGTGATAGTCCCTGAATCCTCCGTTTTCCTCCTCAAAATACCAGTCATCTGCGGCATTGGCTCCACCGGTAAACGCGGTTTTACCATCAACAACCAAAATTTTCCGATGCGTTCTGTGATTAAAGCGTGAGAGCTGCAACCAGGAAGGGTGCCTCCATCGGATAACCTCAACGCCTGCATCTTCCATCATGCCAATTTGTTCGGTAGTAGCTTTTCTTGACCCTACAAAATCCATCAAAAAATGGACCTTAACCCCGCGTTTTGCCGCATCTGCCAGTTCCTCAGCAAGAGGGGTGCCTATCTCATCTCCCCAGAAATTGTAGGTCTCTTTTGTGATGGATTTCTCAGCAGTTCGGATGGCTTCAATCTTACTGTTGAAGATATCCTGGCCATTATCAAGAATTTCTATTTGGTTTCCGTCAACCCAGTTTCTGCCCAAAAGTAAACCGCTCTCATGCCTGAAACCCACATCTGTAACATTATATTCAGTAAAGATTGGTTGTGTGATGCGTTTGTCTTTCGGGGTGGCGTTGAAGTACAAAATGCCGCCAATGAGATATGCTATAAATATGACTGCTGCGATAAGTGGTACA
>SLLL01000019.1 GCA_007134085.1 Balneolaceae bacterium
CTTTCCAGATCCATGCTGTCAAGAATCTGCGCCTGCATCTCCCTCTCGCTGATGGCCCCGGTGCGTTCGAGTAATCTGTCGGCCAGCGTAGATTTGCCGTGATCGATGTGGGCAATGATGCAAAAATTGCGGATGTTGTTCATGTAAAAAGTTGTTGAAATGCTAAAATTCAGGCAGCATCAAATATACAAATTCGAAACGGTGATTGCATTTAAATGTTATTTGTAAGTATTTAATGGCGCTTTAATCAAAATCACTGATTTTGTTACCCAATAACCAAAAAAACGCCGATATGCCTCCCTATTTTCACCGCTTTTTTGCTCTTACATGTTTCATTATTCTGTTGCCTGTTTCAGTCTTTTCTCAGGTAAAATCCTTCGAAGAAGTTGTGGGACATTCCTTTGGGGAACGCATCACACAGAGCCATCAGATTCTAGATTATCTGAACTATCTGGAGCAAGCTTCCGACAGGGTTACGCTTTTCGAAATTGGCACTACGTTCGGCCACCGCAGGCAGGTAGCAGCTATCATCACAGCGCCGGAAAACCATGCGCGAATTGATGAGATCCGGGAGAATGCACAGCGCCTGAATGATCCACGGATTACCAGCCGGGATGAAGCGGCAGCAATCATCGAAAACCAACCTGCCATTGTCTACCTTGCCGGTTCTATTCACGGTTTTGAGCTTTCAGGAACCGAAGGTGTTCTGATGATGATCGAACACTATACCACAGCGAACGATCCCGAAACCCTTTCCGAACTGCAAAACACCGTGATTATTGCCGATCCTGTGATCAACTCAGACGGCCGTGATGCATTTGCACAATTTAACCACCAGCACCGTGGACGCAACGCCAACCCCGATATTGCCGATTGGTCGAACGATTTTACCGGATGGGACGGACGCAAATATCGCACCAGCCACTACTATTTTGACCTGAACCGCGACTGGTTTGCACACACTCACCCCGAAACAAGAAACCGTGCCGCAATTTTGCAAGAATGGAGGCCACAAGCCGGTGTGGATGCCCACGAAATGGGTGCTGAACGGGAGTTTTATGTAGATCCGCCAACCGGCCCGTTTTCTCCCTTCTTCCCGGAATACAGCACAAAATGGTTTGAAGAGTACGGCCGCGCACATGCTGAAGCTTTTGACCGCGAGCACGTAGAGTACACCAAGCGCGAAATTTTCAACTTTTTCTATCCGGCTTACTTTACCTCATACATGACCTACCAGGGTGCAGTTGGCATGCTCTATGAACAGGGCTCCTCCCGTGGATTTGCGTGGCAACTATCTGACGGAACCGTGCGTACACTGGAACGGGCTGCTTTTCAGCAATACACTGCGCTACGGGCGATGATTGGCCTCTCTTCTGGCCGGCGCGCTGATCTGCTTTCTGATTACTATGAAGCCAACCGCGACGCACTCGAGCAGGGGACATCGGGCAATGTACGGTATATCATTACCCAAGAGGGCGACCCTCATCTTGTGGCGGAAGTAGTCAATCTTCTGAAGAGAAGTGGCATTGAGGTGGACAGGCTTACATCAGAAGTTACGCTCAGAAATGTATCTGACCGAAAAGGCAACAGTGTAGGCTCACAAACTTTTGATGCGGGCAGCTATGTTGTTGAGGCATCCCAGCCGAGAATGGCATTCATCAGAAAACTACTTGAACCACACATTGAAATCCCGGAAGATTTTCTGCTTGAAGCGCGCCAACGGGTTGAACGAGGTGAAAACCCAAGATTTTATGATATCACATCCTGGTCGCTCCCGCTGATGTATAATCTGCAGGGTTTCAGTACAACCGATAATCGCACCATTTCTGCTGAAAGGGTTAACGAACCGGTTGGAAATCCCGGTGGTATGACAGATTCCATCGCCGAATACGCCTATCTGATTAACGGAAATCAGGCTGCAGCGCTTTCTGCCATCCATCCCCTGCGCGAAAACGGAGTACGCTTGCACATTCTCTATAAACCCACTCAAATTGATGGGAAAGGATACTCATCCGGCACTGTGGTTGTAAGGACGGATGGCAGAAATCAGGAAGTACACGATATTTTGTCTGATTTATCCCAACGGTTTGATCTTGAAATTGATGCTGTAAACAGCGGCCGCGTTGATGTGGGTTTCCCGCCTCTTGGCAGCGTGGAGGGCAACAGAATTGATAAGCCTGCTATAGCGCTTCTGGCAAACTATCCGCTGGATGCATACTCTTTCGGATGGGCCTGGCATACACTGGATCAGGTTTACGAAATTCCACACACTATCATTAACAGTAGGAGAATAGCATCCACACCTATGGAGCGGTTTGATGTGTTGATCATCCCCGAAGTGCAGAACAGCAGTGAACTGGAGAGGCATCTTGGCGAAGGTGGTATGGAGCGAATCAAGCGATGGGTACGTGATGGCGGTACACTGGTGAGTTTAGGCTCAGCTTCCGCATTTGTATCGCAAAACCTCGAGCTGGGCAACCTCACTACCTGGTACGATGATGAAGAAAACAGTGGTGCACAGCGTGTAACTGCTCCCGGGGCTTTTGTTCAGGCTGAATTTGACATGAATGAGTGGCTTGTTTCCGGGTATGATTACTCACTGCCGCTTCTAATTAATTCAAACAGGTTGTTTAGAAGTGCTGATGGGCCACCCTCACCTGCCAGAAGAACACCCGTAACGGTTAGCAGCGGTGAAGATTTTCATATTTCCGGCCATCTATGGAATGAGAACAAAGATCGCCTGCCTGGAACTGTATTTCTCTACGAAGAGAGGGTTGGCTCGGGCAGAATAATAGCATTTGCTGAAGATGTCAACTTTCGCGGCTACTGGCGCGGCGCAGACAGGCTCTTTCTGAATGCCGTTATCCTCGGCCCAAGTGCACCTTAGTTGATGTAATTTCAATATTTTTAATTTTACACAGAGCCTCCCAAATCAAAGGGAGGCTTTGTTATTTATCAGAGAAAACCCTTTGCGTCCTTGCCTCGTCCCGATACGTATTTAATCGGGGCGGTTATAAAAACAGCTTTGATTTCTGAATTGATTTTTGATTACATGATTTTATTCATCACAAAACATCCCCCATTGCTCTTCTTCCGATATGAAAACCGATCAAAAAAACTAATCACACTCTTTTTTTCATCAAAGAAGTCTGCGGTTTTCTGAGTATTTTTTGCCTCCCAAAAATGTGTGCATGAATCAAAAAAAGAAAAAACTGATTGCCGATCTTTCTCTGCTTGGCATCGCAGTAGTTTGGGCTCTCAATTTCACGGTAATCAAAGCGAGCCTGTCGGAGATAGACCCCTACTCGTTCAATGCTCTTCGCTTTCTTCTTGCAACAGCATTTATGTGGCTAGTGATTGCGCAGAGAGGTGCTTGGTTCAAGATACAGCGAGGCGACTGGACAAAAATCTTTGTTATTGGCCTGCTGGGCAACGTTCTCTACCAGCTGCTGTTCATCATCGGGATAAATTTTACGCTGGCAGCAAATGCAGCTGTGCTTCTCGGCACCATCCCGATATGGGTGGCCCTGTTGTCGCATCTTCTATCATTTGAATTTCTAAACCGTATTAAAGCAGCCGGTGTTGTTTTTGCATTTGCAGGAGTTGCAGCCATTATGATTTTTGGCAAGAACCCTATCTCTTTCGGGTCGGAATATTTTCTGGGAGACCTGCTGATACTTGCCGCTGCTGTAGTATGGGCGCTGTTCACCATATACTCAAAAAGCTTCCTCACACGATATACCCCACTGCAATTTTCCGCAATTATGACCACCATTGGTGCCGTTTCACTCACGCTGATCGCTATCCCTTTTGCCGGCCAAACTGAATGGGAAAGTGTATCATACGCTGCATGGGGAGGTGTTTTTTACAGCGGGCTGCTGGCCATAGGGGTTGCCTATATCATCTGGAACAACGGTATCATGAATGTTGGCGCGGTTCGTACAGCAACCTATCAAAACCTTGTGCCTGTTCTCGGGCTGGTGTTTGGCATTGTTCTGCTTGGAGAAAGCCTGGAGCTGTTGCAGTATGTTGGGTCTGCCGTAGTAATTCTGGGTATTGTTTTAACCCGTTACGGCAAAGCTTTGCGCTGATTTATTCATCACACAGAACGATTCATCATCATATACGCGTACCGCCGCTAAGCAAGTAGAGAATAGCCATCCGTACAGCAAGCCCGTTTGTAACCTGATTCAGAATGTGTGCCCTTCCACTATCAGCAACATCGCTTTCCATCTCCACACCGCGGTTAATCGGGCCGGGGTGCATAATCATAAAATCGGGATACTTTTCAAGGTGAGCCATTTTTATCCCAAACAGTTCATGATACTCGCGCAGGCTCGGAAACAGATCGGTAGTTCCACCAATGCGTTCCATCTGAATGCGAAGCGCCATAGCAACATCGCACCAGGCGAGGGTTTCATCCAGATTGTAGGATACATTTGCACCAAGCGTATCAACATTAGCCGGCATCAGAGATTTTGGCCCGCATATAGTTACTTCAGCACCAACTTTCAGAAGCCCGATTATGTTTGACCTCACCACACGGCTGTGGCTTATATCCCCGATAATGGCCACTTTTTTACCCCGAAGATCCGGATGAATCTGCTGTATGGTAAACATATCGAGCAGTGCCTGGGTGGGATGTTCATGGGCACCATCACCTGCATTTATGATAGCTGCATCCACACAGCGCGTTAAAAAGTGCGGAACTCCCGGGCTTTCGTGCCTTACCACCACCATGTCAATTTTCATGGAGCTGATGTTGCGGATGGTATCCTTCAGCGATTCCCCTTTGCGGGTGCTCGACTGGCTTGCAGAAAAGTTCACCACATCGGCACCCATGCGTTTTTGGGCAAGCTCGAAAGAGAGTCGGGTGCGGGTACTGTTTTCGTAGAAAAGGTTCACGATGGTTTTATCGCGCAGAGTTGGCACTTTCGGCACGGGGCGCTCCAACACCTCACGAAATGTTTTGGCCTGATCGAGAACAAAAAGAATATCTTCAGGAGAGTAATTGGACAGGCCAAGCAGATGTTTTTGCTTAAATTCATATACATTTGCCTGTGTGTTTTTATCCATCACTCCTTCCATGTTTTTAAAACGTAAACGGCATCTTCTCCGTCAAGCTCCTTCACCTTTAC
>SLLL01000065.1 GCA_007134085.1 Balneolaceae bacterium
GCTTCAATTACAGAATGTTTGAGAATCTTGAGGATAGCCGTTTTAACCGGTTCATTCTGAGGAACTCCGGCAACGATTTTGGCAACACCATGTTTATGGATGCCGCTGCTCAGTCACTGATCCGCCATTTTAATGTAGATACGCAGGAGTACAGGCCCGTAATTGTTTTTTTGAACGGTGAATACTGGGGTATCCATAATGTACGGGAACGGTACGACCGCAGATACCTTGAACGGGTTTACGGTGCCGATCCTGATAATATCGACCTGCTAAGCGGCAGCCAGACTGTAAAAGAGGGTGACTATGAAAACTATCAACAGCTAATTACTTTTGTACGGGCAGCAGATTTTTCTGATGATGAAAACTATGCCGAACTGCAAACCCGTGTTGATGTAGATAATTTCCTCGACTATTATAGTGCTCAGATTTATTACGGGAACACAGACTGGCCCCAGAACAATATTGATTTCTGGCGATTAAGAACGGAGTATAACCCCAATGCTCCTATTGGCCTAGATGGGCGCTGGCGCTGGCTTCTCTATGATGTGGACAGATCTCTCGGTTTAATTACAGATGCCACTTTTGATATGATTGAGTGGGTTACTGTTGAACGAAATCCACATAATAATTTAACATATCCGAACCTTCTATTGAGAAGTTTTTTACAAAATGAGACGTTTTATCACGATTTCATCAACAGAATAGCCGGCCATTTGAACACGGCTTTTTTACCACAACGGGTTTCAAATGTTATCGACAGCTTAAAAGCACCGCTAAACCCTGTAATTGAGGAACATATAGGCAGGTGGCAAAATCATCTGAGCAGAGGGCATTGGGAGAATCGCGTAAGAGATATGCACCGATACGCTGAGGATAGGCCGGGTTATCTGAGGTCTCACATGAGGCATCATTTTGAAATTGGCGATGAAACGGAACTCACAGTAGATGTTTCAGATCAGCAAGCCGGCTATATTCGGGTGAATACTATAGATATTATTCCATCCACTCCCGGCGTAAATTCATCTCCTTACCCATGGAGCGGCACCTATTTTTCAGAAGTGCCGGTTACGCTTACAGCGGTTCCTTTTACTGGTTATGAGTTTACGCACTGGTCAACCGCCGCCGGCGACAGCATCCCCTCAGGCGAACCTCAATTAACAGTGTGGTTACATGAGGAGAGCACGTTTACCGCTCATTTCACTGATGATGGTACCGGGCCTCAGAATGTGGTGATCCACTACTGGGTTTTTACGGATGATTTACCCAATAACACCCCTCTGAAATTTGTAGAGCCCACCTATTCCACAAATGACGGTGCCAATCTCAAATACAGGCCGTCCATAGAAAATTATTCTTCGAATAGTGGCACCCCCGGCATCATGGACAGGGTGAACGATCCCGTTTCTTTGAATTATTTTCCCACAATCAATTCAGGTAAACGTTATGATGAATCGGGAATGCGGGGGCTGCGTGTCCGGAATCCATCACTGGTTGATAACCGGCAAAGTAAATTGATGTTTAGCCTTCCCAGCACCGGGTTTGAAGATCTTGAGTTTACGTTTGCTGTTGTGAGAACCGGCAATGGCCAGCCGGAAATTCGTTTTGAATACTCAACGGATTCCGATAATGAGATTTGGAGCAGTGAAGGCCTCAGCCAGAGCTCAGCCGTACTTTACGAGCAATACAAAAAAGTGAATTTGTCACTGGGCAACATTGCGGAGGCCGCAGACAACCCTCACCTGAAAATCAGAATTCGATTTGATGGTGACGATTCCGTTTTACGAGGTTCAGATGGCAATATTCGGCTAAATAATGTGTCTCTCACCGGCAATCCGGGCGATTTTAACCCGCATGAATACGAAGATAATCTCATCGCTTACTGGCTCTTTACGGATGAACTGCCAACAGAATCTGCTATTGATTCAATTGCTCCTGTCATCAGCATGCTTAAGGATGCAAAGCTAATATTTTCATCTGTACATAATGAAGATGAGGCTGATGATCTTGGTATTTTTGACCGGGTTGATGACCCAACATCATTAAATTATTTCAGCAAGTTGTTTGATGGTACAAAGTTTGCAGATTCGGGCATAACCGGAATTCGCGCAAGAAATCCGGTACTTACTGACGATAATGAGCGTGCACTTGTATTCGAGTTGCCAACTGCAGGTCAACAAAACCTTCACATGAGTTTTGCGGCAAAAAGAACTCCAAACGGTCCTGAAAGCCTGATTGTTGAGACGTTGGCATCGGCACAATCAGATAACTGGACTACAGCCGGCCTGGAAGAATCAGAGTTTCCACTGTTCGAAACCTACAGCCTATACTCTATTGATTTAACAAGTGTGGAGGGATCTGAGAACAATCCCGATTTCAGGGTTCGAATCCGTTTTGGAGGAGATGAAGAGTACCGAAACAGCAGTGAGGGAAATGTACGTTTCAATAACTTTTCCATACGTGGTGAGGAGATGGATATCGAGGAACCGAATCCGCAGAAACCCGGCCCGGAGATCGTGCTTCATCAGAACTATCCAAATCCATACAATTCAACCACATCTATCACGTATGAGATTCCTGAAGATCTCTCAGTAAAGCTTGAGGTGTTTGATATACTCGGCCAAAAAGTGGCACTGCTTGAAGATTCCGTTCAACAGGCAGGTACCCATTCAGTGGTGTTCAATTCATCAAATCTATCAAGTGGTATTTATATCTATCGGTTAGCAGCAGGCAATACAATACTTCAGCGAAAAATGACATTAATCAAATAAGCGCTGCGTTGTCAGAAGAAACAATTCGTGTAGAATTTGATATATGATTTGTTAAACAACTGAAGATGAATCACAAGAAGAAACCATTTTATAAACGCTGGACTTTCTACCCGCTAGCATTGCTCACAGCTCTGTTCAGCCTGCTTTTAATACTGGTTATTTCTGTACTTGCATTGCGATGGGTAAACCCACCGGCAACCAGTTTTACCCTGCAGGAAGACTGGCAGGCTCTATCTGCAGAAAGATATAATCTTCGGGATTATTGGGTGACGGTTGATGATATCCCCACTCACATGAAATGGGCAGTGGTGGCATCGGAAGATCAGCTCTTCTGGGAACATAACGGTTTCGATGTTGAATCGATCAGGGAAGCGTGGGAACAGAGGCAGACAGGTGTACGATCGAGAGGAGCGAGCACTATTTCGCAACAGGTAGCGAAGAATCTCTATCTGTGGCCGGCTCATTCATTTTTCAGAAAAGGTGTTGAAGCGGGAATCACCGTATTTATTGAGCTATTCTGGCCAAAAGAGAGAATTATTGAGGTATACCTGAACATAGCTGAGTTCGGGCCGGGGCTTTTTGGGATTGGAAAAGCATCACAGCACTTCTTTGAAAAACCGGCAACTGAATTGCACCCCAAAGAAGCGGCACAAATGGCAGCTGTTCTGCCCAGTCCGAAGAGAATGAGGGTTAATCCGCCATCTCCATACGCTTATGAACGAAGCCGCTGGATACTGAGGCAGATGGCCCAGTTAACGGGTATTGCCTACGTCAGGACTGAGCACGAATCTGATGAAGAAACCAATGATATAGATCCTCTTATTCTGGATGAAGAATTTTTGATGGATGAATCAATCAGAGATACACTTCAGGTGATGGAAGTTGATACTTCAACCACAGATAGCCTTTTTCTTGATCTCGATCTTATCGATCCGTTATTTGAAAGGAATGAGTAACAAAAAATCACGGATAATAAATCAAAAATAGAGCAGCAGCTTATTCTTCATCCTTGATACAACGTACAGAACGGCCAAATGCTTTATTGCCTCCAAATGTGCCACTACCGGCTTCATCAAACCCGAAAGCCTCTCCATTACGGCTGTTGAACTGATCAGATGCCCAGAAAGAACCGTTGGCTCCCCTGTTTCTCAAATCGCCTGAAAAAGAGTGAAGAAAGCCTGCTGCATGCATCTGCAAAGTAGAGTTGAAAGCACTTGTACGGTTCCCTTCTCCCATACCACCTCTCTCAAAAGGTGCTTCTCTAAAAGCCCGAAGTTCCACAACAGTAGGAAGCCTCCACGGCTCACCGAGAAGAAGCATGCATGGATCATTTTGCGGCTCCCAAACGGTGTTTTGGTCAATAGAGTTGATTCTCCAGCTTGGAGTTAGCTGGGTTCCACTGTGGTAAAATGCCTGGCTTCTGTTAAACTGAAAATACCATCCCGCATGGCCGGCATTGTCATCAACTGAAGATGTGGGTTTATTCGTAGCACCAAGGTTTACAGCCAGCCATTTTTTATCACCTCCGGGCCCGGGCCAATCTGCCTGTACTGTGGGATAGACTCTCTCCCTGAAAAACTCTGTGTTAGATGGCGAAACACCAGAGATGAAACCATGCTCAACAAATCCTAAATCGTCAAGTGAGCTTAAAAACAGTGAGCACGATACGAGAGTAAGTGAAACTGCGATTATTGTGGTGTATAAAACTTTTTTCATGTATTGCAGATAGATATTCCCTTCAACGAGAAAAGATATGCAGATGGTATCATAAATAACAGCCTGAATAAAGCGCCCTGTATATGCAGCAAAGTATCAGAATTAAGTTTTCCTGCTTATAGTAGAATGTAATTTTGACTTATCTCTTAGCAGCGCCTAAAGATTTGTTCATTCAAGAAGTTTTATTTTCGGCTTTGTAAGGGTAAGGAGCTTAAAAATAGTAATAAGGTGACACAACTATTTCTCAATAGTACAGAATTAATATGAGTAGAATTTGAGGCCGGAGTCTCTTATTCTATAGTTAGATGATGTTCTACAATAGCTTCGATTAACAAAGTAAATGAATTTTTGAAAGTGATAGATGGAAATTATTAGTGAAAGGTAAGTGTAAACTTATCAATAAGATAAATTAATAAATAAATGGAATGATGGATAAACCTAAACATAGCGGATTAACAAGAAGGCAATTTTTCAGAAATGCAGGCATTGCAGCTGGTGGCGGATTACTGCTGAGTACATTACCTGTTGGCGCCTCAGCTTTTGCGGCAGGCAGTGAAACATTGAAAATTGGTGTGGTTGGTTGCGGCGGAAGGGGAACCGGTGCAGCAAACCAGGTAC
>SLLL01000085.1 GCA_007134085.1 Balneolaceae bacterium
GTGCAAAGCGGGGATTTGTGAGTGCAAGAAAAGCAGGAAGATTGGCCATGCTGCTTACCAACAGCAGATCGATCTCCTCATCAATTTCAGCCGACATCTCAGCCAGCTTCACCGAATCGCCATGCATTCGCCATTTCCAGCGCCGGTAATCCAACTTAATGGGAATGATGTTATGGCGTGAATTCTCCTGAAGGCCTTTTAAGAATGCCCGGTGCGATCCGTTGTAAAATGGTTCAACTGCAAGTATGTTCACAAAAAAATGATCAGTAATTAGCGTATCTATCGAAGTAATGGAGTAACCCGGTCAGAAGCAACCTGAAATGGTAATTTTGTGTGATGTAGATTGAATAATCCTGTTGCAGGTAAACGCTTCAATGAGCTTCGCACGATTGAAGGTTTACCTTGAAAAAATTAGGCTACCGAAACCGGTTCTTTATATCGTCCATCGGCATGTAGATGAGAGTGGGGTTGCCGAGGGGTTCGCTGTATGGCTCATCGCAGGCAAAAAGCTGGTCTATCAGCAGTTCCATTTCGATTTCGGTTAATCGCTTACCCCGTGGGATGGCTGTTCGCGATGCGAATGCGATGGCTACTTTTTTACGGGCATCCAGAGCCGGTTTTTTGTTAAGTTCTCGATACTGCTGAAGCATTTCGCGTAAAACCTGGCGTTCATCTCCAATCTCAATATCCGCAGGCACACCATTGATGATTGCCGTATTTCCACTCAGAAGTTGAATACTAAAACCCATTCTCTGGATGATTGGAAGGAGCTCTTTCAACAGTGAAAAATCCGTAGCCGAAAGCTCAACGGTCTGGGCAAACAACAGCTGCTGGGTACCGGGCAGGGTTTCCTCGGTTGCACTAAGTGCTTTCTCAAAAATGATGCGCTTATGAGCCGCATGCTGATCAATAATGGTGAGCCCGGAGCGGGTTTGTGTCAAGATATAGCGATTATGAAGCTGCCAAAACCCACGCTCCGTATAACTTTTCTGGCTATGAGCCGATTCCTGCGGCACTTCATCCGTTTTCCCGCTGTTCCGAAAATCCGTCTCCTTATCGCCATACAACCGTTCGGCAGCATCATCACCATCAATCCGGTTTGACTGAAAGTTAATCCGAGATGGAAATTGAACAGGGCTCTCCGCTTTTCTAAAATCGTGCCGCTGTGATGGTGAGCCGGAAATTCGGTCAAACGAGAGGCCAAAATCATTCTGAAACGTATCGGAAGGCCCCACATCGGGTACCGCGAAATATTGGTTAATCGCCTTTTTTACCACAGACCGGGCTAGCTGAATGATGCTTTTCTCATCATCAAACTTTACCTCCAGCTTGGCGGGATGCACATTTACATCGAGCTGGGCGGGGTCCATCTCAAAAAAGATGGCATAAAACGGATACTCGTTCTGGCGTGTCCACGTATCAAACAGGCTCAACAACACATAGGTGAGATATCGGTGCTGAAACGGCCGCCCGTTTACAAACAGAAACTGCTCGCCACGGCTCTTCTTGGCAAGCTTGGGATCAGCAAGTACGCCGCTTATTTTTACGTAACTGGTCTCTTCTTCAAACGGAATCAGGCTGGCCCGATACTGTTTGCCGAAAAGCTCAGCGATACGCTGCTCAAGAGTTTGCACCGGCAAATGATGAATCAACTCGCCATCAGCATGCATTTCAAATTCAATATGGGTGTGGGCCAGTGCCGCTGTTTGAAACGTTCGGATAATATGTCGCAGCTCTGTAGCATCGGTTTTTAAAAATTGGCGCCGTGCAGGTACGTTGTAAAACAGGTTTCTTACGGCTATTGAGGTACCATCATCAACCGCAACGGGTTCAAACCGTTTCTCCTCGCCACCCCAGATTTCTAACAGCGTTCCGGAATCATCCTCAACTCGTTTCGTTTTCATCTCAACCTGTGCGATGGAAGCGATAGATGCCATTGCCTCCCCACGAAACCCCATAGTTTGAACACGGTGAAGATCTTCTATGGACTGAATTTTTGATGTTGCATGAGCTTCGAAACAGAGGCGCGCATCTGCCTGAGACATACCACAGCCATTATCAATAACCTGAACAAGCGTTCGGCCTGCCTGCTGTACAATTAGTTTAATGCGGTCTGCGCCGGCATCAATGGCATTATCCAGCAGTTCTTTGGCTACGGAAGCGGGACGCTGAATAACTTCGCCGGCGGCAATTTTGTTGAAAAGTTCTGGGGGCATCGCCCTGATAATGGACTGCCCGATGTCTCCTGTTTGATTCAAAAAAGTTCCGGAATCTGATTTAGAGATGAATGATGACAATTTAAAGTACAGAGATTACCCAAATTACAAGGCCTAAACCCAGTGCATAAACGATAACCCGAATATTTTGGCTTCTGTGGCGATGCCGGTTTGTGTTGGTTTTGATGCGGATTCGTTTTCTGCGTTTTTCATCCTCTTCAGGGTCGTAATACCTGAGCGGCATGTTGAATTTCTTTGGCTTGGCCCGGTGGCCGAACATTGGTCTGATCATAACAATACACTTTTTCTCTGAAAACGAATGGGTTTCAAGATTGTTACAAAGATACAGTTTGGAAGGGGAAACTGCAGTTTTTTCTTGGTGAGATAGAGTGTATAAAACGGAGATCTTTAGCAGATTTGATGAAATTAATTATGCAGCAAATTGGAGAACTTCAATCTCCACACGTTTAGCTACAGATTCGTCTGCAATTTGCATAATCTTAACTGTTACTTTTTCACTTAGTGTATACTCTGAACAGTTTTCACAAACCATAGCAGGTACATTTTTGATAATAATCATGCTTTCGTTTCTCTAAAGAGTAACGGTTACATTACCCATCACAACACCCTTCTCGCACCAATAATTAACAAGGTATTTTAAAGCAATTATTTTCATCAAATTGGCAACATTAACCTAATCCCCTGCCTGTCTGCTTCATTGGGGTCCATAAACGCGTTGCATTCTTTCAGCTGCTCTCTTGCCAGGCCATAGGTACTCCAATCAATTGAGTGGGTAAATTTTTGGCCAAAATCGAGTGTTCGTATCAATGGTATTGAGCGGCTGTCGTTCGTTAGGGTTTTTAATGCGGCCAGGTAGTTATTGCGATAGACAATTGGAATAATAATCTTTTGGCTTTCATCTGAAACCAGCTCGGCATTCATCATGATACGTGCCACTCTTCCATTCCCGTCTGCAAATGGATGAACCTCACTCACTAAAAACATCATATAGGCCGCTCTGTGAAAAGATGTTTCCAACGCCCGATAGATTTCAAACCCCTTTCGCAACGTGCCTTTCACCAGATCCGGATGGACAAATTGAGTGCTGCCTGCAATATTGATCTTCGTTTTGAATTGGCCGGGATATTTGTCCCTTCTCGCCATCATAATTTCAGCATGTCGGCTTTTAAGTATATGGATAAATTCATCATAGTCTTTGGGTACACGGCTCATTTCCTGATAGTTCGATACCACCCTGTATGTGCCCAATATATCATGCGCATCCTCTGGGCGTTCAGATGGGATGGAATTGCGAAATACAATGTCGGCGGCTTCATCTACTGCAAACTCTGTACCTTCAATAAAATTTGAAAAATAGGCTTCAAAGAAAGAGAGATTGGCCCGTTCTTGTTGAGACATCTTTTTTGCTGGCCTAAAACCCGGTGCTGTG
Organism: Balneolaceae bacterium; assembly: GCA_007134085.1. GTDB lineage: Bacteria > Bacteroidota > Rhodothermia > Balneolales > Balneolaceae > Rhodohalobacter. The sequence continues at coordinate 3,667 of SLLL01000085.1, forward strand.
GATTTCAGGCTTTCAAATAGTTTGATAAAAAGTTCAGCCCGATCCGGATCATATGGCTCATCCACTTTACGTGCTTTTGCAATATCTGTCTTCAAGCCCGCTTCTCTTGTTCCCTGAAGGGTACCAATCAGGCCGTCCAGTTTTTGGAACTCCTGCATCATACCCAGCTCTTTAGCTATCTCTCTGGCTCTATCCCTTATCCGATTCACATGGCCGGCCCCTTTTTGACGAAAAAGCTTATCCAACTTTTCCTCCATCTCTTCTTGTGATAGTGTTCGGCTTACAGGCCCTATTCTTGCACGCGAAGGCCGCATATTCTCAAGGAGTGCTCGTGGTTCAGAGCTTATCCAGAGGCCGCTGATAAAGGGTAAGTCATCCACTAACGGGCCATGGCCTTTACGCGGGTTGAATATGATTCCGGGTAGTTGTGTATTTCTTTTTTTGGATGAAATGATAAAAACCGACCCATCCTTTGCCGGGCTGTTCTCCAGGGCTGTACGGTCAGCTATCAGGGCATCCGGATAATACTCTTTTAGAAGATCGTACCAATGCCTTCGAACAATCACAGCAGGATCATCCTGCATATTCATCGTGTACAATCTGGATCCGAGCTTTTTAAGTTTACCATCTGCTACTGCTTGAGATACCTGAGAAGATATCTCTTTATTAGACACAAACACTTCCGGCAAAGAATCTAAAAAAGTGGGCATTATGGTTGGACTTTACCGGAATATATTAAACTATTGGGCTTTAAGAAAGATATGATTCAATTTTTCGGGTTTTAATAAGTACTTTGTGCCTTAGAACAGAAATTCAAAACATTGTAATTGTAAAAAAGTAAGGTGTTTTTGATTATCTATTCATTAAAGAATTCTCCTCGCGCCCAAATAACGGCCTGGCCAGTATCTCTCAGACAGGTTCGAAATCATTACCCCACTTGAGACTGAGGCACAGCAAAAAAAGCTGTTAAACGTATTTGTTACGGCTCTTGAATATAAACATTAAATCCTTTCTCAGAATTAGGAGCGTTAAAACCTGAACTTAATATTTGATTATCTGATTTTTTGAAGTATTCTTTGTTTAACTGTCTGCCCGCCCATGGACCAAAACCAGTAAACAAAGACCAAGCCAACTTGTCAATTGGCTTAAAACTACGACGATTAGGAGTGAGAAAAGTAAGTTGACAATAGTTAGGAAGATTATGATGATAAAAACCCCAACCACTAGTACCATCCTTAACACTACAAATACGATAATTAGCCTCGCGGACAGTACCAAAATGATTAGTCTCGTTGCTAAACCAAGTATTACTATCAAAACTAAGAGTTCCAGGAACAAGCATACTACTATAATTAATAAAAATAGCCCTATAAGGATTACTAACTCTATTAATCATATTAACACTTTCAAGACCA
>SLLL01000163.1 GCA_007134085.1 Balneolaceae bacterium
CTTGGCTACACCACCATAGGTCTTCGCCATTACATTGGTAATGGCCGCCGTTAAGGTCGTCTTGCCGTGATCCACGTGGCCAATCGTGCCTACGTTAACATGTGGCTTGGTACGTTGAAATATCTCTTTTGCCATGGTTAGAAAAATTATTTACGATTTATATGTTTGCAACAATCAAGCTGAAGAGCCGATAGTCGGATTTGAACCGACGACCCCTTCCTTACCATGGAAGTGCTCTACCCCTGAGCTATATCGGCTGGATTCAGTGAGCGGGCGATCGGACTCGAACCGACAACATTCACCTTGGAAGGGTGACGCTCTACCAATTGAGCTACGCCCGCCAGTTTCAAAATTTCGGAAAAGCAAAAATCTATTAACCGAAACTTGGTGGGGGGAGCAGGATTCGAACCTGCGAAGTCTTACGACAACAGATTTACAGTCTGCCCCAGTTGGCCACTTTGGTATCCCCCCCTTCTTCTTTCATTCTAAAAATCTTAGACTGAAAGAGCCAGTGGCCGGATTTGAACCGACGACCGGCGGTTTACAAAACCGCTGCTCTACCCCTGAGCTACACTGGCTAAATTCAAAATTTCAATGTGCATTAATGCATCTTATTTCTCTTCGCGGGCATATTTTCCCCACAAATGAAAGACATGTAAGCTAAAAATATATCTGATAGGAATCAACTCTCCGATATATTTTTTTTAATCTTCTGTGGCAGGCCTCTTCATCCGCTTATAGAAAATTCGTATCGCTATTAAAACAACGATTAAAGACAAGATTATCCACCCATATACATTCAAATAGTGCCCAATAACCTGCCAGTTTTCGTGCACAAACCACCCCATACCAAGCAGTATTGTGTTCCACAGCAGGGAGCTAATGGAAGAACTGATTATTGTAGTATAAACCCTTGTCTTGGTAATCCCAGCTGTAATTGAAATTACTGAACGGGTACCGGCAAGAAAACGATTGGCGAGTATAACACCCTGGCCATATTTATCCATCCAGCGCTTCCCTTTATCGAAGTACTTTACGTCGAGGAAGCGCATCAACCAGAATTTTTTTCTTTGGACCTCTATTTTATCGCCAAAATGTGCGCCAACAGCATACATGCTCATAAAACCGAATACAGAAGCAAGAGTGGTAATTGCGAGCACAGGTGAGAAGCCAATAATCTGCTCAGCAGCAAGATACCCTCCAAATGCCACCAGAACATCTCCGGGAATAGGCGGCACCACGTTTTCCAGATAGGCTATTAAGCCAAAAATTAAATATATACTCAGCGGAGACAGGGTTTGTATCCACTCAATCAGATGCTCAGTATAAACCTCCATTACGCTATTTTGCCTCTAAAAGTACTATTGCTTGTGCTGCTATTCCTTCCTCACGGCCAATGAAACCCATTTTTTCTCCTGTGGTAGCCTTTACGGATATTGCCTCAATTCCGGTACCTAACGCAGAGGCAATACATTCTCTTATCTGCAAAATATATGGTTTAATTTTTGGCTTCTCTGCAATTATGGTAGCATCAGTATTCACCAACTGATATCCTTTTTCCAGAACCAGATCATAACTTCTCTTTAATAGTTCGATACTGTCTGCTCCTTTATATTTAGGATCAGTGTCCGGAAAGTGGATGCCAATATCACCAAGGCCTAAAGCACCGAGAAGAGCATCAGTGATTGCATGAAGAAGCACATCGGCATCTGAATGCCCCATCAGCCCTTTTGTATGAGGAATTATAATACCGCCAAGAATAAGATCTCTCCCTTCCGCTAACTGATGAATATCATATCCCTGGCCAATTCGGAAACTCATCAATTCTTAACGTTTATGAGATAATCTGCAATCTGAAGATCAACGGGAAAGGTAATTTTAAAATTCTTACTTGACCCTTCAACCAGAACTACTTTTCCGCCAATGGCCTCGATTAGTGATGAGTCATCAGATCCCAGAAATTTATTGGTTTCGGCATAATCGTATGCTTCCCTGAAAAGAGCTGCCCAAAAAATTTGTGGTGTCTGTGCTTGCCATAGCGTATTTCTGTCTGGCGTTTTGATAATTTCGCCATCAGCTCCTGATACTTTGATTGTATCTTTTGCCGGTATCGCGAGTACAGCCCCACCCCATCGAACAGCTTCAGAGATACACTTTTCAATATCCTCTTTGTTCACAAATGGGCGAACAGCATCATGCACCGCAATTAATCCGGTTTTGCCGGATATTTTTTTTAGCGCATTTCGGATGGAATCCTGCCGCTCGTCACCACCCAGCACTGCATCGGTTGTAATATTTGGAAAAAGCTTATCCAAAAGCTTTTCAGTCTCTTCAAGATATGTGTCAGATGTAGAGACAATCACTTCGCCCAAACCTGAAACACCCTGAAACCTTAATAGGGTGTATTCCAGAATGGATTTACCGGCAATTTTCAGGTAAGGTTTAGGGACCTCATTACCCATGCGGTTGCCTTTACCAGCTGCCGGTATTATTAGGGCGAGTTGCTGTTTTTTCACGTGATCAGATTATAAGCATCGCATCTCCAAAGGAGAAGAATCTGTAATCTTCCTTAACTGCTTCTTTGTACGCTTCTTTGATGAATTCAAATCCACCAAATGCAGCTGCAAGCATTAAAAGAGTAGATTCAGGGCGATGGAAGTTGGTGATAATTGCTTCTGTGATTTTAAACGGATAATCGGGATAGATAAATTTATCTGTCCAGCCTGTTCCGGCTTTCGACATACCACTTGCCATTACACTAGTCTCAATTACGCGAACCGCTGAAGTACCACACGCAACTACTTTATTTTTTTTGCTCTTCAGGGCAACATTAATTCTATCGCTTGATTCAGCAGAGATAAAATAATTTTCTGAATCCATACGATGCTTGGTTAAATCTTCTACCTCAACAGGACGAAACGTACCCCAGCCGATGTGCAGAGTTACAGGCACAAAGTCTACACCTTTCTTTTTGAGTTTCTCTACAAGCTCAGGTGTAAAGTGCATGCCAGCAGTAGGCGCCGCTACGGCTCCTCTTTCTTTCGCGAAAATAGTTTGGTAACGGTCTTTATCGCTCTCTTTTGGCTCTCGCTCGATATATGGGGGCATCGGCATATCTCCAATTTTATCTAACCGGGAGTAGAGATCTTCATTCGGCCCGTCAAAAAGAAAGCGGATCGTTCGCCCGCGGGATGTTGTGTTATCAACAACTTCTGCCATAAGGTCTTCACCAAAATAGAGTTTATTCCCGATTCTTATCTTTCTGGCTGGCTCAACAAGTACATCCCATAGCATATTTTCGGGCTGAAGCTCTCTCAGTAAAAAAACCTCAATATCTGCTTCTGTTTTCTCTTTCTTGCCCTTCAACTTTGCCGGAAATACTTTTGTGTTATTGTAAACAACCACATCACCTTCGTTCAGATATCTGTGAATATCAGCAAATGTTTCGTGGGTGATTGATTTCTCTTCTCTGTTGACAACCATCAGTTTAGCAGCATCTCTTGGTTCAACAGGTTCGTCGGGAACATTAAAATGTTCGATTTCAAATTTGAAATCGGTAAGTTTCATTTTCAAAACGAGCGGTGATTTATAGATTTAAATTTCGACATTTTTAGAGCCTAAAAAGATACGGTAAAATAGGCTCTTTTACAACATACAGTCTTTATTCTCGAACCATTTCTTGCCATTTACAGATCCACTTGATCATAAAACTTCTGCAAAAATAGTTTTCATTCATCGCAGCCTTCCACACAAGTCAGTAGCCTTGTAATGGTTTGAGATGCTTTCCAGTTAACCGCACTACAACGGATAAAGGTTTAATTATTTTTTGAATTAACCACTATGATCAATACTACCATTCATGATAGCTTCGTTTAATTTATAAGCCTCACAAAAATCATTTTGATGAATGAAGACGCACTCGATTAATGTTTACTAACTGGCAGTAATTCTTTATTATAGATATTGATTATTAAGTACTGTTATCAAAGTTATACTCCTATGAAAATACTTACTCTTTTATCTGCTCTTTTTCTATCAACAGTCATGATTGCTGATGCACAACTGAGGCAGGATCTGATTTACAACCCCGAAGAGTACAGCGCTTCAGCATCTTACACACCTTCTAATGCTCCCGGCAGCTGGATGAACCTGCTGAATATGACAATGAGCCACTCCTACTCCATGAACTTTTCGAACTTTGGCGGGCAAATGCAAAATCTAAACGCCTACACAAATCATATGTTTTTTGATATTAGCGACAGGCTAAATGCTCAGGTTGATATTTCGTTGCTTCACTCTCCTTTTGGCAACAGTTTTATGAATAATAACAGCAGCCTTGGTGCACAGATTATTGTTGACCAAGCCAGGCTCGACTATCGGCTTTCATCGAACGCTGTAATTTCTGTACAATTCTCGCAACGCCCGTACCACTACGGCTTTGGCCCGTATGGCGGCCACAATTCACCATTTAACCGTATGGCACCGCGGTACTAATCTTTTGAATGGCTAATCAAGAAGAAGACGAATTTTCTAACCATCTTTTTTTAAACTCTGCCATTGGCTTTCTCGGGGTTTTGTTCATAATTCTGATTATAGCTCTCGGGTCCAGAATGCTTTACCCCAGAATTATCACCGAGCGTGTATCTATTGACCCTGCTCTTGTAAGCAATGTGATTCAACTCGAAGTTCTGAATGGTTGTGGAGTACCCGGTATTGCCACAAGATTTACAGATTCCCTAAGGGGGTATGGATTTGATGTAGTAGAAACGGGAAATTTTGACCATTTTAATGTTGAAAAGAGCTTTGTGATATCCCGAGGTGGGCAAATGGAAAATGCACTTCGTGTAGCGAAAGCCATCGGAATACCGGAACAGAATGTTATCAGAGAGGCATCGCCTGATTTTTTTCTTGATGTAACACTAATTATTGGTTCCGATTTCGAATCACTTAACCTATAAAATAAACTATGCCTATGACTGACTCTCAATTTCAGACTGATTCACCCTATAAAACTGCCGATTCACAAGCATTGCTCAATGCAATTTTTGAAGGGCTTCACGAAAAGAAAGCAAAAGATGTAAAATTGCTTGATGTACGTAAACTCACTACCCTAACCGATTACTTTGTAATTTGCCATGGTACCTCAGAAACTCAAATAAGGGCGCTGGCAAACAGTACACTCGAAAAGGTAAAAGAGTCAGTGGGTGAACAGGTATGGAAACAAGAGGGCATGGATGCCAGAAGATGGATTATTCTGGATTACGTTAATATTGTTGTACACATTTTCAGTGAAGAAAAGCGAGACTACTACGGCATTGAAAGAATGTGGAATGATGCCATTATCACCGATATAGAAGATGAGTAGGCATCGGAGCAAGTAATCCGGAACAAGATTTACGGATTATACTTTCAGAGTATTCAGAAGGCCTAAAATCCGGAATTTACGTTGAGTACTATCCATAAATATTCCCTCAAAATAATTGCTTCGCTGGTTTTACTACTCGCAGCAGGTACTTTTTTTGTTGAATATTTATCTCAGAAATCTGCAACCCCACCTGAAAATTTTGACAATGCCATTCACAGCAGCCTTGATGATGCTGTAGCTCTCTTCGGCCAGATAAACAAAGAACTCGAGCAAACATCTTCTGATATACAGCAGGTTATTGAACGAGCTGTTCAAACGGAACAAAATAAGTTAGCCATATACAACCGCATCTCGGGCAGTAACCTTTGGGGATTAAATATAACCCGTAATGGTGAACGATGGCTTTGGAGTGGATTTGATTTGCAGAGAAATCAAATTCCTGAGCAGCAAGCTGATGGAGTTTCAGTTTCCATCATCAACCTCAATAATGTTACTATTCTCCTGCACCAAAAAACATTTCGTTCAGGCACTGACATCTACACCATAAATTCTGCTAAACGGTTGAGCCAGAGTACGGATTTACCATTTATTCAAAATGTAGAATATGAGTTAACTGATGAGCCGCAGCTGAGGGGTAATTTTCCAGTTGTCTTTAATTTCTGGGCTCCGGTACCGGAAAATGCAATTTACAGAAATCTGGCGATTGCAGGTAACGACTCAGCGGGCACTGTTTATACTACTCTTGCAAACGCCGATTTATACACTTCCGGCCAAACTACAGAATTATCTTTATGGCGGCTTTTTTTACAATTATCCCTATTAATTGGCGTATTCATGTTTATGATGATATGGGCCATGAAAAAGGGGGGCGTAAAAAATCATCTGATTAACTTTACGCTTATTATCCTGGCATGGCCGGCTATTTTTATGTCCGGCATTATTGATATTTGGGTGCAATTTATTCTCATTAGTGCCCCTAATGCTTCTGAAGATCTGGTTGGGCAGCTTGCAAATTATGCAGCTAATGCTTTCTACTTATTCCTGTTATTTATTAGCATAAACCATCTGCTTAGTTCATCTCAAAAGCCACATAGAAACGATCGGCATTTGCGTACGTTTGCATTTGCAATTCTTTTTGGAGCGATAAATGTTTTGCTTCTTCTGTTTTTTATCATCTCATCTAAGTATTTACTGGTTGATACCAACCTTTCCCTGTTAGATCTTGAGCTGGCACCCGACATCGAATCTTTTATTTTCTATTTACTGTCAGGAGTATTTCTGGCGTCAGTTTCAGGCATAATCATCTCTGTAGGGTACTATTTAAATAAGAGCGAAGAGGACAAACCCGGCTTCATTGCAATTATCTCCATTTTCAGTTTTATACTCATCTATTTCATTGCAGATCTTCTTTTGCCCAATCAGAATCTATATATAGGATGGATTTTTGCCCTTAGTTCAATCCTTTTTTTGCTGCATCTTTTTGTAATTCACTACCTGCATAAACATCCCGATAGCCTCAGGGATATGTCAGGTTTTAGAAAGCTGATCTTCTCGGTTCTGGTAATCACCACATCTGTTTATTTCATCATTTGGAATTGTACGCTTGAACGAACTGATCGAGAACTTTTGACACATATTTCTGAATTTACAGGTGAAGAGACACAAAATACCGGTGAAATTCTTTTTGAACTACTATCTGAAATTGAAAGTGACCTCCTCCTGCTCACAACAAGCAATGTTGAAAATCAACGGCAATTGGTAACGAGCCTCTTTCAGCGAGCTGTTCAAAATAATATAAAGAGCGAATGGAGGAACCACTCCTTTCATATCAGGCTATTTCTTCCTGACAATACAGAGATAGCAACCTATTCCACCACACTTGAAACTCCTGCATGGGCAGAAAACATCTATAATGTGGATACCATGTTGCGGTCGTACCGTGGAGAACGCCTTCGCCAGCAAACAAATCAGCCTGTTATCTGGGGCAGGCCAACTATAAGCGGCCGTTACACTGCTTTAGATCGTGGATGGATACCAATTTACGATTACGGCACAGGCTCCATTATTCTCTGGGTTGCCGGAGATGTGTTTAAAGAGAGGCTCGATTACAATAAACCGATGCGTGCTGTGTTATCTGCCGCCACCAGCCGTGACTGGAGCCAGAGTATTTATATTGCTGAATTTATGGGCGAACGCCTCACGCGAAGCAGCGTACAGGGCATTTACCGAGACCAGCCTCAATATAACCGCCTGCCGGCTCGGGAACTTCAACTTGCTCAGCAAGATTCCATCAATTTCTTCAATAACATAACTTCTGACGGCAATTTCAGAGAAGTTCTGGTACGTAAAGAAAACTGGCATATCATTAAAGCAAGCACTCCTGTTCAGGGATTTAACCATCACCTGTTTTCATACTTCAGGCTACAAATTATTCTTGTATTTTTTGGTTTGTTCTGCTTCTCGTTGCTTGCAACTGCCGGTTTTAAAAGCTTTAGCCTATTCGGACAAAATCGCAGATTCCGCGACCGCTTAATAGACGGCCTTACACTTGCTACCATTCTGCTGCTTACTGTTTTGATATTTGCCACACAATATGCCGTAGGCGCACAAAACGAAAGAAATGTTGAAAGAGAGCTGGTAAATACCCTTACCGGGGTTGCCGAATCACTCCAAGAGCGAAATGTTTTCGCCGAAAATGTGCAAATAGCTGAACTGCTCTCAGAAATCACCACACCGCTCAGTGTTGACCTTATTCTATATCGCGGGCATCGCGTTGAGGTATCCACTACCCCTCAAATTTTTCAGCAATTTTTAATGCCCTCTTCACTGCCCTTCCCTGTTTACGATTTTCTTTTTAACCGTGAAAGAATTCATTACGTATCCACATCATCCATCGGCACAAACGAACTTTTAATTGGGTACAGATATATTTCGGGTTCTGATGGGCGCCCAATCGGTGCCGTAGCTATACCCACATTTATACAGTCTCCCATTTATTACGAGCAGCTTCTTGAAACTACCAGTTACCTCTTTGTGGCCTATCTCTTCATTTTTGCGATGTTTATTATGGGATCTGTATTTCTCTCGAATCAACTTACCAAACCTTTAACCCTCATTCAGACGGGGCTCAGCAAAATTTCCCGGGGTGATATGAAAACGAAAGTTGCCGTTACCAGCCGGGATGAAATCGGCTCACTTGCTAATGCCTACAATACCATGGTTCAACGGCTCGATCATGCCCAAAAAGAACTTATGAAAGCCGAGCGCGAATCTGCCTGGAAAGAGATGGCACAGCAGGTTGCACACGAGATTAAAAATCCGCTTACTCCGATGAAGCTCAACTTGCAGCATCTACAACGGCAGCTTGAAGCCAAACCTGATAAAGCAGATGAACTACGCCCGCTCATTGAAAAAACAGCTGCAAATATTATTGAACAAATTGAATCTCTCAACAAAATAGCATCCGACTTTTCGAAATTTGCCAAACCGATTGAAGAACCTAAAACGCCGGTCAATTTAAATGAGCTGCTAACCTCCATTTCACAGCTGTATGAACACGAAGTAAACGCTACGGTTGATTTACAAACCCAAAAAATGAATATAACAGTACTTGCTGTTGAAGATGAACTGCGCCGGGTTCTCATCAACCTAATAAAAAATGCGATTGAAGCTGCGGAAGCATCATCCGTTCAAATTAATATTATCCTGAAAAAGGTTCGTGAGCATGCCCTGATTCAAATTATAGATGATGGCGGCGGCATTGCTGAAGAAAACAGAGAGAAGATATTTTTACCAAAATTCTCAACCAAATCAAGTGGCACCGGCTTAGGCCTTGCTATTGCCAAAAAGATAGTTGAGGAACACGGGGGCGACATCTGGTTCGAATCTAAAGCAGGCCAAGGCACTTCCTTTTATATTCGGTTACCAATGGTTTAGTGGATGAATTTATATCGCATGTGGATTAATCAATTTCAAGGATGAGATACTTTCAAAATCCGCAGTGTTTCTTGTAATCAAGTCTAATCCATACACATTAGCAGTTGCTGCGATAATCGCATCAGGAAGCTTTATTGACAACTTTTTCCTTAAAAAAATGCACTCTTCGGCAATCTCTTCTGTGATATAAAGCACAACCGAGTCAGTAAAAAAACCGGATAGTACCTTATAATCGTCCGGCGGTGAAACAAATCCTAAGACTTCAATTTTGGTGATTATCGAAACATGGGCAATACTATCGATCACCTCGTTCATAAATTGCATACCTGTTTCCGGCATTCTATCGCCAAGGTAATCGATAACAGCGTTACTGTCTATCAGGTAATACTGTTCGGCCATTCATCACGGCTTTTAGCTACATATACTTGCAAGCGCTCTGCGGCTTGGGAAGATATTTTACCTGCATATTTTTCAGATAGTTTACCTTTAGAAAAAGAGCGCCGATTCAAAATCTGGATGAGATTTTGCTTCTCCAATTCATCCAGAAGCTTATATGCTTTTTCGTGATTGATTTGAATAAATACTTTTTCCATAGGAGTTTATCTGTTTGCCAACTGTAATCAGTATAACGATTATCCGCAAAACTTAATACATAAGTATTCTATGCAATCATCTTGGATATTCTGCAAGAAAATTAATCCTTAATCTTGCACTTTACTATTCCTTATCAATTTAATGATGAATCCTCAATTTTCTTTAAAAACTCTCTAATTAGATTTCAGATTAGCAGTTAATCCTGTCTTTCGCGTTGGATTTTTCGTACCATTTGCGGCCCCATGAAAATCAAAGATCCTGCATATCGCACTGAGGTAAAAAAGGAAGCCTCCCTTTTGATGAAAATAGGCCTTCCTGTAATTGCCGCTCAAATGCTTCAAATGAGCATGAGTTTTGTAGATACCGTTATGGCCGGGCGGCTCTCACCCGAAGACCTTGCGGCAGTAGCTGTAGGTTCAAGCATCCTTTTGCCGTTTGTTGTTCTCTGCCTTGGTTGTATGATGGCCGTTACACCCATAGTAGCACAGCATATTGGCGGGCGCGATTTCAGTGTAATTGGAAAAAATGCCCGGCAGGTTCTGTGGCTTAGTCAAATTCTTGCACTTCCCAGCTTCTTTATTCTTCGCAACCTTGATGTTGCATTTCAGTTTATCGGCGTAACAGAAGAGATCATCCCCATTGCATCTGGTTACCTAAAGGCTATTTCATGGGGAATTTTTCCCGCTTATGCATACGGGGCCCTTCGTTATTTCAATGAGGGGCTAAGTGTAACCCGCCCGGCAATGTTTGTTGCACTCATTGGTACATTGGTAAATATTCCTGCAAACTACATTCTTATGTTTGGCAAACTGGGAATGCCGCAATTAGGTGCCATTGGTACTGGCTATGCATCATCCATTGTGTTTACCGTAATGTTTATCGGTATGCTCTGGTTTACCTATGGTTTTGAACCGTACAAGCGGTTTGAAATTTTTAAAGGTTTCCGGCATCCTGAGAAGAAATATCTTAAAGAGTTGCTCTCAATCGGTGTGCCAATTGGCATCAGCTCCACTATGGAAGTAACCATGTTTGCGGTGGTAAGCCTGTTGATGAGTACAATCAGTACCATAGTGGTTGCCGGCCACCAAGTAGCTATCAATTTTGCAGGCATGATGTTTATGATACCTTTTGGCCTTTCGGTAGCCATTTCTGCAAGGGTTGGAAATTCTGTTGGCAGAAAACGGCCTGAAGAAGCCCGTTTCCGGGGTTATGTTGGAGTAGTGGTATCCTGCTGTATTATGGCATGTACTGCTCTGTTTATTCTGATCTTCCCAAATGCTATCGTGTCAATTTATACCGATGATACTGCCGTAACCGAAATTGCTGTTCAGCTGCTGTTTATGGCAGCAATTTTCCAACTGTCCGACGGACTGCAGGTGAGCGGTTTTGGCGCCCTTCGAGGGCTAAAGGACACCAAAATACCCATGTATGTGAATCTTGTGGCATACTGGTTACTTGGCATTCCAATAGCGTACTATCTTGGATTTATAGCCGGATTTGGAGCACCCGGCCTTTGGGGAGGGTTGATTGCCGGATTAACGGTTGCCGGAGTTTTACACAACCTGCGCTTCTATATGCGAACCAAAGAGATGGGAGCTTAAAACCGTACCATTGGCACCGCTGGTGAGCTCGAAAATTGCAAACCTACAGAAACGATCGGAATCCCGGTAAATCGAACTTCATCAAGAGCAGGAAACCAAAGCACTCTTCCACCTCCAAGAACATAGAGCGAAGTTTGGATAGAGAAGTTGTACTGGGCACCAATCAATGCTTTTGTATGCAAGCCAATGAAATATTCCGTGTCGCGATTATCAAATATCCCCCTGCCTGCCATTCCAATACCAGGCCCAATCCTGATATAAAGATCGGTTTTACTCTCCTCTATGAACTGTTCTCGGCCGCTGAGAAAGAAATCCCTTCCAACAGACAAACCACTAATCCACGCAGCCGACGATGGTGAGTTTAAATCCCGGTAGTTGGTTACTCCAAAAAAGAGATCTACAAACGCGATACTTCCCGGCCTGAAAAATGTACCCTCAATACCAATATGCCTGCGGCCTACATACAATCCGCTTTGCACTCTGAATACATCGCTGTACGGCTCATAATAAATGGAAGGATCGGCTACCGGCCCCGTTACTACCCTGCCATCCGGTTTTTCGTTTGTTTCAAAGGTATCCGTCGATGTAGTTTTTATCCTCACTAAATCTGTTTGTGCCGAAATATGATTAGGAATCACAAACAGCAATGCCAAAAATAAAAGCACACTGGGTTTCATCATACCTTATCAACTTTGAATACTTCTTTCTTTATAATTAGTGAGTATGTAAAGAACATGCAACTTATTCGTATTTCATGCATTGAAAAAACGCAAAACTGCCTACTTCCGAACGTATTTTAACAGTTTAAATGTTATATCATACAACTCAAATTCATTGCATCAATCTGCCAGGTACAATATCATGCCCACATTTATCCATAGAATAGAAACTGCAACACCACAATATTCCTATCGTCAGGATGAGATTCGGGACAGGATGAAAGAGATTGTACCGGGCGATGAAAGGGATAGACGGATTATTCACCATCTGTATGGTAGGTCAGGCATTGAAACCCGTTACTCCGTAGTTGATGATTTCAGGACAGATGGTTCACACTCTCTTTTTTTTAATGGGCAAGGCGCTACACCTGGCACAAAAAACCGTAATGAAACCTACATCAATGAGGGCAGAAAGCTCTTTGTAGATGTAGCCAAAAAATTAATTCAAAACAGTACCTTTGCACCGGACGATATCACCCACTTAATAACCGTTTCATGCACAGGTTTCTATGCCCCCGGGCCTGATTTTGACATTATACGTGCAACTGGAATTCCTGCCAGCGTTGAAAGATATCACCTTGGTTTTATGGGATGTTACGCATCCATTCCGGCACTAAAAATGGCACATCAAATTTGCAAAGCTAATAGTGATGCAAACGTTATGATTGTATCCGTTGAACTTTGCACCATCCATTTTCAAGCAAACAATCAGATGGATAACCTTCTTTCTTCTTCCGTTTTTGCTGATGGAGGTGCAGGTGCCATAATCACTAACAAACCACCAGAAAAAACCGGATACCGGATAGATGGTTTTGCATCAGCCATTACAGAGAACGGAGCAGAAGATATGGCGTGGTCCATTGGCGATCAGGGATTTAATATGACATTATCAAACTACATACCGGACATTCTCGGAGACGGGCTCGAAGATTTTCTAAAACCAGTATTTGAGCAATTTGCAATTGCCCCGGATGATATTTCTGAGTGGGGCGTACACCCCGGCGGGCGGGCTATTCTGGATAAAGTTGAGCAAACCATGAAGCTCCCCAAAACTATGTTAAGTATGTCGAGAGCTGTTTTATCAGATTATGGCAATATGAGCAGCGCAACTATTCTTTTTGTATTGAAGGGGTTGCTGAATCAAAAATCAGAGTTTCAAGGCAAAACTCTTGCAATGGCATTTGGGCCTGGCCTTACAATCGAATCGGCATTGCTGGAAAAAACCTGAGCTATTATGCCTTTTTTCCTAAAACATCGTAATGAAGCCCTTGTGGAGTGGATGGATCGTGAGGATTGCGATGAGGAACTGCTGAACAACACCTACAGCCAGTTTACTACAATCAACAAATTGCTCTCCGGGTGGGCAAAGATTTATCGGGAGATGATTCACCCCATTCTCAAACAAAACCCCGGCGAAACTACCTATATATTAGATATTGGGTGCGGAGGTGGTGACATCATCAGGCTGCTTGATGGATTGATTAAAAAAGACGGATTTGAAGCAAAACTGACCGGAATTGATACAGATGAACGATCCATACGTTTTCTTCAAAACAGAGATCATCCTGAAAATATTACGTTTAGAAATATAACCTCCGGTGAGCTTGCGGAAGAAAGAACAGAGTTTGATATCGTCATCTCAAATCATCTGATACATCATCTATCCGAGAATAATTTGCGATCTGTATGCCATGATGCAGAAACGCTTGCTAAAAGTCTTACGATTTTCAGTGATATTGAACGCAGTGACATAGGCTACGCTTCTTTCGGTTTGATAGCTCCGTTGCTATTTCGCAGCAGCTACATTGTTGCAGACGGTTTGATTTCCATCAAAAAGAGTTATCGAAAAAAAGAGCTTCAGCAAATTTTGCCATCCGGATGGGTGGTAACAAGAAAGTTTCCATTCAGGCTCCTGGCAACATATCAACCGGAGAGCTTATGATTCCACAAAAGACTGATGTGGCAATTATTGGGGGTGGGCCGGTTGGCCTTTATCTGGCAGGCCGCCTGTTGCAGAGTGGAATTTCTTGCGTGGTGCTTGAGAAAAAGAGCACGATCGATATCCACTCAAAGTCCCTCGGCATTCACCCGGTATCGCTGGAGCTTTTTGATGAAGCCGGGATAACGCCCTCTTTTTTAGAAGAGGGGCTTAAAATTGAACGTGGCATTGCATTCTGGAACCGCGAAAAAATCGGAGAAATATCATTCAAAGTATGCCCGGAACCACATCAATATATTCTTGCCATTCCGCAGTGGAAGACGGAGCAGATTCTTGAAGACTGGGTAACCACACATAACAAATCAGCCCTTTTCCGGGAAGCAGAAGTGCAATCCATTCGCCAGACGGATTCAGAAGTGATCATAAACGGAATATTTCAGGGAGAACCGTTCGAGCTCACTACAAAATTTGCAGTTGGTTGCGATGGAAAAAACAGTTTTGTTAGACAATCATTTAACATCCCGTTCGATGGCGGCCCCTACCCCGATTACTACATCATGGGAGATTTTGACGATAATACCGAATTTGGCAAAGATGCCGCTGTATATCTTCATAAAGATGGATTGGTAGAATCATTCCCTTTGCCAAACGGACACCGGCGCTGGGTGGTAAAAACCGATAAACTGTTCAATTCCCCAATCCTCGATCTGCTTCATGTTTATGTAAAAAACCGCATCAAACATCGTTTGTATGAACAGAATAATTACATGACCAGCAGTTTTGGAGTGCAGCAATTTCTTGCCCGCTCACTGCATAGCAAACGAATTCTGCTTGCAGGCGATGCTGCTCATGTAGTTAGCCCAATCGGTGGGCAGGGAATGAACCTTGGTTGGGTTGGAGCTGAACGCTGTTGTGAAGCTATCATATCAACACTGGATGATCTATCATCACAAGAAAGATCATTTGCAGCCTACACAAAGCAACATAGAAAAGTTGCAAAAAAAACAGCCCGCCGTGCTGAAATGAACATGAATCTTGGCCGAAAACAAACCTCCGGTTCACATTACAAATTTGCTGTATCTCTGATGCTAAAACCACCTCTTGCCCGGTTAATGGCAAATCTCTTCACCATGAGAGGCCTGGATAAATGGCCGGTTTGAAAGCAATAAAAAAGCCCGGCTAAAAAACCGGGCTTAATCGTAATCTCGCAAAGCTATCTGAAACTATCCGTTTCGCTGCTTTTTGTCTTCTTCCACATAATCGCGGAGAACTTTGTGCAGAATACCGCCATTTCGGTAGTAATCAATCTCAACAGGAGTATCGATTCGGCAAACTGTATCGAACTCAAGTACGGTTCCATCTGCTTTTTTCGCTTCTACTTTTACAGTTTGGCGCGGCTTCAGGTTATCATCCACAAAAATATTGAACGACTCTGACCCGTCAAGCCCCAGGCTTTCATGGGTTTGGCCATCGGCAAACTGTAGCGGCAACACACCCATTCCAACCAGATTAGAACGGTGAATTCTTTCGTAAGAAGCTGCAATAACTGCACGAACTCCGAGAAGAATAGTGCCTTTGGCAGCCCAGTCTCTCGATGAGCCGGTTCCGTACTCCTTGCCCACAAGCGCTACGAGCGGTGTGCCATCTTTTTTATATCGCTGAGCGGCATCGTAAATATCTGTGATTTCACCGGTTGGATGGTACTTGGTGTAGCCACCTTCTGTACCCGGTGCAAGCTGATTCTTAAACCGAACGTTAGCAAAGGTTCCGCGTGTCATCACACGGTCATTACCCCGGCGTGAACCATAGGAGTTGAAATCATACTGCTCCACGCCATTTTCGAGCAGATATTTACCTGCAGGGCTGTCTGCCTTAATGTTACCAGCCGGCGAAATGTGATCAGTAGTAATAGAATCGCCCACTTTCACAAGAACTTTAGCGCCCTGAATTGGCTGAATAGGCTCGGGTGTTTCGCCCATATCCTTAAAGAATGGCGGCTCCTGAATATAGGTTGATTCATCCTTCCATTCGTACAACTCACCACCGCCAACGGGGATTTTATCCCACGCTTCTGATTCAAAAATGTCGCTATACATCTTATCAAAAAGTTCCGGACGAATAGCTTCATCAAGAAATTCAGTGATCTCTTCTGTTGTTGGCCAGATCTCTTTCAGGAACACATCATTGCCATCTTTATCTTTACCGATTGGCTCGTTTGCCAGATCAATATCAACCGTTCCTGCCAAAGCGTAAGCCACTACAAGCGGAGGTGATGCAAGATAATTCGCTTTTACATATGGGTGGATACGTCCTTCAAAGTTTCGGTTACCGGACAGAACGCCTGCTGCAATAAGGTCACCTTCTTTAATGGCTGTCTCTACTGCTTCTGGCAGTGGCCCAGAGTTACCAATACAAGTTGTGCAGCCGTACCCAACAAGGTTAAAGCCAAGCTGATCCATATAATCAGTAAGGCCAGCTTCGTTCAGATATTCCGTAACTACTCGGGAGCCCGGCGCAAGAGAAGTTTTTACATATGGAGGAACTTTCATTCCTCTTTCCACAGCTTTCTTCGCCACAATACCGGCACCAAGCATTACACTTGGGTTAGAAGTATTTGTACAGCTTGTGATGGCGGCAATCACAACATCACCGTGCTTCATCTCAAGGGTTTGGCCGTTTTTGAAGGTGCCTCTGTTAGCAAGCTTCTCCTTTGCCAGGCTAAAACCCATAGTAGGATCATCGCTGGTGAGTGACGCCTCAAATGTCTTCTTCATGTTCGGCAGGCTAACCCGATCCTGTGGACGCTTTGGGCCTGCAAGAGAAGTTTCCACATCGCCAAGATCCAACTCAAGTACCTCCGTAAATTCCGGATCGGGTGTTTCGTCTGTTCGGAACAGCCCCTGGTGTTTTGTGTAAGCTTCAACAAGTTTCACAAGTTCAGCACTTCTGCCTGTACGTGCCATATATCTTAGTGCTTCCTTATCAATCGGGAAGAAACCCATTGTGGCACCGTACTCAGGGCTCATATTTGCGATGGTGGCTCGGTCAGGGAGGCTCATATTGCTGAGGCCGGTTCCAAAGAACTCAACAAACTTACTAACCACACCATGGCGGCGCAGCATCTCGGTAACTGTTAAAGTAAGGTCGGTTGCAGTGATACCTTCACGAAGCTTTCCGGTCAACTTTACGCCAACCACTTCGGGTACCAGCATGTAGATTGGCTGGCCAAGCATGGCTGCTTCCGCTTCAATACCGCCAACACCCCACCCAAGAATGCCCAGGCCGTTAATCATTGTGGTGTGAGAATCGGTTCCCACAAGAGTATCAGGATAAGCGACGGTTGTACCGTCTTTCTCATCTCGGGTAAACACCCCTTTTGCCAGGTACTCAAGATTCACCTGATGCACAATTCCGCGGCCGGGAGGCACCACACGGAAATTATCAAACGCCTCTTTCCCCCACTTCAAGAACTCATAGCGTTCACGGTTACGCTCCATCTCTCTTTCCACGTTGAACATGAATGCATATTCCTGGCCGAACTGGTCCACCTGAACCGAGTGGTCAATCACAAGGTCAACCGGAACCTGTGGATTGATGGACTGAGGATTACCACCCATCTTCTTCATTGCTGACCGCAGAGCGGCCAGATCCACCACAGCGGGCACACCCGTAAAATCCTGAAGTACCACGCGAGACGGCTTGAACGGAATTTCGCCTGCCGGTTTTTTTGCGTTGTAGGATGCGAGTAATTTCACGTCATTTTCTGTGACCACATAGCCATCGTACTCTCGAAGAACTGCCTCAAGAAGAATTTTTATTGTAAAAGGCAGTTTGCTGATGTTCCCATAACCAAGTTCTTCCAGTTTTTTGAGGCTATAGAGATGCGCCTCTCCCGAACCCGTATCAAATGGTACTTTTGTTTGCAGAAGTGGGTTTTTGGATGTCATAAAATCGTCCTCGAGTGATTTTCTTTTGATTGGATATTTTTATAGCATCATAAAATAAGGGTTTTAACAGACAGTTTCTTTGAGAATTGCGGGTGTAATTCTGAACTTTTCCGAGAAAGCAGTTACACGATGAAACACGAATTGAATTCAAAGACAGAAGTTTTTCATCTTTCAATATTGCAATACACAATATTTACCCTTATTTTTTTCAACTTATCAATTTTACAAAAAACTAAGAGATTATCGTGAATACGATCAGTAATAAAACATTTAATGCAACACCTTCCACAATAGATAAAAAGTGGGTACTGGTTGATGCTGAGGACAAGCCTTTAGGCCGGTTAAGCACCGAAGTTGCTTCCATTTTACGAGGAAAAAATAAGCCGGAATTTACCCCTCACATGGATATCGGTGATAACGTTATTGTTATCAATGCAGAGAAAGTTGCCCTTACCGGTAAAAAAATGACGGATAAACTATATTTCCGCCACACCGGTTACATTGGCAGCGAGACATTTACTTCAGCTAAAGAGATTATGGAAAAAGATCCAACTGCTTTAGTTACAAAAGCGGTAAAAGGAATGCTTCCAAAGACAAAGCTTGGACGGCAGCTTCTGAAAAATCTGAGAGTTTACGCAGGGCCGGTACACCCTCACACAGCACAACAACCTGAAATAACAGAGATTTAGTTATAACATGGCACAAGAAAATTACATTGGCCGACGAAAAACATCAACTGCCCGTCTTTACATTAAAGAAGGTAAAGGTGAGTTCATCGTTAATGGCACACCAATTGAAGAGTACTTCAAAACACAAGCAAGGCTTAACATCGCCAAACTTCCTCTCGAGGTAACCGAACTTGATGGAAAGTACGATATCAAAATCACCGTAAAAGGTGGTGGTGTTACCGGCCAGGCCGGAGCTGTTTCTCTTGCGTTGGCTCGCGCACTCGATGACCTGAACGAAGATGTGCATTCTGTTCTGAAGGAAAACGGGCTTCTTACCCGTGACGACAGAATGGTTGAACGTAAAAAATACGGCCAGCCAAAAGCCCGGAAGAAATTCCAGTTCAGCAAGCGGTAAACAAATTTCAAGGTACAGGGCGCAAGGCTCAGGGGAAATTCAGTTTCCAAACAACCTGCCCTTTACTTACAAACCTGCAAGAATCTTCGCACCGAATATGAACTTCGTGCCTTGAACCTTGCACCCTGAGCCCTGACAAAAAACACATACACAGCGACCCTTTACCGGGTGTTCGGCAATGAAAACATCAGAACCGAATTGGTATTAAGGGAATGACCTGTGTAGAGGATAAACTCAAACATACATACTTATCTTACTATGCCTAAAGCAGCATCCGTAGAAGAACTACTCAAATCAGGTGCCCATTTCGGCCACCTCACACGCCGGTGGAATCCAAAGATGAAAGAATTCATCTTTATGGCACGCAACGGAATCCACATCATAGACCTCAAGAAAACTGAAAAATATTTTCAGGAAGCACTGGATGAAGTAACCAAACTTTCCCGTGCCGGAAAAACCATTCTTTTTGTAGGTACTAAGAAACAAGCGCAGGAAATTATCAAAACAGAAGCCATTCGTTGTGGCATGCCATTTGTTACCCACAGATGGTTAGGTGGTATGCTTACCAACTTCAGTACTGTTCGTAAGAGTATCTCTCGTATGGAAGAGATCGAAAAAATGAAACAGGATGGTACTTTCGAAGAGCTTACCAAAAAAGAAGGCTTAATGCTTGACCGTGAAAAAGAGAAGCTTGAGCAAACACTCGGCGGTATTGCTAATATGACAAGGCTGCCCGGTGCAATCTTTGTTGTTGATACCATTAAGGAGCACATCTCCATCAACGAAGCCGTGAAGCTTAATATACCGATCATCTCACTTGTTGATACTAATAGTGATCCCGATATACCTGATTTTATTATACCTGCCAATGATGACTCTGCCAGAACCATTCAGCTGGTGACGTCACTTATTGCAGATGCTATTATTGAAGGCAACGCGGAGCGTGAAGCACTGAAAGAAGAGGAACTGATGGAACAAGCCGCAGCCGAAGCAAAGACTACATCATCAGATGACGAACCTGCAAAAGGTGAGGAAGCTGAAGCTGGCGTTCAAGTGAAACGCAGAAAGCGACGACGCAAGAAAGCTGATGAGGATGCATCTGCTGAAGCTGAGGAGAGTTCAGAAGATTCCGCAGAAGAAGAAGGCGACGAAAGTTCTGACAAAGAGTAAGTAAAACACCAAATAAAAAATTTTAAGGACATGAGCATTAGTGCAAAAGATGTAATGAAATTACGAAATGCCACAGGCGCCGGCATGATGGACTGTAAAAAAGCCCTCACTGAAGCCGAAGGTGATTTCGAGAAAGCTGTTGAAATTTTACGCAAGAAAGGGCAGCAAGTATCTGAAAAGAGAGCTGACCGCGAAGCCAATCAGGGCCTTGTTCTGATTAAAATCAGCGATGACCGCTCTAAAGCTTCTGCTATTGAGATTAACTGCGAGACTGACTTTGTTGCCAGAAACGAAGATTTCCAAGCACAGGGCGAAGCATTTCTTAATGCTGCATTCAGCAGTGAAGCAGGTACTATTGCCGACCTTCTGAAGCAGGATGTGAAAGGCCTCACTATCGAACAGCACCTCGAAGAGATGGTTGGCAAAATTGGTGAAAAAATCGAAATCAGCAAGGTTGTGTACATCAACACAAGTGGTACTCTTGTAGAGTACATCCACCCGGGCAATCAGCTTGGGGTAATTGCTGAGTTTGAAAGCTCAATCGAAAACGATGATATCGCCAAAGATGTGGCTATGCAAATAGCTGCAATGAATCCACTCGCTGTAACACGCGACGGTGTGGATGCTTCCATCGTGGAAAAAGAGCTTGAAATTGCAAAAGAGCAGCTCATTAACGAAGGCAAGCCAGCAGAAATCGCAGAAAAAGCAGCCCAGGGCAAACTTCGAAGATTCTATGAAGAGCGGGTACTTCTGGAACAAAAATTTGTTAAGGATAACGGAGTAACCGTTAAAGAGTACCTCACTCAGAATGGTGCGCCGCTCGTGCGCTCCTTCCATCGAATTCAACTCGGTGAGTCTCAATAAAAACTTTTAAAAAAGCTGCCTCAATGGTAGCTTTTTTTTTGATCTGAATTATAGATCACGATCTTCAATTTGTTCCAAACAACAAGCTTATTACCTTCCGTAACTAATTAATCAATAAATCATTCAAGTTGTGGCAAAACCCTTCAAACGAATTCTACTAAAGCTTAGCGGAGAAGCTCTTCTCGGCGAACAGGGCCATGGTATTGATGCAGATATGCTGGCTCACTACGCAAACGAAATTAAAACCGTTCAGCAAAGCGGCTCGGAAGTATCCATAGTTATTGGCGGCGGAAATATTTTCAGGGGCGTTCGCGGTGCAACCAAAGGAATGGATCGCGTACAGGGCGATTATATGGGTATGCTTGCCACCATGATAAACAGTATGGCCCTGCAGGATGCACTCGAACGCAAAGGAATCCACACCCGCCTGATGAGCGCCATTCGAATGGAGGAGATCGCAGAACCCTACATCAGGCGCCGGGCTATCCGCCACCTTGAAAAAGGTCGGGTAATTATCTTTGGCGCCGGTACCGGTAACCCTTACTTCACCACCGATACTGCTGCTTCACTCAGGGCGATCGAAATTGAAGCCGATGTTATCCTGAAAGGAACGCGGGTTGATGGCATCTACGATTCAGACCCCGAAAAAAATCCAAACGCAAAAAAATACGATACCATAACCGGTGATGAAGTGCTCAACAAGCGCCTCAATGTAATGGATCTCACAGCCTTTACTCTCTGCCGTGACAATAAAACTCCCATCATTGTTTTCAATGTGAATGATCCCGGAAATTTGATGAAAGTTGTGAATAAAGATAAATCGGTTGGTACAACAGTAGTTTGGGAAAAATCGTAGTTTTAGTAACTTTCAAATCTGTATAGAATAGGTTTTTACGTATGTTAATTTATGATGCTTACAGATAGCTAACATATTGTAAAACTGAATTTTGTTGTTTTTTAGTTAATGCTAACTTAATCCTATTACGATGCTACCTGAAGATCTGCAGCTAATTATTGATACATCAAAAGAAAGCATGGCCGAAGCTGTTGCATTCTGCAAAAAAGAATTTTCCCATATCCGTGCCGGAAAAGCCACCACTACCCTGCTCGATAATGTTAAGGTTGAGTACTACGGAACGCAGACTCCATTAAATCAACTTGCTACCGTGGCCGCACCCGAAGCACGCCTTCTAACCGTTCAGCCATACGACAAAAGCGTAATTCAGGATATTGAAAAAGCAATTATGGCATCCGGGCTTGGGCTGAACCCAAACAACGATGGGCATCTTATCCGCATCCCCCTGCCCATGCTTTCTGAGGAGCGCCGTAAAGATCTTGTGAAACTTGCCAAAGATATCGCAGAAAAAGCCCGGATCAGTATCCGGAACTCACGACGCGATGCTAATGACGAAATAAAATCAACTGTTCAAAGCGAATCGCTTCCCGAAGACAGCCGTTACGAAGGCGAGGATGAAGTTCAAAAACTTACAGATAAATATATAGCCCAAATCGATGAACTGCTTGAGATAAAAGAGCAGGAAATTATGACGGTTTAAGATTAGGGGTTAGTCTTGAGTCGTGAGATTTTCTGATTTGTATTACCTCATCGGACTTGGCGCTAAATCCCGAGACACTCCTTTTTCAACAAATTCATAGAAATCACCTATAACCATACCACTCCTCAGGACTCAAGATTCAAGACTATCTAACTAATGTACATCTCCGATCTCGAATTACACGGTTTTAAAAGTTTTGCTCATAAAACTCATGTGAAGTTCGATAACGGAATAACTGCTATTGTAGGGCCAAACGGGTGTGGAAAATCGAACATTGTGGATGCCCTGCGATGGGTACTTGGGGAGCAACGCCCTACCCTACTTCGTTCAAGCTCTATGAGCAATGTGATTTTTAACGGAACGGCCAAAAAGAAAGCTCTGGGCATGGCCGATGTATCCCTCACATTTGTTAACGATAAAGGGATTCTGCCGGTTGAGTACAGCGAACTCACCATCACACGCCGCCTCTATCGCTCGGGTGACAGCGAATACCTCATCAACAACACACCTTGCCGCCTGAAGGATATCATGGATCTCTTCATGGATACCGGTATGAGCTCAGACGCCTACTCGGTGATTGAGCTTAAAATGGTTGAGGAGATTCTGAATGACCGGAACAACGACAGGCGAAGGCTGTTTGAGGAAGCCGCCGGAGTAACCCGGTACAAGGAGAAGCGGAAACAAACCCTTCGAAAGCTCGACGAAACTCTGAAAGACCTGCAACGGCTTGAGGATATCATGGTGGAGATCCGTAAAAAAGCCCGTTCGCTGGAGATTCAGGCGGATAAAGCTGTTAAAGCCAAAAAACTAAAAAAAGAACTGGTTTCGCTCGATCAGGCCTACACCCTGCATGAGTTTACCACCATTAAGCAAGAGCTTGAACCGCTTGAAATACGCATAGCCAACGCCGAAAAAGAGAAAAACGAGATTACCGGACGCTTGAATGAGCTTGAACAATCGGATGAGGTAGCACGAGCCAACCTGCTTGAAAAAGAGCGCAATGAAGCGGATGTAAAACGGCGTGTAAGCCAGCTTTTTGCCTCTATCCGTGAGATGGAAACAACCATCCGTATCACCAATGAGAAAATCAGCAGTGAGCAAGGGGTCATCAAACAGAACCAGGCCGATATAGAGCAGAGTAAGGTTGACATTAAGGAACTTGAAGCGCTGAAAGAGGCGAGTGAGAAAAAACTTGAGAACAGCTCCGATGAGAAAGAGCGGTCAGAAAACTCCCTCAAGCAGTCGAAAGAGACCTTTTCTGATGTACAGCAAAAATATTCTAAGCTGCGGCATGAGCTGTATGAACTCGAAATTGCCATCAGCGATACCAACCAGAAACTTACCGGGCTTCAATCGAGCAGGATAAAGCTGGAATCGAAACTGGAGAACAGCCAGGACGATGAGTTCCGCATTTTGCGTGATATTGAGAATTTTGAAGACGAAATAGTAAATGCAAAAGGCGAACTGAACCTCACCCGCGCGAAAGCTGAAAAGGTGTATGCAGAGATTGAAGAGAAAGAAGAACAGCTTCAGAAAGCTGCGGAGAACCGATCTCAGCTGGAATCAAAACGGGAGACATTACGTGAGGAGATCCGCACAGCAAAAAGCAGCCGTGATGCCATCACATCAGAAATAAGCCTTCTCAACAGCATAGCCCAATCGAATGATGCCCTGCCGCAATCGGTAGCCTGGCTTACCGAAAAACATGCTTCCGGTTTCAACCTGCTGAAACCTGTTGGCGAAATCCTGCAAACTTCTGAAGAGTTTACAACCGCGCTTGAGGCTACACTGGGTGATGCTGTAAACTACCTCGTGGTAGAAACTATGGATGATGCCATTCGGGCAACGCATCTTTTGAAAGAGTCGAAAAAAGGCCGCGCAACTTTTATACCACTAAATGAGCTAGGCTCTTCTTATGAACAAGTTGGTGGGTCTGTGATGGAAAAGGTTTTATGTGATGAAGCCTTCGAAAAAGTTGGCCGCCTGCTGCTCGGCACGGTACTTCTCGCAGATGATGTTAAGGATGGCCTGGCAAAGCTGAGAGATACGGGCAGTGCCGCAGTTACGAAAGATGGAGAGCTAATCACTAAAGAGCGAATCCTGAAAGGTGGCAGCAAGAACAAACAGGCCGGAATGCGCCTCGGCCTCAAGGATAAGCTAGAAAAACTTCACAACCGATTGCAAGCCGCCGAGAAGTCTGTATCTGATGGTGAATCAGCACTCGAAGAGATTTCGAACCAACTTTCCGCCCTGAATTTGGATTCTTATCGGCAGGCTATTCGTCAGCTGCAGAAAAATGCCCGTGAGCACGAGCAGGCTATGAGCCGGTATCAGTCCGGCGTGCAGGTGTATGAGAAGAATATCGCGGAGCTGCGCAGCCGTAAAGAGTCCCTCGCCGGAAACCGGGACCTTGCCAGTGAAGAGCTCGAAAACCTGCAGCCGCAGCAGAAAGAACTTCAGCAGAAAATCAGCGAGCTGGGTAAAGAGCAGGAGCAGAAGAAAAAGGCGCTTCAAAAACTGGAAGAGGAGCGCGCCATCGCTCAGAACCGTTTTAACGATGCCCAGCTGAAGCATCAGGATCTGAAGAACAAGATTGAGAATATCTCGCGTGACTTACAGCGAGCCCAAAACGGCCTCGAAAGCCTCCGCTCCCGGCTTAACTCCCGGAATTCACTGCTTGAGGAGAGCCATCAAAAAATAGCAGCCTACAAAAGCACGATTGCCGAAACGGAAGAGGCGCTGGCAGAAGAGAACAAAAAAAAGGAAGCAGCCGACACCAAACTGAAAGAGGCTGAAGAGGCAAGTGCCCTGCAGCGGGGTGCCATCAATGAAATAGAGAAAGAGCTGAAAGAGCTTCGGCGCAAAAAAGAGGTAAACTTTGAGCTGGTGCATCATCTCACCATGGCAAAAGAGAAGTTTGAGCTGCAGGCGCAGAGCCTCAGCGATCATATCTGGGAGACATACGGTATCCTGATGGATCAGGTGACGGAGGTGCTACCTGAAGACATTACCCCGGCAGAAGCTAAAGAACGAATTGGTGTATTGAGACAACGCCTGAACCGAATCGGCGAGGTGAATCCGCTGGCAATTGAACAGTTTGAAGAGGAGAAAGAGCGTCTCGATTTTTACGAAGCTCAGATAGAAGACCTTCATCAGGCTGAGTCGGAGATGCGGCAGACCATCAAAGAGATTAACCACACAGCCACGCAGCGTTTTAACGAGACGTTTGATAAGATCCGCACCAACTTCAAAAGTGTGTTTAACACCCTTTTCCACGAGGATGACTACTGCGACCTGCTGATTGAAGAAGATGCCGAAGATCCGCTTGAAGCAAAAATAGACATCAAAGCCAACCCGCGTGGAAAGCGCCCTTCAAGCATTAACCAGCTCTCCGGTGGTGAGAAAACCCTTACTGCTATTGCCCTGCTCTTTGCCATCTACCTGGTGAAGCCCTCCCCCTTCTGCGTGCTTGATGAGGTAGATGCCCCGTTAGATGATGCCAACATCGAGCGTTTTGCAGCGATGATTCGCAAGTTTAGTGACGACACACAGTTTATTATCATCACCCACAACAAAAAAACCATGTCGAAAGCGGAGATGATGTACGGCGTTACCATGCCCGAAACCGGCGTAAGCCGCCTGGTGGGCGTTAAGCTGGATGATGTGGCAGAGAATTAGTGCCGACTCTTTCGATGATTTAGCACTTACACACTTATTCAGGTGTTTGCCCTACTTCTATACGCAGTACATCACCCTCGCCTACTGTTTTAGTGTATAAACTTTCTTCACCGGTAAAATCGAGAAAGAAGCCATCCTCAATTGCCGTTCCCCGCATTACTTCAATTTCACCCAATCCTTCGGCAACTTCAAATGTTGCAACCACACCTGTTGCTGTTTTTCCGGGCTGTGAGATCCCAAGTTCAAGGCGGGTTGGTGAATCTGCAGGCAGTGTAAAGTTTCCATTTCTGGTAACCCGTTCGCATTCATCATCTTCATAACAGAATTCAACATTTATCTCTACTAACCTGAGATCAGTTGAACCGGTATTATCTGCCAAAACAGCCATTACCTCTAATCCATCATCATTACTATCGGCTGATGTTGATGAACTGCACGCCGATATGATCAACAGAAAACTTAACAAGGTTATAATTCGAACTAATAAAAAATTCATGATTCTCATTTTTGATATTTATAAAACAATGACAATTCATCTATTTACAACAATTGCCTTCTGATTATAAAAGCTCGAATCACGTGAATTTTCCGACATGGGTTTTTAAGAGATGTTTATACTAAAGCTTGCCCTCTGGATAAAGTGTTTCTTTAAATCCTTTTTTCATTAAATCCGTATGAACTTTTTACGCAAATGCTTGCTCTTTTATGTAGTCGATTATTTTGGATGTTGGTAAGGCTGAGAATTTGATCTATCCCTACTTAAAAACCTCCAAAGCTCCTAAAAGATATACCATCGGGGCGTTCCAGTTTATGGTTACTTCGTTGGTGGAGTAGCTGCACCAATCGTCGAGAAAGGTGTTGGCAGGGAGATCGTTGGGGTATGTGCAACCATCCTGCTGGCCGGGTTGCGGGCCACCAACCACAATACCGGGAACCGGATCTTCAATTCCATCCGCTTCTGATTGCCTGTGATGTGAGAACATGGGCGGCTTAGAGCCAAATCCCGTAACAAATGAGTACCCTGTGGCATTACGGCCAAGGATGTAGTCCATATTTGCCAGAGCCGCGTTCAGATAATCTCTGTCACCACTTAGCCGATATGCTTGCAGAAGCATCAAACTATGGTTGCCAATTACTCCATTGCTGCCCCAAACAAAATCGCTGCGGCCGTACCTTCCCATGGTAATTCCATATGGTGACCTGTAATACTCCTCGAGCAGTTCCTCGCCCTGTTGCATGATTTGGTTTTTAATCAGAGTAGTATCAGCAGCGGGGGTTAGATTTTCACGATGGTGTGCCAGCGAAACCCATGCGAGCGGACGCACATCGTGCCAGCTGGGGATACCCACATCTATCTCTGAAAAGTTTCGTGAATGCCAGGAGGCTTCATCACCGGTTGTGATGTAGAGTTCAGCTGCAGCCCAGTCGAACTCATCATCAAGGTATCTGTCTCCGTAGGCGCCGGTGTGGATGTCGGGCGGCTGCACATAGTACTGTTCCGGGTTGGATGCTGCCCATTGCCATGCGTATTCAGCCGCTTCCAGGGCTGTTGCAGCAAATTCGGGGTCATACGGTTCATACACCCTGGCAGCAGCAGCCATAACAGATGCAAAATTCAAAGTACCTGCTGTGGACTTCATCACGGCATAGCGCGGTGCATTGGTTTCGTGGGGCATTACCGCTGCGGCAAAGTTTTTTGTGGTTACTTTATGATATACCCCGCCATCGTATGGATCCTGAGCAGTGAGCAGCCAATCGAGGTTCCAGCGGATTTCATCTAACAGGTCGGGTACGCCATTACCGCTTTCGGGGATGGTGAGGTGAAGGTTCTGATAGTATTCAGGAAAATGTTCATAAGCGGCAAGCAACGTATATGTGCTGATGCCGGAATTTACCGCGTACTTGTTGTAATCGCCCGCATCATACCAGCCTTTGGGTGAAGAGATCACGATTCCCTCGGGGCGCTGCTCTGTTGCTGCCGATTCATGAATGTAAACCACATCATCCGGGTGGCCCATAGCCCGTGCCCATATCCCGGCATGTTCTTCAAGAAGCTCGGTGGATGCCCGGTTAAAGTAGTATGCCTTGATGCTTGCCTTAGAAAGCTCCCGCAAAATTTCATCCCGAATTTCAAACGTGTACGATTGGCCTGCATCATCATGTTCTATGCGGTACGTTCCTGGGGTATTCAGCGATGAAAAATCAGCAATAGAAACTGTCTCCCCAGAAAGCTCCCAGTATTCTGGAGGGTTTAGCTCTCCCTCAAAAACGATCTCGTTCGTGGCAGCATCAACTACATGAAATTCCCCAATGGTACTATCTGCGAAAACTGCAATTTTTGGGGCATCAGGATAGAAGCCGACCTGATTGAGGCGGATGTTATCCTGAGCTTGCACAATTGATACGGAGAGGATGAGTTTGATAAGTGCTGATTGCAGCGCTGTTGTCTTTAAAAAATCTCTTCTGGACATGTTTACTTTTATACTCATTGATTTATTGATAATTGAAAGAATTGGTTCAGATTTTACTCGCTCTTTTCACTGCTTATCCATCTTTTCTTAAGTCTAGAATTACACAACTATGTGATACAGAAAACCGAAAACGTGTACAAACTAAATAGAGTACCTAATAAGCTGCTTCTACCCTTACGAAAAATTGAAGAAAGTTTTAAAATGTAGCGCTTGGCTTTTTTTGGGATACTTTTTTCTATAATTACACAACTCTTTTACAGAGTAGATAAAGTTGTATAAAAATAAAACTCATACTTAAGTCAACTACTTTTAAAGCGATGATTTTCTACCCACATTTGATTTTTTTACCCAGGTCACCAAAAACAGTGTAAATATTAAAATTTTTTAATAAATTATTAGAACCAAGATTATATACTATCATTTATCATGCTTTGGAAAAAAATTGTTGGCTTTAAACTTTAGGTAAATGCGTAATTTAGATATCCGTTTTATCGCTTTTTGTTTTAATTATACGATAACTTCGATACCTTCAGGTATGTTGACAATTTCTGTTAAATTTACACGTGCATTTTTGAACGCAACGTATTCCACCGGGGTACTCAATCCAAACAGATAAGGTCATGGCTCGTGTAGAAAAAAAAGACATCCAACCTATTTTAGACTTTATCATAAGCAATACTCCTTCAGAATATGGAGGGCTTGATGAGGTACGGCACATTATTGACCTTTTTACTGAATTACCGAATGAAAGCAGAGAGAAGCTAAAACGCCACCTTGAGATGTATCTCGAGGATATGGAGCCTGTAGAGGCTTCTGATATAGATATGGGCGGAGAGGGATGCGTTGGAAAAGTTTGGTATCGTATTCATGGGTTAAAAAAACCCGCAAAAAAAAGTGAAACCTATACCCAAAAAGAGAGTAATATTTTAATACTGAGCATTCTCAGTGATATGCAAATGGAAACACTTTTGGAAAACAAAAGTGTTGACCTATCCTACGCACTTTCTACTGACCGCGGCCGCCGCTACAGATGCACCTGCTACTTTGACCTTGAAAATCTTGGCATGAATATGCGTAAGATTAACAATGAAATTCGGCCGTTTTCAGGCCTAAACCTCCATCCCGAAGTAGCAAAACATCTTAGCCTTAAATACCTGAAGTATGGACTTACGCTGGTTACCGGTATTACCGGCTCCGGTAAGTCTACCACGCTTGACACCATAATAGATGCCAATAACAGATCCGTAAGTGGCCATATCGTAATCATTGCATCACCTATTGAATTGGTACATAAACCTATAAAATGCATCGTTCGGCACCGGGAAGTAGGTACTGATGTGCAGTCTTTCAGAGACGGAATTGTTCAGGCGATGCGTCAGGATCCGGATATAGTGGTTATCGGTGAGCTTCGTGATAATGTGGCGATTAAAAATGCTCTTGAAGTTACAGATTCGGGCCATAAGGTGTTTTCAACACTTCATACGGCCTCCGCGATGGAGAGCATAGACCGAATTATAGGCGAAACCCCACTCAATGAGCAGGAAAGAGTACGTGTACGTTTAGCTGATGTATTAACTTGCGTAATCAGCCAAAAACTTGTAAATACTATAGAAGGAACACGGGTTTTAGCGAAAGAGGTATTGGTTGCAACACCGCCGGTAAGGGCTGCAATTCGAAATAATAATGTATCTGAAATATACCAGATGCTAAATGAAGGTGGGCAGTTTGGTATGCATACACTTGAACAGGATCTTGTACGCCTGGTTATACAACGAATTATCAGCCCGGAAGAAGCACTAAATCAGGCTAATAACAAAACAAGGATTAAACAACTCTTAAAATAAACGCACTACACATTGGCAAAAAAAGAGTTTATAGGCTTAAGTATTGAAACCGAACGCATTCGGCTTGCAAGAATACGTGCCACAAAAAAAGAGATTGAACTACTTGAGGTTGATACAATACACCTGCCAAAACCGGTGCTATCTCAGCGAGTAGCTGAGATAAACCAACAGGATTTTTCAGGCGATTATGATGCCATTTTTGATACAGAAACACAGGATTCTTCCTCAAGTTTTGATGAGTTAGACGATCTGGACAACCTCGATTTTGATGACTCTTCATCTCCCGCATCGAAACCTTCCGAAGAAGATTTTGATATGACCAAAGAGCCAGATAATATTGCCGAGGAAAATGAGCAGATGCTGGCCCTGCATTTAGCGAAATACTCAGCATCTAAGTTGCGGTTTGGCTTACATGTACCATTCGGTAAAACAACATTTCAGTTTCTGAAAAATGTGGATCCTTCAAAAATGAAGAAGAAGGACCGTAAAGAGTATTTTGAAGAGAAGCTTTTCCCTATATATACACGCGAAGTTCTTGATGAGCATTACGCCTGGGTTAAAAGTGGTGAAAACGATTGTCTACTTGCATACAGCCCCAATGAGTTAGAGTTGTTAAACCTTTTGGAACTTGCAGAAACGTTCAGCAAGAAGAAACTCGTGGTTATGGAGCGCCAGCCGGATGAAGCTTTGTGGGCCGGCTTAGTGCGTGCAAATTATCAGTTGGATGACGATGAGATTACCGGTTTAATTGCATTAGGAGAGAAAAGCAGCCGGATTATGTTTATGAAAGGCAGGGAGATTATGAATGTGCTGCCAATAATCTCAGAGGGTGAGGATGAAGATCAGATTTTAAACACCGTTTTCAGCAAAATTCTGTTTGAGATAGATAAGGGCGAGGTTCCTAAGATAAATCGCCTTCTTCTTGTACGCAGCGGGAAAAAAAGTTCAAAAGCGAAAAACTATTTTCAAAAACAGTTCGATGATATTGAAGTTGATTTCCTCGAATTTAACACTGAGAAAGTTACATTTGCTGATGAGATTTTAAATTCACCGGAGTACTTGCAACCCTATATCTCTGCTATTGGCGCAGCATGGGCAGCATCCGATACAGACCAAAAAGCATTTGGCGATTTTTCACTGCTTCCGGAATACGTTCGTGAAAAACAGCGTGTTCTGAAGTTAGAGTGGCACGGTATCGCAATCTTGATTTTAATAGCCCTTACACCTCTTTTCATTAATAACCTATACTTCGAGAAGGCTAACGAATTGAGCCAACTCGAACAGGAAGTTAGCACAATTCGTGCTCAGATTGATGACCTTACTCCGATTGCAAACATGACTCAAGACCTGATTACGGATTTTCAGGTTATCAATGCAGAGAACAACCGATTACTTGAACTCGCTGAGTATAGCCAAAAATGGTCAGAAGTGATGCGTATTCTAAACGAAGGGGTTGCAGATATTCCAAGCATTTGGTTAACCACGCTCCGTACAACTGACGATCACATCAACTTGACCGGAATTTCACTTACAAGAGAACAGATTCCTGTTTTAGCACAACTATTTACGGATGCAAATATCAATCAGGTTAGCGAAACTGAAATTCGTGGGCAGCAGGTATACAGTTTTGCCCTGCAGGCTAACAATTTCAGGCAAGACATCGAACGCTTTCTGCTGGAGCTTCCTGAATTTGATTTTGACTCAGAATTTGATTCGGGAGATATTCCGCTTGACTTTTCTGAAGTTACTGAAGAAGAATTTCAACCCGGTATTCCATTTACAGTAACTACTCCTGTTAGTGACTTGGATGAACCCCAAATTACCGGCCAATCACCCAATGTAACCGAACTAAGTACATTAGATGAAGCTGTTGCGGAAGTTGTTCAACCAGCTCAGGCTAATGATGCAGCAGGGCCAAATATGGAGCAAAATTCTCAAATTAACTCTTCACCTGAAGCGGCTTCAGAAACACAGAATAGCCCAATTTCACCTTATGGGCTAACCGGTTCGCAGAGTGAACTTCTGTTTGGGGCATATACCATTGTTCTGCATAGTACACCTTTAGGCAACAGGGCCCAAGATGAACAAACTTCTTTACGCGAACAGGGATTCATTTCAACACTTTGGCAGGCTACTCTTGATGATGGATCCAGAACCTGGAGGGTGGGCGTAGGGCAGTTCGAAACTGTAGAAGATGCCCTTGCAGCTATACCCAGCCTGCCTGAGCCATATCGCTCAAACAATTTCATAATCCGCATTCGCTAAACTGTATGAAATATAGCATTAGAAATACACTCATTCTGCTTGCCACACTTTTACTGCTTGTGGGGGGTGGTTATTTTTATGTGCAATATTCTTTTAACGATGATATTGAAGAGACACGCCAGCAGAAGCAAGTTTTAAATAGTGAATTACAGGAAGTACAGCAATCTGCAAATCTGTTTGCAAGAGCTCAAGCCAATTACAACGATGCACTGTATACACGCCTGAACCATCCAAAAGAGCTATTTCGGGACCACAGTTCAAGTAATTTGTACGATTACCTGCAGGAACTGAATAGAGATATTACATTCACCGAGCTTAATTATTCACTAAGCGATTCCGTTCTTCAGAGTGATCACGGCATTGTGAATGTTACTATTCAGGGTGAAGGGCGATATGAAAACCTGGTTAATTATTTGTACAGACTGGAGTTCAGCAGGCCGCTGATTCAGATACGTACCGTTCAGCTTGATAATATTACAGAACTTGAGAGGCTAGACAGGGTAAACTTTCAAATTGCACTTGGAGCGTATTACAGAAGGGGTGATTGGACGAACTATCGAGCAGACCTAGAGCCATCGGGCCCACTTGGTGAAATTCTGCACAATCCATATTACCCATTAATACATGAAGTACCGGCAAATATCGAAAATCTACCTGATGTTGACAGCAGCCGCCTTGTTGTTTTAACAGGCAGCAGGGCGCATATAATCGACCAAACAGGCAAATTACAGCGCCTCAACATTGGTGATCGGGTATATTTGGGCAGATTAACGTCCATAAGTATGTCTCGTGGAGAAGCCGTATTCGATTTAAACCGTGGCGGAATACGCGACAGAGTTGTTTTAAGCCTTCAACAATCAAACTCGCAGAGAAACTGATATGAAAAAGAAAATTTTAATTTCCACAACAATTATCCTGTTTTTTGCAGTACAGCTGCTGCATTCACAGGATCGCCTGCCGGAGAGAGATTTCGTAAACCCGGACGAGTTAATCATACTTTCAGAAGATGTTCAATTTTCTGATGCGATGGACATCATAGAAGAACTTGCTCTCCAGTTTCGCAATAAGATCTTTATTATAAGAACCGATTTCGATGAGCCTATTGGTATTGATATACCCCAAATGCATTGGGAAGATGCTTTGAATAGGATAACGGCTGCCAATAACCTCTTTTTTGTAGAAAATCCAAGATATTTTGAAATTTTAGATATACCCCCGGATGAGAGGGTAGTTGACGAAGACGACCGCATTGCAGCGCGTACTGAACCACCAAAAGTAACTTTTCAATCCAGAGAAATAGAAATACAGGCAACGTTCTTTCAGGGAGACAGGCAGATGATTCGCGAACTCGGCATCGACTGGACTTCACTACAAAACGACAGGGTTCGTGTACAAAGCTTTGCTGCGGGAAGTGTAGGGCAGGATGTTTTTGAGATTGAGTCGAACTGGACAGATATTTTCAATTCCGGTTGGGATATCAATGCCCTTTTTAGTGCCTTCGAACAGAATAATAAAGGTGAAATTCTATCCTCACCCACCATCAAAGTAATAGATGGAGAACTTGGAAGTATCCAGGTTGGGCAGGACTTTTCGATTAAACAACGGGATTTTGCAGGCAACATTACGGATAGGTTCTTCAGTACAGGAACCATTCTCAGAGTTCAGCCGCACATTTTTTATCATGAGGATATACCATTTATCTACATGACAGTGAATGCAGAACGTAGTACCGCACAACCTGACCCTATTTCCACAATAGTAAACAAACAGGAAGCGGCTACTGAAATTCTTATGCTAAGCGGTGAAAGTACCGTAATTGCAGGCCTCTATGAAACAGAAGTGAATAGTACACGAAGAGGAGTACCAATACTCAAAGACCTACCCGGATGGTTTTTTGGGCTTCGTTATCTCTTTGGTTATGAATCGAAAGAGACGGTTGTTCAGGAGCTAGTAGTTTTGATTAAGGCAACCATTTTACCGTCATTGGAAGAGCGCCTGTCAGATCCAATGAGAAATATGCCTGATTTACTGCGTGACCGAAGAGAATTATTTCAACAAGAGATGGATGAACTAAGAGAAATACAGATTGAATGATCCTGGGGATGATAAATTAATAATTCAGATGCAATTATTAAGGGAACCGCACTTTGTGTGTTTCCCTTTTTTTATGATGATTTTTAACCTATGCGTCCTCAAGAGTAATAGCAAGAACCTCTTCCATCGTGGTGAGCCCGTTTTTTATTCTAAGGCGGCCTGATGCTCTAAGAGTTAACATTCCTTGATCAATTGCATGCTGTCGTATTGCATCTTCGTCAATCTCATCGCCTGCTGCAAATATCATCCGTTGCAGCACTTTATCAAAGTAGAGGGCTTCAAATATTGCTACACGCCCTTTGTAGCCACGGTTACATTTATCACATCCCACAGCTTCATAAAAAGTAGTCTCCCAAATATCATTATCACTGAAACCGAGATTAATTAATGGTTCGTAATTAAGTTTTTTATCCAGTGGGCGTTTACACTCATTACATAATCTTCGTACAAGTCGTTGCGCCATTACCAGATTAATAGCATTAGCAATCAGGAAGGGCTCCACTCCCATTTTAAAAAGACGAGCAACAGCGCTGGGTGCATCATTCGTATGAAGGGTAGAAAAAGTTAAGTGGCCTGTGTTGGCAAGTTTAATTGCGATTTCTGCTGTTTTTAGATCGCGGATCTCACCAACAAGCACAATATCCGGGTCGTGACGGAGAATACCACGCATGGCCATATCAAACGTCATACTTTCGGAAATTTTTAACTGCCTTGCGCCTTTAATAAGGTATTCTACTGGTTCTTCGATAGTAAGCACGTTAAACTCAGGGCTGATTACTGCATGCAACGCGGCAACAAGAGTAGTTGACTTTCCAGAACCCGTGGGGCCCGTGATAATCACAATGCCTGATGGCTTACGGATAGCTTTATTAAAATCGATCGAGGCTTTTTCCTGAAGGCCAAGCTTTTCAAGGTCAGTAATTACTTTTCTGTCATCAAGTACCCGAATTACAATAGACTCAAGTTTACGATTGTACTCCTCTCCCACCATTGGCATAATGGATACCCTGTACCGAATGTTTGTATTATCAATACGGCGCTGTATGTAACCATCCTGAGAAGAGTCGCGTTCAAATCGGTCAATATTAAGAGCCTTGTCTTTTACAACGGCAGCAAGTGCCTCTGGCTTTACTCCCGGTTGTGAATGCCATACCCGCAGGCGCCCATCAAGACGAAATAAAATATCTGTTACATTCTTTTTACCGGGAATAATATGAATATCACTGGCTCCTTTCCGAACAGCTTCAACCAACATTCCTTCAATGAGGGAATTAAGCATACTCTTGTTGATTTCAGCGTCAAGCTCTTCCTCATCGACCTCCTGCATGGGCATTTCAGGCTCTTCCAGGTCCATATCGTCAAGAAGCTTGAGAAACTCATTGCGCTGGTCATAGACCTTAGTGATGATTTTGTCAACTGTATCGAGTTTGCAATAGGTTAGCTCATACAGTTTGTATGGCAGCTCTGAAGCCAAAATAGATATTTGCGGATCTGTCGGGTCTGCGCAGGCAAGTATAATTTGATCTTTTGTGGCCTTAAAGGGAACCGATTTGTGAGCAATCAACTCATCAGCTACTTCATCGGGAAGATCGTCCATCAACTTGCGTACACTTTCAATTAGCTTTTCAGATGGCTCATCTGAAGTGATTACCTCACGAAAAGCATAAAGATTGGTAATGGTTTTCATTACCTCATGCCTGTCTATCTTATAATCATCAACGAGTATTGTACTAAGCCGCCTTCGTATCGATATCGGTTCAGATTGATGCTGTTTTATAGCAGAATCTAACTGATTATCATCAATAATTCCTTTTTCAACAAGAGCTTCGCCAAGCCGTCGCCTTACGTAAAATGTATTTTTTTGAACGTTGTTCATGAAATAGCTTTAAAAAATCTGTAGATGACTAATTTAACAGATATCGCACACGAATAAAATAAAACATTCAGAGAATATCTTTATTCCTTATAGATCGTGAATCATTTTGAGCTGAGAACATATTATAAACGATGCTTTCACACCAGTAATGTTGTACTTCGATCTACACGAAAATTAGTAGTTCGGCTGAATAATTGCAGCCTCAGACGAAACAACTGTGATATAGATAAGTGCAACAAATATAAATATGTTGATGAATAAGTTGATCATATTTATCACAGATTCGAGCTTATACTCCGTCTGTTTTTCATAGTAGTTGGCAAGTTGCCCTGCATTCTCTTTCAATGAGCCAGACTCAGCCCCAAGCCTGAAACGGCTAAGTGCACTTTTTGGGAATACTTGTGTGGCCTCAAGTGCCTCAATTAATCCTGCACCATCTTCAAGCATTCTTCGGATGGCAACCTCTTTTACCTGCTTTTCGATATAGCTATTTCGGCAAGCTTCAGCTGCTATACGAATCACCTCTATGTTTTGCCCTGAACCACTGTAGAGAGTGTTAAATACGCGTGCAAAAATTTCAATACTTGTTTTATGCATAAGGTCTCCAATTACCGGCATCTTTATCAGATATCGATCAA
The DNA here is from genome assembly GCA_007134085.1 of Balneolaceae bacterium. Classification (GTDB taxonomy): domain Bacteria; phylum Bacteroidota; class Rhodothermia; order Balneolales; family Balneolaceae; genus Rhodohalobacter. The sequence goes on from SLLL01000163.1 coordinate 37,641, forward strand.
GAATCAGGCGCCCGTGTTTGTTTTTCCACATTAAATAAAGTGTTACAGTTGGAATTACAAAGGCAAGCACTATTGGAACCCAATTTGCCTGTAGCCAATAACTAATGTCCAGGGTTTGTGCTGTAAGAGGTGGCAATACAATATCAAACTCAAGAAACATTTCTGCCGTAACAGGAAAAACATAACCAACAAAAAAGAGCAGTGTTAATAGAACTGCAACTACTGTTATAGCTGGCATAAAGAGAGCTCTTCGCATATTCTTTTTAAAATCAGAGTCGCGCTCAATAAACTTCGCAGTACTGTCAAAAACACTCGCCATATTACCACTTGTAGATGCCACTCCGAGCATATAAGATGCAAAACGCCCGAATTCTTTAACATGCTTATCATATACTTCAGCCCCCTCTTTGCCATCACGTAAATCTTTTTGGATGGTTTTTATAATATCCTTCATGCTCTTATTTGTGGTGTCTTCGTAGAGCAGTGTAAGAATTTGGTCGTAAGGTAATTTTTGGCGTAAAAGATCAGCAGAGAGCCGAATAAACGTAACAATCTCCTCGTTGGGTACCATACCCTTTAGGTCGAGCCATTTCTTTTTTACAGAATCAACCCGATAGCCCATTTTCTTAAGTGCACGCTCAACCTCATCTGCTGAATATGCTTCTTGCTCTCCCTCAGTAGCCGGCGACCCGTTTTTTCTTACTTTGTAAAGATAAACCTGCTTTTGATCTACAGATTGGATTTTAAATGATCTTGCCTTAGCGAGCTTATCTACCCTTTCCTTGGCCGCTTTTTTATTGGGGGCCTCAAATTCCCTTTGAATTATCTTTCCCTGATTAGTTGTACCGCGAAAACGAAATTGAGGCATTGTATGTGTAAATTAGTTTGCAAATAACTTTTAGACAATAACAGTTTAAATATTAAAACTATTGTAATTTTATTACTTATGAGGTTTACTTACAGCCTAATTACAGAAAAACTACAGTTTTTTTATCGATAGTGATCTACAGCTACATTCCTCATAAATAGCCTTCGTTCTGCAAATGCACGAACAGTTTGATCTTCACTTCTGAAACGCACGTGATGAGCTGGTTGACTTTCGGCTACAACACGAATCCGAATAAAGAACGGAGGGTACACACCTTGCGGTTCAAAAGTAAACTCCAGATCAGTCAAATTTAATGGAAAAATTAATGTATCCGGGTGAAGTGAATCAGGATCAGCTGAAAGAGGATTTTCATGGATAATTTCGATATTTCTTTGATTTCTTGTAATTCTCGTTCGTCCATGATCCGTATTATCAAATCTGAGGGTATCATTTTCTAATGAAAGGCTACCGCTTATCTTTCGCAGTTCTTCCTGGAGAATAGTTGCAGCAGTTTCTGCATACATTTGAACATCATTCGTAAGGCGGGTGTCTACTGATGTTTCCATCATGAAGGCATTTACCCTGAAAATCAAAATAATCAGAAGCCCTACAATAATTGGTGGTATGATAAGATCGGCTTGAATCATTTATATATATTAGGGATTCAAATTAAAAACTGATGTTACATATTCTGCGATCTGTCTAAATTCGTCCTCTCTTTCTTCTTCAAAAATACGAATTGTTACCATTCTTCCATACTGCCCTTGTTTTAGCTCTTGTTCAGTAAAGAGTTCTATAGTAGCATAAAAGGTAGTACCTACTTGCGAGGTAAATTCAATTCTGGTATTTGCATTGGTAACATCATTAACAGAGCCATATACTCCATCCAGTTCATTGTATCTAAACGCATATGTGTGAATCTCTTCAGATAAATCCCGTCCAAAGTTAAGGGCATCAGAAGTATTTTGGCTATCAACTGTAGTGGTAACAGACTGAACATACATTTGACGTATACCCATGGTTACTATGGATAGTAGTACAATCGCTGCTAAAGCCAATAATGTTTGTCCTGTTGCCATTATAATTTTTTACTATTAGTTCCAATAAGCAATATCAAAGCCGCTACCAAACATTTCTAAATCTGGTATATCAGCATCAAATTCCGGATCGAAAATCAGATCGGTGTTTCCTGAAGCTTTAAAGCTTTTTGATACTACCGCTCCTCTTATACCAACGTTTCCATTTGTCTCAACAGTACCTTCAGGTGCATAAATTACACGTGATATAGCTGATGCATTTCCACTCATTAACACACTACCACCGGTAATCACATTACCCTGAATTCCTGCTGTACCTCTAAGCCTTACATTTGCTTTATCTGCAAAGAAGTTACCGTTAAAATGCGTATTTCCACCAAAATCGAGTGTTTCATCATACAACTCTACTTCTTGGTTCCCTCTGTAGAACAACATAAAATGGTTAACATTTCCACCTTCATTTATGGATGAACCACCTTTCATGTCTACATCATAATCTACATAAATTGTTAATTTTCCATCGCCGATAATTTTAATCTCATTTTGTCCGCTCAGATCAAGTTTACCAACACGCAATTCTCGATCCTGATCTCCAGTGTCTATAATGAGCGTATTATTACCAGAGGTCATCAAAATTTCAGGAATGTGCCGTTGATCGTAATCTTCCGGGCTTAATGTCATGCCAGTGCTATAGATTGAGCTGCCGGGCAGAAAACTCAACTCAGTAAAATCAGGAAATTCTGGCATCTCGTACTTAATTGTCTGTGATAAGACCTTGATATCTCCACTCACATTATTTTGATTACCCACCACAACAGAATTAACATCACTTCCCGGCCCTATAAAAAGATCAGCATCTATTTTTATTTTTGACTGGCTACCCAAATGGACTGAATTAGATAAAGAACTATTAAGTGTAACCTGACACGGATTTGCACCTACACACCCTATGTAATCATTGCCGCCCAATTCGATCGAATTTTCTGCGTGAAGAGCCTGATCAAAATTTGGGTTCCACGTTGAAGATCCGATTAGAAGCCCAATTTCGGTTCGATATATAGTGTCCTCAAACCGCCCGGTTGACCTAAGTGTTAGAAGTGATCCACCATGATTTGTAAGCTCAAGATTATATTCACCATGCATATCATGCCAAAATTCAAATCCGTTTTGCGATGGAAAGTAGAGGGTATTATCAGGTGTGGGTAAAAATGTGCTGTTTTCGTTATTCCGAAGATGAGTGATTGCCATCATTGCAGCACTTTGTGAAATATTATGAGCCTGATTTTGGCTGAAACTCTGAACCGTTCGTGAATTTGACATAAACAACGCATTTCTCAATGCATGTGAATATGTAAGCATTGAAAAGATTAAAGCCGAAACGAGTATTATCGCATACTTGCCCATCTTAGTATAATATTATTTATATGATTGTTTTATAGTAGCTTATACTATTTAGTGTAGCAATATAGCTAAAATGTAACATTTCTATATTAAATTAGAGAATTTTAATATAAAAACATAATAATAGTCTAAGGCCTGAAACTAATCCTCACACCGAAAAAGTTTCTAATCAGAGTATCAGTTCCAAAAAGCGATATCAAATGGGCTTGAACCGCTACCTTGCAAAGGTGGGATCGTAGAAGCAAAATCAGGATCGTAAACTACAGTTGGACGGCCATTAGCGTTGAATTTGTCAGCTACAATTGCACCATGGTAGGAACCAGCAGATCCTCCAAGTGTTACAGTGCCGTTAGGGGCAAAAGTAAGTGCAGCTGCTGCCGGCGTACCGTTATAATTTATCTTAGTATCATTACCTGTAGCAATAATATGCCCCTCAAATGTAGGATTACCGGCTATAGTAATCTCAACATTATCAGCTTCAGCAAAAATCATGCTTTTCAATGTACCATTACCGGTAAATCTAATTTCATCGGTTCCCTTATAATAAATGGCAAGATGCTTTGGTGACCGATTTGCATTGATTTGAGCATTTTGCAGTGAAATGGAGTTCTCAACATAAAGTGATAAAGTACCTTCTCCAACAATAGTGAGGCCACCGCTTAGGTCAATATTATTTGCATGTAGAATTAATTCTTCGTCCCCAACATTTATTACAGTATTGTTCGTATTAAAATTCTCAAACCTGAAATTTTTTATATCAGACGGAAAAAGTTCTTGCTTACCGCCATTTTCACTTAACGGCATAAAATTCACAGGAAAGTCAGGAAAAACCGGTTCATCAAACTCAATTTTTTCAGACATATTTGTAATACTTCCACCTATTGAGCTATTTGTAATATCTGTATTACCTGGGCTTACACCACTATTAAAGAATTGAAAATCTCCGGTTATGGAGCCATTTCTGTTGATTTTCAGATTATTATATGGCTGATTTAAAGTAGCATCACCGGTTATTGCACCATTACCAAGATCAATTTCACTTTCAGCGTGTACTGCCTGATCTATTTGCGATGGATTCCACGATGATGATGATCCAATAAAAAGCCCAACTTCGGTTTGATATATGGTGTTTTCAAACCTGCCGGTTGAACGAAGTGTTAAAAGCGTACCACCATGATTTGTAAGTTCAAGATTGTATTCACCATGCATTTCGTTCCAGCTTTCAAAACCGTTTGGCGATGGATAGTGTAGTGTATTATCGAGAGTAGGTAAAAATGAGCTGTTTTCGTTGTCTCTAAGGTGAGTAATTACCGTCATTGCTGCACTCTGGGCAATATTATGAGCCTGATTTTGGCTGTAACTCTGAACCGTTCTCATATTCGATTGCATCGTAGCATTCCTTAACGCAAAGGAGTACGTTATCATCGAAAAGATAAGTGCAGAAACTATAAGAATTGCATATTTACCCATTTATGCCTTGGTTGAATGTTAATTAAATCAAAACATCAATACTCTCGCTACTTATACATACAATATAATTACTTATCTAATAAGTCTATAATTTATTAAAGATATATAATTATATGACAGTGAAACATCCTATTCTATGCAATAGCAACATCTATCTGCTGAGCTCTAAAATATATGCCCTCATTCCATCAAGTAATAAATTACTATCAAGTTCAAATTCATCTCCGCTAATTATGTCTGTCCCGGAACTATATCGGTATAAAAACTCATCAAAACGTCCTAATGAGAGTGAGTAATCACCAGTAGATCCGTTCACCACCACCATTACGGTTTCATCTTCATTGTGGCGAAAATAAACATATACGTTGTTTTCAGGGATAAAGTGGGTAAGATCACCAGTATGAATCACTTCTTTCCCATTTCGCCAGTGCACAATGGTTCGCAAATACTCAAATACCTCAGGGATAGGCAGGTTACGTTTTTGCCCGAGCTTTTCTCTTCCTTCAGCTGTGAAAGCATTAATTTCATCACCGGGCCAGCCTCCTGGGAAAATTCGCCGCTTATCGGGATCGTTGGCACCACCCATTTTCATGATCTCTGTGCCATAGTAGATTTGAGGAATGCCGCGAGTTGTAAGCAACATCGCTAACCCTAATTTATATTTTTCGTAGTCCTCACCTACAGAGGTCATAAAACGCGTAAGGTCGTGGTTATCTACAAATATCACATTTAAAAATGGATCTGTGTAGAGAAAATCCTGTCCCAATGTATAAAAAATTCGCGCAAGGCCAGTGTCCCATCCCGGCTCTTCATTTAGCCCGCTTACAATAGCTCGGTACAGTGGAAAATCGGTTACACTTGGCAGGTAGGAGTTGTAGCCGCTGGCTGTGGGGAAATCGTACTGCCACCATGCCGTTGTGGCAACATTTTGCATCCAAACTTCGCCAACTATGTTAAAATCAGGGTACTCTTCAAGCACCCTTCGCGTCCACTCTGCCATATAATCCTGATAGGGGTATGGATGGGTATCCATCCGAATGCCGTCTATACCACTATATTCTATCCACCAGATGGTATTTTGTATCAGATAATCCGCCAGAAGTGGATTTCGCTGATTCAAATCAGGCATTTCATCCACAAACCAGCCTTTCACAGTTGAGTTAAAATCAGCCTGAGATGCATAAGGATCCATAATGGTATCTGTGCGGTAATTTGTATTTCCCACTACGGCCTGATCGTGAATCCAGTCTGCCATGGGCAAATCTTTTATAAACCAGTGATGCGTACCAACGTGATTATGAATTTTGTCCATAATCACTTTCATACCCATCTCCTGCGATTTTTGAATCATCGCTACAAACTCTTCGTTGGTGCCAAAGCGGCGATCCACTTTGTACATATCGGTTGCTGCGTAACCGTGATAGAACCCCGCACCTATTTCATAGTTATAAGGCATATCATTCTCGAATGTGGGGTTGAGCCAAATCGCCGTCATACCAAGATCTTTAATGTACTCCAGATTATCAGAAATGCCTTTAATGTCGCCGCCTTTACGTGCGAAAGGCTCGTCCATATCAACGCCTTCAATCATGCCGGGAATTTCATCGTTCGTAGGGTCGCCGTTTGCAAAACGGTCGGGCATCAACAGATAAATTACATCACTACTGTCGAATCCCTGATGGCGGGTTGAAGAGAATTCTCTCTCAAGAAGGGTATATTCGTGGGTAAGAACCCTATCACCTTTTTTGAATATAATGGTAAATGTGCCCGGTTCGGCTTCATCAGTTACATCAAGATAGAGAAACAGATAATTGGGGTTTTCTACTGAAATAACCTGCTTTAGAGTTACCCCGGGGTAATTTAAAGATGCCCTCGAACTGCCTATATTATCGCCATAAACAAGTAACTGAAGTTCTGTTTCATGGAAGCCGGCCCACCAAAACTCCGGCTCTACCCTTTCAATATCGGCAAGTTGTGCATGGATTACTCCGGCTGTAAACAGAATGAAACATGTGGTAAGTAAAAATCTCTTTATCATGATATGGTTTGTTTTTTTGGCAAGTTATAACAAGCTTTTAATATACTATTTGCACGTAATAAACACCTAATTTGCTGTTTACCTTCACAAAAATTTCGATTATTTATGAATATTCGCTGTACGCTTTGTAACAGTTCAGAGGTTTCAGAAAAGCTGAGTAATCATCTCTATCAATATCTTCAGTGTTCAGAGTGCGGATTGGTTTTTGTGAATCCATCTCAGCTTCTGCCACCGGAAACAGAGAAAAAGCATTATGAAAGCCACGAAAACAGCCCGGATGACCCAAACTATCGGAATTTCTTAAGCCAACTATTTGAACCGCTCAACGAAAAACTTGCCGCCAATAGTTTTGGGCTTGATTACGGCAGCGGGCCCGGCCCTACCTTACACTTGATGTTTGAAGAAGCCGGCCACAAAATGAATATATACGATCCCTTTTTTGCACC
>SLLL01000252.1 GCA_007134085.1 Balneolaceae bacterium
AGGACTTCTTCCAGGGTGAATATTACAACAGCCAGCTCAGATTCCGTGGTGCCGGCCGTAATGGACTTGCCCGAAGAGAGATGGTTAACAACAGCAACCAGCTTTTTGAAACTACATTCAACTACCGTAATTCATTTGATTGGGTACGCGTTGAATCAGTTGCAGGTTACTCATATCAGGAATTTGAAAGCAAAGGCCAGTTTGTAGAAGGTGGTGACTTTGTAACGGACAGTTTCCTCTATAATAACATGGGTGCTTCCCGTGAGTTCAACAGGGGCCTTGGTACTATCGCCAGCTTTAAGAATGAGAGCAAACTGATTGCTTTCTTTGGACGTGTTAACTTCACTTTCGATAATACATATTTTCTTTCTGGTACTGTTCGGCGTGAAGGATCTACCCGATTTGGAGATGGAAATAAGTGGGGTAATTTCTTCGCTGTAAGTGGTGGTGCTGAGTTAACAAATCTTATCAACATTCCAAGAGCAGATGAATTCAAGTTCCGCGTTAGCTATGGCCAAACCGGACAAAACGCTCCATTTGATGGAATCTCACTTCTTAGGTTCGGCCCGGGTGCCAGCTTCCTCGTAGATGGCCAGTTTGTGCCCTCTCTTGGCCCTGTTAGCAACCCGAATCCAGACCTGAAATGGGAAGTAAAGAAAGAGCTTAATGTTGGAGTTGATTTCGCTTTCTTTGATGACAGGCTTTCAGGTTCTGTTGAGTACTATACCAGCCGCACAGAAGATCTTCTTCTGGAATTCGGTGTTCCGGTACCACCAAACCTTTTCCCGTTACAGTGGGTAAACATTGGTGAGATTTCAAACAAAGGTGTTGAGCTTGCTTTAAGCTATCAGGCATTGCAAACTGCTGATGCAAACTGGACAACCGGTTTAACATTCGCTACTTATAACACCGTGCTTGAATCGCTCTCAAGTGGTGACCTTCAGTTTGGAGACAGACAGCTTATTTCAAACATGGGTGCTCCCGGTTTGAATAATACTCAGATAATTCGTGTACAGGAAGGTGCGCCAATTGGTGATATCTGGGGGCCTCGTTTTGCTGGATTCAGCACAAATGGTGAGTGGTTATTTTTCAATGCCAATGGAGACATTGTAAACCGCGATCAACTCACAACAGCTGATAACACAGTAATTGGCAATGGTATGCCGGACTTTACAATTGGTTGGGATAACACATTTAACTACCGTGGCTGGGACTTCAACATGTTCTGGAGAGGTGCTTTTGGCCACGACCTGGTTAACAGTTATGATGTATTCTACAAAAACCCAACTGTTGCCTCTGCATATAATATTGCAAGATCAGCCAAAGATTTGGAATTACGTCAAAGCCCAACTTTCTCAAGCTATTATGTAGAAAGTGCAGATTTTCTTCGTCTCGAGAACGTAACTATTGGTTACACTCTTGATCTGAGAGAAACCGCTGCAATCAGAGATTTACGTTTCTTTGTGTCAGGTAACAACCTCTGGACAATCACCGGTTACGGTGGTGTTGATCCGGAAGTTCGCTTTGCTGATCCCGGCCCTTCTGATAATGCTGGACGCGTTGGTGGAGGAAATCCTCTCGCACCTGGAATTGAACGTAGAAATAACTGGTTTACACAAACATCACTTGTGTTTGGTGTAAACTTAGGATTCTAAAAAAAGTTTAAACGAATAATCATAGTATCATGAAAAAATTTATTTCAAATAGAATACTACTGGTAGGAAGCTTTCTGTTCATTTTCAGTTTAGCATGTACTGATCTTACAGAACGCGTTCCCAGCCAGATTATAGCACTCGAAAGCGAAGAGGAATTCATCTCCGCTCTTGGGGAAGCCTACACCATTCTTGGTGGATGGCAAAACCATGGAGGTTTATTTGCCCTGCACGAAACTTCCACTGACGTAGCTGCCATTCCTGTGAAGGGACAAGACTGGGAAGACGGCCTTGTTTGGGTAGATAACCACAGACACCGTATTCTACCGGATCATGGGCCCACTAATGGTACATGGGCTTACTTGTTTTCAGGTGTTAATGCTACAAGCCGTCTCATTCTTCAGTTCGAAACACTGGTACAGGATGGAACTGTTGATCCCGATTTGGCAAATGCATTTATCGCTGAAATGAGAGTACTCAGAGGTTTCTACTACTTCTGGCTGCTTGATACGTTCGGTAATGTCCCAATCATTCAGGACTTTGCTGAAGTAGCAGGTAACCCGTCAAATAATGCGGATTTCCAAACTGGCAGAAATGAAGTTTTCAACTTTATTGAAAGTGAAGTACTTGCAAATATTGATTTGATCAGCAGCAATCCACAAGCAAGTTATGGCCGTATCCACAGAGATGCAGCTCACTTCTTGATGGCTAAGCTCTATCTGAATGCAGAAGTGTATACTGGTACACCACGCTGGGCAGATGCTGAAAGTCATATAGATGCGATTATCAACTCCAACAATTTTGATTTGGAGATGAATTACGATGCAATTTTTGCTACTAATAACAGTAACTCCTCTGAAACAATCTTTGCGATTCCTTACGATGAGGTGTTCCTTGGTGGCTTTAACATGCACCATATGACGCTGCACTACAATCAGCAGCAGCAATTCGATTTCCAGGATCAGCCCTGGAATGGTTACACCACTCTTGCTGAGTTTTATAATTCATTTGAGGATGGTGATGTCCGTAAAGAGCGATTCTTTGTTGGTCAGCAGTTTGCACTTGACGGTACGCCACTTGTTGATGCAGAAGGCGGTGGTTTACCTGTAGCATTTACAGTTGAGGTTCCTGCGATTAACATGAGTGATCCGGGTCAATTTCCTACAAACAGAATTGCCGGTGCTCGCTTCGGTAAATTTGAATATGCAGTAGGTTCAACACCGAATCTGAACAACGACTTCCCGGTATTCAGATATTCTGATGTGATTCTGATGAAGGCTGAAGTTCAGTATCGTCAGAATGGTGGTGGCCAGATGTATCTCGATATGATTCGCGATCGTGCAGGTGTAGGTTCTATTCCAATAAACGCGGAGAATCTGCTTGCAGAAAGAGGCCGTGAATTATACGCTGAGCTCTGGAGGCGTCAGGATCTTATCCGGTTCGACAGATTTAATGATCCATGGTGGGAAAAAGATGCTTCTGAACCATTCAGAAATGTATTCCCTATTCCGCGTGATCAAATCGACGCGAACCCGAACCTGAATCAAAATCCAGGCTGGGATTCTCTGTAAATCCTTACGTTTATGTTTTAAAGGGGCAGGTATTTTATCTGCCCCTTTTTTTATGCCCTTTTTATTATATATCATAGCCACTTTACCAGGCCTGAATACCCCTCTGATATAATAAATTGCTTATATTTTCATTCTTTAGTTGTTCAAATAGATCAGTCATCAAATCATGTTTCGGTACATCTTATTTGCATCATTACTGCTGATTATGGCCCTTCTGCTTAGCTGCCAGAAAAATGATCATGACAGTACCGCTCTGTTTCAAAAACTTACCCCTTCAGCTACCGGAATTGTATTTGATAATGTATTGACGCCAACTGAAGAATTTAACATGTACATCTTCAGGAATTTCTATAATGGCGGTGGAGTAGCTATAGGTGATGTAACCGGTAACGGTTTGCCTGATGTTTTTCTCACCGGTAATATGGTTTCAAACCGTTTATATAAAAATCTTGGTGACTTCAAATTTGAAGATATTACCGATCAGGCCGGTTTAAATACAGATGGATACTGGTCAACCGGAGCAAGTATGGCTGATGTAAACGGCAACGGCCTGCTCGATATATTTGTAACGCTGTCCGGTGAGCCTGTAGGTGATGAACGGCATAACAGACTATACCTGAACAATGGAGATGGTACATTTACTGAAAGTGCGAGAGAGTGGGGAATAGCTGATGAAAACCTCTCCACACATGGCGTTTTCTTCGATTTTACCGGCAATGGTTTACTCGATCTCTATGTAGTTGGAAATTCCTTTCATGAAGTTGGTGGCTATGCAGGAGTTACCGGAGAAGAACGAAAAAACCCTGACCAACTTGGTGCCAGTAAACTGTATCGTAATGAAGGGACACATTTTAAAGATATTACAGAAGAAGCAGGTGTTTACAGCAGCATAATTGGTTTCGGATTGAGTGCAGCAGTTTCTGATATCAACCGGAATGGATTACCAGATCTATACATCGCCAACGATTTTTTTGAGAGAGACTATCTTTACATCAATAATGGCGACGGCACATTTACCGAATCCCTCGAAAATTATATTCGAAGCCTAAGCTTCAGTTCTATGGGTTCGGATATTGCTGATGTCAATAATGATGGCTGGCCGGATATTTATGTGTCGGATATGTTGCCCGTTGGCGAAGAGAGGCTAAAATCAAAAATGACGATTGAATCGTGGGATGAATATCAAACCAATGTTGAACGAGGTTTCCATCATAAATTTACACGTAACACACTCCAGCTGTTTAATGGGAAGGGTTATTCTGAAGTTGGCCGCTTAACCGATACGCATGCCACTGAATGGAGTTGGGCTGTTTTAAAGTCCGATTTTGATCATAATGGTCACACTGACATTTTTGTAGCCAACGGAATTTACAAAGACCTGCTGGATCAGGACTATATTGATATTGTTGCGAACCCACGGGTTATCCAGGAGCGGATACAGCGCGGTGAGGAGAACATTATTTTAGGATTGATGGATGAGATGAGTTCGGTTCCTGTCAGGAATCACCTCTTTTCCAACGAAGGCGATTTACGTTTTGAAGATCGCACGATAGAGTGGGGTTTGGGTGAGCCGGGTTTTTCCAGTGGCGCTGCCTGGGCTGACCTGAACGGCGACGGTTCACTTGATCTGGTGGTAAATGATGTGAACGGGCCTGCGCGTATCTACAGAAACCGTGTCGCAGAACTCTATCCTCAGCGCACCTGGTTACGGGTGGATCTTCGGGGAGAAGCACCGAATACACAGGGCATCGGTGCACAGCTGCAGGTGTGGAG
>SLLL01000078.1 GCA_007134085.1 Balneolaceae bacterium
AAATTCACCAAGATTATAAAAAACAGATCCTCTCACAATTTCCAATTCAATAGCCTGTTCACTGTTTAATTCAAGGCTGGATGCCTCATTTAGTTTTTGTGTTGCCAAATCGAGATTACCAACTGCTGCATAATTAACAGCTCCCTGCAGATACATTTCGAAAGATGAAGTGGCTTCAGCTGATCTTACAATATCATATTCTATTGAAGCAATTGGTGTAACTTCCATTCCAAAGTCGTTTGGTGGAAAAGCATTATACAGAACAAGCATACCGGCAATAAGGATAGATGCGGCAACGAGATAGGGTTTTAAGTTGCTAAGGATACCGGCATGTGCTTGTTCAGTTTCTTTGTTGATTGTATGAACTTTTGGTTTACCTGTTGATGTGAATGCACCTTTGTGCCCCATTGATTGTAGAGAAGCAAGTGTTTCAAGGTATTCGAGTTCATCGGGCCTGCTTAATAGTTCTGCCCATAGTTGATCGATTTGTTTTTCGTTTAGATTACCCTCCAGATACTCATGTATGGTAAACTTTATGTCTTTATTACTGTTCATAGGGTATAAGTTAGGCATTATTTCCTTTTTTCATTCTGCTGTCAATCTCTTCAATTGTTCCGAGCAGGTACTCTTTATTAAATGGTTTTTGTATGTATGCATTAACCCGCGATTCAAGACAAGCTTCTCTTACGTTCGGATACTCATTTGTTGTAAGCGCGATTATCGGAGTGGACTTATAATTCTCAAGATCTCTGATCTTTTTTATAACATCAAACCCGTCAATGCCTCTGCCAAGGTTTATATCCATTAAAATGAAATCGTACTGCTTGGACTTGGCTTGTTTTATGGCAACTTCTCCATTTTCCACACTTTCCACATCAAATTCGTTTTTTAAATATATAGAAACAAGCAACCTGATTTGAGCACTATCTTCTACATGCAACATTTTTGGCTTTTTCTTTGCTGTAACCGTCTCGTCTTTTTCCCTGTTGATAATTGACATCCTGCGTGATGCCATTCCGTTTTTCACCAGCCTCGGGCCTGAAAAATCACTCAATGTAAGATGCTCTTCATACATAGAGGGAGTTTCAAGCGCGTGAGCTAAAGAGCCTTCCATGTAATTATATGAGAATGCTTTAGGGAAAAGAACACAAGTTTTCATAAAACCAACTTTCATTACAAAAATGCTTATTTGTTTGATTTGCGGTGTTTATTGTAATGATCCACAACAGCCTGTTTTGTTACACTTTTTTTTAAAAAAAATTTCTCGCTTTGAGAGTTTAACTCACATAATGATGCGCTTTATCGCCAAAACTGATTAAATTGATTCATTACCTCTTATTTAAAAAACGTTAATCCAATGAAATCAATAGAAGAAGCAGCTCAAGAATTTCTCGCACAAAAAAGCATAGCGGTTGCAGGTGCATCATCAAAGGGGGATACTGCAGGCAACATCGTTCTAAAAAAGCTAAAGAAATTCGGATACAATTTAAGCGTACTACACCCAAATGCTGAAGAGGTTGACGGTGTCAAGAGTTATCCTGACATCACCTCTTTACCGGAGCTGCCAGACGTAGTTTTTATCGCCACTCATCCCGACGTTACACCGGATCTGATGCACGAATGCGGAAAGGCAGGCATCAAACGGGTTTGGATACACCGTTCTTTTGGTACAGGCAGCTATCATACTGAAGCTGAAGAGATTGCAAATCAATATGGCATAACACTTATCCCCGGGGGTTGCCCAATGATGTTCCTCGAGCCGGATATTGTTCACCGATGCATGCGCTGGTTTCTCTCTGCTACTGGAAAAGAAGCAAGGCCTGTGATTAACTGAAGCAAAGTAATTTATTAATCAATTTAACGCATTACATTTTGAACGGTATTTCCTTTTCTTTGATTTCATACCATTGATCTCTACCAACATATAAATTCAGTTTTTTGAAAAGGCCACTTCTATTTTTCTCATGTTTTGCTGCAATTGTACTCATCCTCTGGATAACGTACATGTTTCAGACAGATTCTTGGATTCTTTTCAAAGACAACTGGTTCATGACAGCCACCATGGTGGTTGGTTCATTTATTGCCGGAGCAAGCTCAGAGGGGGGCGGAGCCATTGCGTACCCGGCTATGACTCTTCTTTTCAATATAGAGCCGGATGTAGCCCGAAATTTCAGTTTTGCGATTCAAAGCTTTGGGATGACCTTTGCTGCAATCTGGATATTTCTCTCAAAAATAGAGATCGAAAAAAACTATCTCATCCTGGCCGGGTTTGGCGGTTTTGTGGGAATAATTTTGGGCTCCTACACCATTGTGCCGCTTATAAAACCTGACTATGCAAAGATGATGTTTGTATCGTTCTGGCTCAGTTTTGGGATAGCTTTATGGGTAGTAAACTTCATCAGCAAACGTAAAAGCGTACGCAGGCTGCCAGTTTTAACGAATGCTCAAAAAATTGAACTACTCGCTGTTGGTGTAGTTGGCGGCATGTTTAGCTCCGTTCTTGGTAACGGAATTGATATTTGCACCTTTTCTTATGTAGTACTTAAATATGGCTTATCAGAAAAAGTAGCTACTCCAACTTCTGTAATTTTGATGGCTTCAAATGCCATTATTGGGTTTATACTCCATCTTTTTGTTCTGGATACTATGCAGCCGGAAGCTATAAATTATCTGCTTGTTTGCATACCGGTGGTTATTTTTGGAGCCCCTCTGGGCGCATTTGTAATTACCCTGATTGGCAGAAAAACGATCGCATCAATTCTGATCTCAATTATTGTGATCCAGTTTTTTACTGCCTTATATGTGATACGCCCCGGCAGTGAACTCCTTCTCTTCTCATCCATTATTTTCTCTGTTGGCCTGTTAATTTTCTTCGTTCTTACCCGGAAAAATGGGGCCTATCAAAAATCATAGAATACTCTGCACCATCAAAACCACAATGATTACAATCAGTACAGAAAAACCTAACTGAAGCATCCGTTGTGGTATTTTTTTCCCTGTCCAGACACCCAGAAATCCCCCGATAAATGCCCCTAATATCAATGGAAGACCTGTACCAAAATCAACATATCCTATTCTGAAATCGGAAATACCTGTAGGATTGCCGGCAAAAAATGAATATTGCAGCCAGCCGGAAAGTGATATAAATACAATCGCCAGTGATGAAATGCTAACAGCTTTGGCCATCTTAAGCTTCAGAATGAGGTTCATAACCGGCACCATTACAACCCCACCTCCTACTCCTGCAAGTGAGGCCACAAACCCACCAAGGCTTCCTGTGGCTGTAAATGGCAAAAACCCACCCCTCTCTCTTTCTGTCTCATCAACATGTTTCTTTTTCCCTCTGCGATAAAAGAGGAATGCCACAAAAAGCAGCAATACCGAAAAAATGGCCACAAAAATCTCTTCAGTGTAAACGTCCGAAAGTACTATCCGCTTACCTGCATACACACCTATGCTGCCAAGCAGCCCAACAGTCAACCCCTCCTTCCAGTAAAAATTTCGTTGATTACGCTGCTGTATGGAACTGCTAACCGATGCTGTAAAAGTGCAAAACAGTGATGTTGCAATTGCCCAGGTTGCAGGATCTGGCAAAGTTTGTGCCGTAAAGAGAAGGAACAGGATAGGTGTGAATAACACCCCGCCACCAAGGCCAAACAGCCCGGCAATAACACCCGCCAATATTCCCAGAAGTATAAGCAGCAGAATAATCATCAGATGGTTATCTCACCGGCCATATAGGTTACAGCTTTGCCGCCAATTTCTACTCTCCCCTCTTTTTGAATGCAGATCAAATCTCCGCCGCGGGTTGAAATTTGCATTCCCCTAAGCTCATTTTTTCCAAGCCTCTTAGCCCAGAATGGTGTTAGCACGGTATGTGCCGAACCCGTTACAGGGTCTTCAGGCACTCCAACAGCAGGTGCAAAAAAGCGGCTTACAAAGTCTGTTTGAGGTTCATCAGCAGGGGCGGTAACAATAACGCCCCTAACTTCCATTTTTTTCAGTAGCGGCATATCCGGTTTGATGTCTCGTACGTCCTGCTCACTTTGTACGAGAACCAGCATGTCGATATTTACACCGGTATAAATTGGAATAATGCCAATAGCTTCGGGAAGTAGTTTTGGCACCGGAACCGGTTTAGGCGGGTTCGACGGAAAATCCATGATATACATGTCATCCCGCTTCTGTACTGTCAGCTTTCCGCTTTTTGTGTGAAATGTAATTTCCTTTTTTTGATGGTTGAGCTGCTCAAAAAGTATGTGTGCCGAAGCAAGAGTTGCATGCCCGCAAAGATCTACTTCGGTTTCAGGAGTGAACCATCTCAGTTGAAACGACCCATCTTCATTTTCAGAAAAATAGGCGGTCTCCGATAAATTATTCTCAGCTGCTATCTGTTGCAGAGTCCTATCATCGGGCCATTCCTGCAGCGGAATTACAGCTGCCGGATTTCCTTTGAAAACTGTATCTGTAAAAGCATCAACCTGAAAAATGCGCATCTGTTTTTATGTTGAATGTAACGATTCTCTAAGTTGAGATAAATTCAATTTTGGGAAGAGCCCTACCACAATCTTAATCAACTATTTTTTCAATCAAAAGATCACGAACTTTCTGCAATGCACACTACCATGATTTTGCACCCTGAGCATTCCTCGTTTAAGATTGGATTCCAATCCGTGAAAGAGGCAGCGCTCCGTAAAGCTTTTACGCCGTATGGGCGAGAGTACCTTGAGAATTTATATCCATCGGCTAATTTTGACGAAGTTTCAGAACAACTATTCCGGGCATCAGAATGGATGCAACTGCTTCAGAGTGGTTCGAATCATCCTCTCTCTGTTGTTGATGATGTACGCGATGCTGTTAAGGAGAGCCGAATTTCAGGCAATTTACTTCCGCTTGATGATTTCGTGGTAATACTCCAAAATGCGGCTTTGGCCCGTATCATCAAACAATTTTTCGAAAAAACGGAGGATGAGTACCCTTCTCTCAGAAAAATCACCAATCAGCTTATAAACCTTAAGCCGCTTGAAACAGCTATTCAGAGAGTAGTTACAGACAGAGGTGAACTTCGCGATGATGCAAGCCCGGAGCTTAGACGCATAAGAACACGCATCAACCGCGAGCGAAACCGCCTCAGAAGTACCATTATGCAGGTGATGAGGCGGGCAGCAAAGGACGGGATGACCTCAGACGAGGGCGCCACCATACGAAACGGGCGCATGGTAATACCCATTTTGGCTGAATACAAGCGAAAGGTTCAGGGATTTATTCAGGATGTATCATCATCAGGCCAAACCGTTTACCTTGAACCGGTTGAGGCGCTGCAGATCAACAATGATATCCGCCAGCTTGAAGCCGAGGAGCAGCGCGAGATTGAAAAGATTATTCGTCAGCTTACCTCGGAAGTGCGCAAATATGCCGATGGCCTTTTTGAAAATACTATTCACATTGCGCTGTTGGATACTATCCAGTGCCGGGTTCAAACCGGCTTCGATCTCGACGGCACCATCCCGGTTATTTCAAAAGAGAGCAACCTTGATCTGATTCGGGCACGAAATCCAAATTTGTTGCTAAAAAACAGAACCATCAAAAATGCCGAACCGGTTGTGCCGCTCGATCTGAAGCTGGCCGATGATGAGCTTGGACTGATTATCACCGGGCCGAATGCCGGTGGAAAATCGGTAGCCATGAAAACTGTCGGAATGCTCAGCTTGATGCTTCAAAGCGGCTATCCCATTCCCGTTCAGCCCGATTCTGTTTTGCCAATCATCAGCAGCCTGTTTCTTGATGTGGGCGACGATCAATCCATAGAAAATGATTTGAGTACGTTTTCATCACGGCTTCACTGGATGAAGCAGACCCTTGATCAGTTGCAACCCGGAGCACTTATATTGATAGATGAGGCGGGATCAGGTACGGACCCCGAAGAGGGAGGCGCACTTTTTCAGGCTTTTGTTGAGGAGGTTATCAGCCGAAATTGCAGAGTAATTGTAACCACTCATCACGGTTCGCTGAAGGTTTTTGCGCACGAACATCCTAATGTTGTAAACGGTGCGATGGAGTTCAACCAGGAAAACCTATCCCCCACCTACAAATTCAAAAAAGGGATACCCGGAAGCAGCTACGCATTCGAAATTGCCGAGCGGATGCATCTGCCGGCTAATCTGATGAAAAAAGCGAGAGGGCTTCTTGGTGAAAACCGGGATAAAATGGGCGAACTGCTGGTAAGCCTCGAAAAAAAAATGCAGGAATCGGAAGAGCTTACGCACGAATATTCTCGCAGGTTGCGGGAGATTGAAAAACGTGAACGAATCTACAGAGAACAGGCAGATAACACCGATCAAAAGCGAAAAAAAATCCTCGAAAAAGCGTACAAAGATGCCGGTGATATTATGCGGGATGCAAACCGGCGAATTGAAGAAGCCGTTGAGAAAGTTGTGCAGGAAGGCCGCGAGAATAAAGAAAAAATAAAAGAAGCCCGGAAAGAGCTGGCCGGTGCGAAAAAAGAGATCTCGGAAAAACAGCAACATTTCGAAGAAGAAACCGAAGAGGAGATATTCAGAAGTAAAGACAAGCCAACAGTGGGTGATTATGTGCTAATTGGCGACAGCAACACGCGCGGAGAGCTTGTGGAAATTTCCGGCAAGCAGGCAACGGTACTTATGAACGGGATGCGGGTAAAATCAAAACTGAATAAACTCACCAAAACTAATCCACCAAAAAAAGAGAAGGCATCAAGATTTTCGCGTTCTTACAGCACATCAAACGACCTTGACCTTTCGGTTAAGCCATCCCTCGATCTTCGCGGAAAACGGGGTGATGAAGCAATCACCGAATTGACGCTTTATCTCGACAAGGCGATTGCACGCGGCCTGAAACAGGTTGAAATTATCCATGGCAAGGGCGAGGGTATTCTGCACAAACTGGTAAATGAATATCTTGAAAACCGCCCCGAGGTAGAATCTTTCGAAATCGCCCCATGGGAAAGCGGCGGCACAGGGTGCACAGTTGCCAATCTTACATAATTATACCTTCATGAAAATTGCTCTGCCTTTTCTGTTTCTTTTTTTGATTTCTGATGTTGCCAGCGCTCAACTCATCAGCTGGCGCGATCTTGTTGAGGGCGATCTTCCCCAGCCTGATGAACGTTTTCACTATGGCACCTGGGAGCACGCTTTCGGTGAATTATGGCTCCCCGATGAGGAAGCACACACAGCAGTAATCCTTTTCCATGGCGGCTGCTGGATGGATATTTACCCCGGTGTGGAAATTATGAATCACATGGCAGCGGCATTAAGAGATGAAGGTTTTGTAGTCTGGAATGTAGAGTACACCCGGCTTGGCCAGGAAAGCGGCGGTTATCCAGGAACGTTTCGCAGTGCAATTTTTGGAGCAGATTCATTCAATAGGGTTGCAGCAAATCATAACATTCGGACTGACAGAGTTATTGTAGCCGGCCACTCAGCCGGAGGCCACCTCGCCACATGGCTTGCTGCACGACACAATCTGCCTGAAGAGAGCGCTCTCAATCTCGATATCTATGGCGAACTGCAACAAAAGATAGAAATTCACGGAGTAATTTCGCTGGCAGGAATAAACGACCTTGAGCGGTATAACAACTATGGGGCTACACTTTGCGGCCAAAACACCATAGAACGGCTTATTGATTACGAAAACAGAGGCAGTGAAGCCTACTCCGACACATCACCGGCAGAGCTTTTGCCTTTGGGTGTGCCATTTGTGGAAGTATCAGCTGTTTTCGATGCTCCCGTCCCTCCATTTTTCGGGTATCATTTTGCAAACAAAGCGAGAGACGCAGGAGATGATGTGACGCATATTGTACAGCAAGATGCTGGACATTTTGAGATGATTGCTCCCTGGAGCGACCAATGGACGGAAATCCTTAATCTTTTCCTAAACTTGCTGGATTAAATTCCTTCTCGGGTTATCTTCCGAACAAATAATTATTCATTTTCAGAAATCATCATGAAAAAATATCTGCTTATTCTGTTCTCAATATTCATCGTTACCGCCTGTGCGGTTGAAGAGGCTACCTGGGATTTTGACCTACAGGGACATCGCGGCGCACGCGGGCTTTTGCCGGAAAATACCATCCCCAGTTTTTTAATAGCCATTGATCACGGCGTTGACACCATCGAATTTGATCTGGTTGTAACAAAAGATCGTCAAATTCTCATCTCACACGAACCCTGGTTTCATCATCATATCAGCACAAAGCCCGATGGCACACCGGTTACTGAAGATGAGCAGATGCAGTTCAACATTTTTGAAATGACTTATGAAGAAACGCGTCAGTTTGATGTTGGCAAACGCGGGCACGTAAACTACCCAAATCAACAGCCGCTTGAGATAACCAAGCCGCTGATGAGAGATGCTATTCGAGCCATTGAAGCCTACACGCAGGAGCTGGAATTGCCACCGGTTGCTTACAATATTGAAACGAAGAGTAACCCCGAACTGTATGATGTGATGTATCCACGGCCAGAAGAGTTTGCCGCACTGCTTTACGAAGAGCTCACCATGCTACACAAAGAGTTTGATTTGTTCGACAGAGTGATTATTCAATCGTTCGATCCCGCAACACTGATTAAGTTTCGAAAGCTAAACGAAGAGATAGATCAGGCCATTCTTGTTTTTGATGACACCACAATGGATCAGTTTATTGATATTCTTGGATATACCCCTGAAATATGGAGCCCAAACTTTAACCTTGTGACGGAAGAAATGGTGCAGGAAGCCCATCAACGTGGTATGACTGTAATACCCTGGACTATCAATACCGTTGCCGAAATGCGAAGACAGCTGGAAATGGGGGTTGACGGCATCATCACTGATTACCCTGATAGTGCAGCTGTTTTAAGGCCTGCTCCATGATTTCACGCCAAGAAGAGCTTATCACTAAACTTGGGATGCAGCCACACCCGGAAGGTGGATTCTACGCTGAAACATATCGCAGCGAAGGGGTTCATCAAACAGGATCTGAACAGTTTCCGAATGGAAGAAACTACAAAACAGGCATTTACTATCTTCTTGGAAGCGGTGATATTTCGCATTTTCATCGAATCAAATCTGATGAGATGTGGCATCATTACGAAGGTTCACCCATCACCATACACATGATTCATCAGGATGGGCTCTATCGAGCAGCTTATCTTGGAAAGGATTTGGACAATCAGCAGCTGCCACAGCTTGTAGTACCTGCAAACACGTGGTTTGGCGTAACGGTGGATGATGAAGATAGCTATGCTCTTTGCGGATGCACTGTATCGCCGGGGTTTGACTTCCGGGACTTTGAAATGGCAGGCAGATATCAAATGCTGCAGGCATTTCCTGAGCATGAAGAGATCATTAAAATGCTTACGAAACCGGCTGTTTAAGTTTTATAGATTTTAACTTACAGATTAGAAATCACTTTCGGCAGCTTACCCCAATCGCCGTTCAGGACAATCACGTCTTTTAATCCTTCTTTCTGAAATTTTCGGGTTACCCTACCGCCTGCTGCTATTAATTTTAGATTGGCAAAATTCAGATCAGGAAATGCGGTTTGTACCCGAAGAATGGATGACTCATTATGAAAAAGAACGGCCGTTAAGGCGGAAATTTGAACCTGTTTTCGATAATCGTCTAACGTTTCGCGATCGAGGCTATCTTCAGAAAAAACCTGAAACTCAGCAAATGGCATTTCGAGCTCAATCAAAAGCCCAGGAATTTCATCCGTTTTTTGATCACCTGATGGATACAGAACTGCGCCTTCATGTGAAATACGAAGCAAGAATTCGATCAAATCGATTGGGCGGGCATCATCTCGTGGTTTGATTGCGGGGATATTGAACTGTTCAAGGTACGTGGCCGTTGGCTGATCCATAACCAAATTGACAAGATTTTTTATACGTTCCAGCTGTCCGTATTCTCGTGCCCATCGTAAAAAATAGCGTGCATGCAACCGGCTTCCATAGATTACATACGCAAATGAATCGAGCTGCCTCTCCACTTCTGCATGCATCTCTTCATCTACAGAATGATCATAGTTTTCGAGAGGAAGGTGTAGCAGAGCGGTTTCAATCGTTAAATCTGATGCGATTATCTCTGGTACAATATCAGGATGTGCAGTGAATAAAATTTTCCCCATGTTGCGATGCGATTAGATTAGAATACGTACCCCGCTCCAAAATAAATTCTCCACGTTTCATTTGAAAATCCAACATCTCCCCTGATGATTAAATCCGGGTTTAAAAGTGTAAAGGCTGTACCAATCCCAAAAACTTGCTTCCAACCATCAAAAAAAGCGCCGGAATCGAAATCGGAATAAACACGGCCGGTATCCCAGAAGGTTTGCATGCCAATATCAATTCTATCATCAAATACACTAAAAAGCCATGTACGAAGTTCGAGCATGCTAAGTACAGAGCTGTCTCCCCTGAAACGGTTTCTGTGATAACCTCGCAATCCATTTTCGTTTCCTATGATTGGCAGAGACCAGAATGGTGCATCGCCAAGGGTATGCTCTGCCACCAATCTGTGAGCTATTGTAATGTTATGTCTAAGAGGAAAATAATGGCGAAAATCACCATTAAGGCTGGTGAAGCTAAAATTACTAAATAGAACAGAATGGCTTGTATTGAACCCAACTTCGTAACGCACGCCGGTGTTTGGAGAAAATTCGCTGTTTCGGCTGTCTGCAATAAATCCAAACCCTGCTTTCACCACTCTTGCAGACCCAAAACCTTCGGGTTCATCACTAAAAAAGAGAGTTTCATCGCCTGTTGAGAGGCCGTTCACTCGCCAAAACGTCACATCACCAAAAAAATCGAGATTGCCACTTTCACCAAATGCTAAAATTCCCTTGCGTACTATATAGTTTAGGAAAAATTCCCTGTTTTCGTAAAAGTTGAAGCCATCTTCATATGCCGAATCTGAAAATTCAGAATCATTGCCGATACCAAAGTAGTGCCCCTTTCTTTCTCTCTGCCCAATAAAATCTATCCTGCTTCGGATGTCAGACCCGAAAAGCCTCGTACGGTCGTACTCCAGTTTCGAGATTATTTCCCCATTCGTCGAGAAAGTTATATCCGTTTTAAGCATGCTCAGAAACGGACGTAGATTTATATCGTAATTTATCCGTTGCAACAAACCACCTCCAATAAATCCCTGATCAGAGTTATACCCTAAAAGAGGCAGAACAGAGTAATAGCTGCCTATTTTGGCATCGGGTGGCAATGGATCGCGATCGGGTGGAATAACCTGTGCATTAGCATTATTGACAGAGATCAAAAAGAACAGGGCAAAAAAAAGTGGGAAAAGCCTCATTCAGAGTAAACCCTCTTCTTCCAAAATCTCAAGTGTGGTTACTGCGTGCCTGAAGTGTGGAATCACTATGCTGCCACCAACCACAAGGGCAACGTTTAACGCATCTACAATCTCTTCTTTGGTTGAGCCGGTTTTTGCGCACTGCTCCAAATGGTAGTCAATACAGTCGTTGCAGCGGAGCACCGCAGATGCCACCAGGCCAAGCAACTCTTTGGTTTTACTGGGCAAAGCACCGTCTTTGTATGTGTTTGAATCGAGATTAAAAAAACGCTTTACACCCAGATGATCCAGCCCTAATACTTTATCGTTAGCAGCCTGTCGGCTTTTTCTGAACTCTTCAAGCCTGTTCGAATTTGTGCTCATAAAACTATTGATTGCCAAGGATTCATTTTTCATATTCAACGCTGAAAGGTAAGAATTATCTCATTTGTTTAGCAGAAGAAGATCATATAAACATAAGCTGGTTGCCATGGGCGACAGCATGGCTCAGGGGTTCAAAAACGGGGGGATCTATCGCACAGACCTCAGTTTTCCTGCACTTCTTGCGCGGTCTATGGGCAGCTCTGTTCAATTCGATCAACCCTCCTTTTCTGCCCAGGCAGGCATCCCGATTAATATTGAGGTTTTGATCAGAGGGCTTGCAGAGAAATATGGCGATGAAATATCCCTGAGAAACTCATTACCGGCAGCAAGAGAGATGTATAAAACCCTAAGCCGGATTAAGTCCTATTGGGATGGGCATCTAAAATCGCTTCAGGTTGATCAGCTCACACCCTACCACAATCAGGCAATCTGGGGATTTTCCATCAGCGATACCATGCTTATCAACGATCACTACAGCCGAAACTACTTAACGAATATGCGGCCACGCTACTCGGTTTTTAATGTGCTGCCCGATAATGCGATGTACACCACAGCACGGCTTGTGTTAAACCCATCCTTTAACACTGCAACTGAAAATAACACCATGCTGAACAATGTTGATCTGCTTCAAAATGATGGTGGAATCGAGAATCTCATTGTTTGCATTGGGCACAATAACATTGTTGGCACTGTAACAAAACTGAGGATAGACTTTTCCGAAAAAGAGGACCTGAATAATTACTACGCCGAACGAAAGTGTACGGTATTCAGGCCGGAACATTTCAAAGAGGAACTCTACACACTCTATTCACACATTTCGCGAATGAACGTGAAGAACGTCTTTGTGCCCACTATTCCTTACGTAACCATACCACCGGCAACACGGGGAGTTAACAAAAACGGGCAGCCATCAAATGGCGCATATTTCGATTATTACGCCCGCTTCTGGATTTGGGATGAGGATTTTGACCCTGAAAAACATCCCCATCTCACAAAAAATGACGCCATTTTGCTCGATCAGATTGTGGACCAGTATAATGAGATCATCAGGCGGCTGGCTGCTGAGTTTGATTTTAGTGTGGTACCAGTTGCACGCTATGTGAAAGCAGCAGCAAGGCGAAGGCATCCGAAGCAACACATTGAACCGTACCCATCAGAATTTATTGAGGCGTTAAAGAGAAATGAAAAAACAAACTATTTGGTGAATAATAACGGATATCCGCGCATATCTACCGACTATCTCCGCCTTGATGATAAAACCGGCAGGCTCGACCGTGGAGGCATCTTCAGTTTGGATGGCCTTCACCCAACTACGATTGGCTATGGGTTAATCGCAAATATGTACCGTATGAGTATGGAAAAACGTGGAGTGAAATTTGAGCACCCATTCGATTGGGATTTTGTAATAGAGAACGAAACACTGGTTACAGATCCCCCACCGTTGATGCACGACCTCAGAAATCTTCTGCGCTTCTTAGCGATGACCGGGCAGGAGCGACTTACATTCTTTGGAAAAAATGTGCTCGAAATTCTTTTGGAAACATTTTCTTCAAGGCCGGAACTCGATTAACCCGAAGCCACTCTGTCTGCCAGTTTCAATCCGTTCAGAATACAGTCCGGCACAGAGATACCATGCCTGTAGTTGCCCGCCAAATACAAACCCGGGTTTTGATTTTCAATGGAATCAAATACCTGCAAAATTTCATCGTAGCCAACATGATATGCAGGTATTGATTTAGGCCAGTAGACGTGATCGATGAATGCAGGCTCACCCTCTGACCCAATAATATCCCTGAGTTCATCAAGTACAATGGGCAGCAGCTTTTCGGTTTCAAGAGATCCAAGTTTTGGCTGACGGCCACCACCCACAAATACGGTGAGTAGATGATGCCCTGCAGGTGCTCTTTCCTCAAAAAGTGTTGATGAAAAGAGCGCACCAAGAACGGATCGGTTCTCTTTCTCAGGAACCAGAAAACCGAATCCGTCAAGCGGATGGCTCACCTGATCCTTCCTGAATCCAAGGCAAAAAACCGAAAGCGGTGGATAGTAAACTGATTGAATCTTTGCCATCTGCACTTTTTTAATCGACAGTAGTTCGGTGTTCCATTTGTAGAGCGGCGTATTTAAAACAACGGAATCAAAAGGCCCATACTGCTTTTTGCCTGAAATAAGATGCCAGCCGTCCAGCATTTTTTCGATACTTGATATTTCTGTGTTGAGATGAACTGTGTCTAACTTTGATGCAAGGATAGTTGGCATCTGGCCAATTCCGTCCCTGAATGAGATCAGTTCTCTTTTAATTCGTCCCGACTGTTTTCGCTTTTTAGCCCCAGCAAAACTTCCCCAAATAAGCGAACCGTACTCCTGCTCCAGGTTGTGCATCATCGGGAAAGCGTGCCTCAGGGAAAGTGAATCAGGGCTGTTTGCAAAAATACCCGCCACAAAGGGGTTTATGGCATAATCAAGTATCTGCTGCCCAAGCCGGCGTTTAGTAAATTCTGCAACGGTTTGATCCGGATTCGTACTTTTCGAAATAAACGGTTCTGCAAGCACCCTAAATTTTCCCTTCAGGCTAAAAAGTGGTGTTTTTACTGCGCCGGTTACAGAACCCGGAAGAGCTTCTAATTTGCCATTTTTTAAAATATATCTTTTTTCAGCAGATGGGTTTGCTGTTACTTTTTGGTCAAGTAGCCCGGTTTCTTCAAGAAACACTTTTACAGTTTTGTCCTTCAGCAACATTGTGTTTGGGCCATATTCCACTTGCCAGCTACCACTTTTTACGGTTTTGATGGCGCCTCCCGGCAAGCTGTTTTTCTCGAACAGATGGCATTCAAAACCCTGTTTTTGCAATGTGTATGCTGTTACTAAACCGGTAATTCCTGCACCTATTATAGCTATTCGCTCTTTACTCATACCATATCAAAACATTTTATACATGCTGAAGCAAATTCTCACTATTTAGATATATTCTAAATAAGGTTGCCTTTCATTGGTTTTTCTTTCTAAATTGGAATCAGTCTAAATAAAGAATTTAACAATTGAGATCTTGTCCACATTGTCCTGTTTCAAACTAACCTTCTCTGCACTTATTGGCACGCTAATTTTTTCGGCCGCTGCATTGGCGAAAGGTTCGCCAACTGCAGAAAGTGATACAACAAAAACCATCGATGAAATAATTCTGGATCGAATAACGGTTGTAGGGGCACCGGTTTGGATAAATTCCATTCCGGGTGCAGCAAGCTACATCAGCCCGGCTGATCTTCAGAGACAAAACTACACCGATATAAACAGGATTCTGCGAACAGTGAGCGGGATAAACATCCAGGAAGAAGACGGATTTGGCCTTCGCCCTAATATAGGCATGAGAGGTGCCGGTGTAGAACGCAGCACCAAAATTAACCTGATGGAAGATGGTATTCTTGCTGCACCAGCCCCCTACTCTGCCCCTGCGGCATACTACTTTCCCAATATGGGCCGAATTAACTCTGTTGAGGTGAGAAAGGGGTCAGCCCAAATAAAATATGGGCCAAATACTACCGGTGGGGCTATTAATTTGATCTCTACCCCAATTCCCTCAAGTTTCGCCGGTATGGCTGAGCTAAGTATTGGCGAGAACAACTCGAACAAAGTTTATACGAACCTAGGCAATCAGCACAAGAATTTTGGATACATGGTAGAAGCGTTGCATATGGGCAATGATGGCTTCAAACAGTTGGATAACAACGGCAGCACCGGTTTTACAATCAACGATTTTCTCGGAAAGTTTATGGTCCGTACAAATCCTGATGCCCCGATATTTCAGCGGCTTGAGTTGAAGGCTGGATACAATGACCAATATTCAGACGAAACTTATCTTGGACTCACCCGGGATGATTTCGCCCGAACTCCACTTCGGCGATACGCCGGCTCACAGGCAGACCGCATGGATACCGAGCATATACAGTTGATGGCGAGACATTTTGCCCTCTTTTCAGATCATGTAGATCTAACCACAACTCTTTACAGAAATACGTTTTCGCGTGAGTGGTACAAATTGCAATCAGTAAACAATACAGGCCTCGCAAATGTTCTAAACCATCCGGAACAGCATCAATCGGCTTTAGCTGTACTTCGTGGCTCAGACAGTGATGACAATGCGCTGGTTGTTCGCTCAAACAACCGTACATATTATTCGCAAGGTGTTGAAAGTATTCTTGCCATTTCTTTCGATACCGGAGAGATCAGAAATCAGGTTGAATTTGGTGTTCGCTTTCATCAGGATGAGGAAGACAGATTTCAGTTTGAAGACGGATACCGAATGCAAAATGGAGAGATGGTACTGACAAGTGCAGGTGTACCCGGTACTCAGGCGAACAGAATTGGTTCGGCCACTGCACTTTCTATCTACTTGAAAGATCAAATTACTTACAACAGGCTCACTTTTTCACCGGGTATTCGGTTTGAAAATATCTGGTTCACAAACAGAAATTATGGCACTTCAGATGTTGAAAGAACAGGTGTTAATCTTATTGAAACGGAATACACCATCAGCGAATTTGTACCGGGTGCCGGAGTTACATTTAAATTATCTGATAATTTCACATTAATTTCCGGGGTTCACAGGGGATTTTCCCCTCCAAGCCCCGGTTCAGCAAGCGATACCCGCTCGGAACAAAGTATAAACTACGAATTAGGTTTCCGTTTTGCGGATAATCTTGTCAGATCTGAATTGATTGGTTTTTATAACAACTACAGTAATCTGCTTGGATCTGATCTTGCTGCAGGTGGCGGTGGAGGTACTACTGCTCAGTTCAATGCCGGTAAAGTGAGGGTTTATGGAGTTGAATTTAGTACAAACACAGATTTTTCTGATCTGTTTGATTTTTCATCAGTTACATTTCCTTTCAACCTAAACTATACTTTCACAAATGCAACATTCCGTTCTGATTTTGTGAGTGATTTTGGGCCATGGGGTAGTGTTGTTGCCGGCGATGAGATTCCATACATACCAAGACACCAGCTAAACGCCGCCCTTGGTTTTGGTAAAGGCGCTTATTCGTTAAATCTTAATACCGTTTTTTCACCACACATCAGAACGGTTGCAGGCAGCGGATCGCCAAATCTGAACGAACGTACGGACAGATACTTTTTGCTTGATCTGAGTAGTAATTATCAGGCAACATCATCAGTTAATCTTTTTGTGAACGTTAGAAATCTGCTTGATCAAACCTACATCGTATCTGACAGGCCGGCGGGTGTTCGTCCCGGACTGCCCCGCACATTTATGGGAGGCATGCGGTTTACTCTCTAAGCAATCGGTATTATCAAAAGCTGCTTACTCACGATGAGTTTTTATTTTGTACGCCGATCTGTGTACCTTTGTAGCCGAATTAAGGTATGGAGTTTATGAAAATTTCGGTTTTGGGATGTGGCTGGCTGGGCTTCCCGCTTGCACAACGCCTGCATTCACACAACTATTCAATAAAGGGTTCAACCACAACAGAGGCAAAGCTACAAACTCTCAGGCAGAACGGTATTACACCGTTTCTTATCAACTTGCCCAAATCGCTTGATGATGAAGCCATAATTCCGTTTTGGCAGAGTGATGTTCTGATTCTGAATGTACCACCCCGTTTGGGTAAAGGTGAATCAGCCGGCAGTTTTGTTAAGGCTACAGAACAAATTGTTGAGAAGTGCAGGCAACATAACCTTTCGTGGATCATTTTCACCAGTTCTACTTCTGTTTACAGTGAAACAGGTGGAATTACCAAAGAAGAAGATGCAGAGCCCGGCAGTGCATCCAGGCCAGCAGGTGAAGAGTTGCTTAAAGCCGAAGAGATTATCAAAAATTCCGGATTAGACTACACAATTCTTCGTCTTGGGGGTTTATACGGTTATGGAAGGCATCCAATAAAATATTTGAGCGGAAAAAAAGATCTTGACGGAGCATCAAAACCTGTAAACTTTGTTCATCAAACAGATTGTGTAAATGTAATCTGCGAAATAATCCGCCAGAAAAAGCGAAATGAAATTTATAATGTGGTTTCAGATGGCCACCCGCCACGTAAAGAATTTTATGAGAGTGCAGCCGAGCATTTCAATCTCCCAAAACCTCACTTTAAAGAATCAAACGGCAAAGTGTACAGGGTTGTATCGAATCAAAAGCTAAGGGAAGAGCTGCTTTACGATTTTTCCTATCCAAACCCAATGGATCACACACCCTGAGTTATTCTCAGCCATTTTCCTTCTTCATCACAAAAATATCTTGAGCTATTGCAAATCCAATTGTTGTAGCTCTCTCATTCTCGATAGATAACTGAAACGGCCCATCAAAAGGCTCTTTTTTTGTGATTTTGATTTTCACTCCGGGAATGAGGCCCTGTTCTTCAAGGTATCTAAGCAATTCGGGGTCCTGATTTTTTACCCGTATGATGATACTCTCTTCATCCAAAGAAAGCTCTGTAAGGGGCTCAGATTCTATTGCCGGCATAACCCCCTCTTTAGTAGGAATAGGGTCGCCATGAGGATCTACAATGGGATTGTTCAGCATTTCAGCAATCTTATCCTCAAACTGCTCAGAAATGTGATGTTCCAGTTTTTCTGCCTCCTCGTGAACTTCATCCCAGGAGTACCCAAGCATCTCTTTCAGGTAGAGTTCGATTAAGCGATGATGACGAATAATTTCAAGCGCAATTTTTTCGCCTGCAGCAGTGAGAGTGGTACCGTAGTATGATTCGTAGTTTACAAGCCCCATCTCAGAAAGCCTCTTGAGCATGTTGGTAACAGATGCATTTGCAACGCCCATCCCCTCTGCCAGGCTAGACGTGGACACCCCTTTTTCCGAATCCTGCTCGAGCTTATAAATGGTTTTAAGATAATCTTCAACCGACTGGCTGCGGGCCATAGTATCAAATTCTAAAGTTACTTTTTTCTTGACATTCAGCTCTATCTGTTTTCCCGGTATTCATCAAACGTTTGAGACAAGAATGCATCACTGCCAACAAAACTCAACAGCTGCGAAAAAATTCCTTCATCAAGGTATCCGGGTTGTGTTCCAATAATTGAACCTTCATGATTCAGAAAATAGGTGGTAGGCACATTTCTGTTTTGCAGGGCTTGGGCAAACTCTGATTCAGTCATCTCATTGCCATGAAAGTTCACCATCTCGTCAGACTCAACATTTATCCTGACAAGGATGAAGTACTCATTGATCGCATTTACTACATCGCTGTCAACATATACTTCGGAGTGCATTCTCTGGCAATATGGGCACCAGGCGGCGTACACATCAACCAGAATTTTTTTCTCCTGTTCGGGTGCCATTTTCAAGGCTTCTTCAAGTGAAACCGGGGTTACCTGTGCAGATTGGGCATAGATTTTGGCTGGAATAATCACCAGCAACAATACAAAAATGAGGGATAGTTTTTTCATTCGGAGAAGATAACTGATTTCAGATTGTAATTCACTTCTTCTTGACAACGATCATTGTGAGATCATCGTGTTGATCAAGTTTATCTCCGAACTTATCGAGGTCCTCTTCCAGCCTTTGAATCAGCTCTAACGATGAGTAGGAATTATACTTTATTATGAGATTATGGAGCCGGTGATCGCCGTAAAGTTTATTGGTTTTGCTGATTGTTTCAACTACTCCATCCGTAAAGAGAATCAGAATATCTCCTTGATCCATAGTGATCTTATCCTCAGTGATGTGTTTTTCGAAAAGTTCATCATTTGTCATCCCTACTGCCAGGCCTGAGGGTTGGTATGGATACAATTTTTTATCCCTGCTGTTATAAAAAAGAACCGGATTATGCCCCGCCCTTGAAAAGCGGAACCTAGATTTTTTAATGTCCAACACTCCAAATATCAGAGATATAAATGTGCTTTTATTCGCATTTTTTCGAAATAGCTTATTCGTTTTTGTAAGAATTTTTTTAGGTGATGAGAAATCATTGCACAATGCGTGGAGTACGCCTTTAATGAATGTCATATAAAAAGCAGCCTGAATACCTTTACCGCTCACATCCCCTATGGTAATTGCAAGTTTCTCGTCAGACAGAGGTATAAAATCAAAATAATCGCCGCCGGTTTCGTACGCGGGTTTACAAATTGCGGCAATATCAAATCCTTCAACCTGGGGGCGTGCAACCGGCAGAAACGACTGCTGTACCTGCCTTGCAATCTGCAATTCCTGCTTAATTCGGTCTTCCTGAGCAAGTTCACGAATGTACCCGGGCACAAAGTCGGGAAGTTCATTCCCGGTTTTTCCTTTATAGATATTAAATGCCCCAATTATATACCCCGCGAATAAAAGCAGAGCAAACGGCAGGAAAACCACAATATCAGGCGATGGAGAGAACAACCAGCCCGGAGCTGTGGTAACAACTGAAAAGAAAACAAAAAGGGAAATAAAGGTGGTGATGAAATCATTTTTCAGATAAATAATACCGAGAACCAAGCCCACAACTCCGGCAGTTAGTAATTCCGGCAGCAACCCGCCCACATCAAACGGGAACGGATAGAATACCGTCAACATAACCGCGGGGAGAAAAACAGCCATTATATTCGACTGAAACGTAGACCTGAACTGTCCGAGAAAAATCAGAAAAACCACCTGAACAATGATAAAAGCAATCGCAAAATTGCTCAGTATCTCCGCAATGTATGGCAGATAGGTTGTATTCGCGATAAAATTTTCAGGAACGGTAACATACGCACCCGGCACAAAAGCGATCGCTAAACACCACACAGCTGACAGAACAAAACCGAGAGATATACCCCGAATAATATTCACGCCAACCGGCACATTGAAAAAGTGGCTGGTTCTTATCAGGTCGTACGTTCGGAGTTTTTCTACCCAAATCTGCCTGGTTATAGAGTCGGATATTGCTGTTACGGTAAAATATGCTATTGATGTTACAGCAGCGAAAAAACCGATGGTAACAAGCATCGGAAGAATAAAAGAGAATGTAATTGTGCCGAACGATGAAATATGGCCGTACAGCTGTTGAAGAGTGATCAAGAAAGGGAAAAGTAAGCCTGCGAGTACAGCAATAAGTATTGCGGCTTTTGTATCAACAAGCCGAAGCCTGAAGCGGTTGAATAACAGTACAAATATCCAAAAAATGGCAAAGAGTATTACAATTGCACGGATACCTGATACATAGGGGCTGAAATCTACAGATCCATCTTCCGCGTGCAGAAAACTATGGCTCATCTTAAGAATAGAACCGTTCTCAAGCACAGTAACTTCTACCTGAACATTCTGGCGCAGCTGATTGGATTGGTAAAGGTACGTAACCATCGCGGCCTGAACCTCATTGATCTCAATCATTTCGGTAGATTGATGGCTGAACCTCTCATCCGGCCATCCAGATTCAGTCATGTAAAAGTCAGCCAGCTGCAGAGCTGTGTTTTGATTGAATCCACGGGTTAGAAACTGCTCGAGCTGTTGATCATCAAGCTCAGGCAGTGAAGTTTCTGTCTCATCCGGAGGCAATAAATCAGCACCTGCCGTACGCGCTGCCGGCATAAAATCATAATTGTTTTGCAGGCCAATAAACTCTCCCGCTTCATTCAGGATTACTGCTACTATTTGTGCGGCTTCGCTCATAAACCCAAAAACAGCGTCCTGCTCGAGATCTGCTGCTTTAAGGTTAACCTGCCAGTAAAATGCAGGATAAAGCGACCGGTTAATAGTGTGAGAATAGAATTGATTGACAGAAGTTTGGCTTTGAAGCGAATCGAGAAAGCTTTGATCTGTCTTGAAACTTGTTATCTCTCTTTCACTGCTTCTGTACCCAAACCGGTTTGCTATCTGTACACCTCTTTCTGATGCAACTGAGGGGCTCAGGCTGCTATCAGCGGAGCGAAGAGGATGAAAATCTGAATACAGCCAGAAAAACAGAAAGGCCGCTATCAGCCCTGTTATCAGCAGGATGATATCTTGCTTTGCCGTATCGCTTCCCGGAATCAATGTTCTTCTTCTGCTTATTTATGTTTAAAATTTTCTTTTCTGAGGCTTTATATACTACACAACTTTTTACTTTTTTGATACAGAAACTAATCACACAGTATTAGTTATTCTATCAGGCGCAAGCTATGTTATAGCTAACTTACAGCGAATAAAAACAGGCTTTGTTTCAAAATTTCTAATCTTTCTGAATATTTCCACTTATGTGTCTTATCGTTTTTGCAATTCAAGCGCATCCTGATTATCCATTCATTTTAGCAGGTAACAGAGATGAATTTTACGACAGGCCTGCAGAATCTGCTGCATTTTGGAATACTCAGCCAAAAATTCTCGCCGGAAAAGATGCTAAAGCAGGTGGTACCTGGCTAGGTGTTTCTGAAAAGGGACGAATTGCTGCACTCACAAATTTCAGAGACATAAACTCTATAAAGGAAAATGCACCAAGCCGTGGAGATATCGTGAAGGGCATATTAACAACCACGGCCAGTGTTCCGCAATTTTTCGAACAGCTGATGCATAATGCGCACAACTACAACGGCTTTAACCTGCTGGCAGGCACCCCTGATGAGTTCTACTACTACTCAAGCGTAAAAAACAGTTATCGAAAACTACTGCCCGGTGTTTACTCAATAAGCAATGCTCATCTGGAATCCAATTGGCCAAAATCTGATTGGGCTGAAGAGGAATTCACAAAAATCCTGAATACTGATGCCAGAACTAACGAACTCTTTTTTGATATGCTGAAAAACTCAAAAACCTACCCCATCGGGATACTGCCAAAAACAGGCTTGCCTGAAAATATGGAGGTTGCAGTTTCTGCAGTTTTTATTAAAACAGAAAATTACGGAACCCGCTGTTCTACACTTATAAAAAGAAATTCTTGCGGCACCACTTATTTTGAGGAGAGAACCTATAACCCTGCCGATTCAAGTGTATCGAACCAAGCCATTCACACTTTTTCCAAATAATTAAGCAGTAATACTTTTCAAGCCGAAACCAATCTTATTATAAATACCGAAGCCGCTCGTTGGCAGCACGTTTGGCATTGGGCGCTGCATTTTGGTTGGCCGCAAGTTGGTAAAAGTTTTTTGCTGTAGCACTGTCCTGAAGGCGCTCGGCTGCGCGTCCTGCAAAATAGGCAGACAGCGTATGAATATGCCTCTCTTTAGCTAAAGTAAGGGTATTTCCAAGTTCAACTGATTTTTCAAATGCTTTGAAAGCAGGCTCAATATTTCCCATAAAGTAATTTGCTCTGCCATACCAGTAGAGAAGTTCTGATTCTAACAACGCATCAGAAGAGAGCCCATTTTCTTTTCTGTGAGCCATTGTTTCATTATAAAAGCTGATGATATTTCTAAATTCATGTAGCTGGCCCAGCGTAACCATGTACTGCCGCCGGTAGTAACTGTTATCAGGATACTGATCAACCAACCTCCTGAAATGCGATTTTGCCTCATCAAACTCTTCTTCATAGTTTAACAAAATATTCCCCAAAAAATAGGTGGCTTCAGGCCTTGCAAATATGGCGTCGGTTGATGCCCTTCTTAACGTATTAAGCCCCTCTTCACGGCTGCCGGCAGGCAAAAACATCGCTGCAGGCCGTAAAAACGGAAACGTTTCAGGAATGTATGCGGAGTAGTAGAGTTTCATCCCCTCCGCAAAAAGGTTGTCGGGCAATTCGGGGTCAATCTCATTCAACCGTTGATGTGCCTGATATCCCCTTCTGCCAACTTGCACACTTGTTAGCCACTCTTCCCTGTTTGCATGCAGGCGCGCTATATAACTATTAGACACCGCTCGAATAATCAGTGCATCTTTATGATCCGGCTCTCTGCGTAACAAACGTGAAGCTTCAAAATCTGCCTCTCTCATCAGGTTGATAAAATCTTCATCGTGGGAGGTATCTACCAAATCCTCCAGAACCTTCCACCAGAGCTCCATTCCATCCCAAAGTAGCCAGATGGGATGGCCCGGATAGATCTCTTTCCAGATAAAAAGAATATCCCTTGCTTCCCCATTATCTCTGTTATAGAGTGCGTTGATAGCATTTCGTGCATCTGCTCCAAACCGTTCATCATCAATCAAAACTTTTGTCTGCGCAGAGGCTATCGGTGTGCCGCCAACCAGGAAGAGCAGTACAAAAAACGCCGGAATGGCGATCTTAGAGGCATTTAGCAATGGCATAAAAACATGTTATTTCAGATGATCTAAAAACCACCCTTCCGTCAAATCAATCACTTCTTCGAATTCAGGTGGAAAGTCTTCATCTTCAAACGGATGTGCAACCTGAAAGGTATGTCCCGCATTCTCTATAAGCCGTAACTCTTTTTCATCAGCCGGACATTTTCTATAGAGTGTCTCGGTATCTAGGCTGGGAACTGCCTCATCCTCTTTCCCGGCTATAAACATGGATGGAATGTAGATATCCTGAATCCGCTTAATGGCTATAAGCTTCTCTGCATTTCCCATGCCATCGTCGTACGCAATTTTATCAAGTGGTAAAATTTCGCCGGTTCTGGAGTTTTTTATCTCTGTATATCCCTTGTTTGCCCAATCTTTTTTAATTGCATCGCTCCATCTTGCGTTGTAATCTGCCACCGCTGACCATGTAACAAGACAATGGATCTCTGAAAATTCAGCGGCGGCTACAACCGCATTATGCCCCCCGCGTGAGTGGCCAATAATGCCAATTCTATCTGTATCAAGAATTACTTTGTCGCTGGATATGGTTTTATCCTTTAATGCTGCAATTATCGAACCTGTATCAGCAAGGTCTTGCGTGAATGTTTGCCTTCGAAAGAGTTCCGGTTCATCAAAATTCAGCATGCTTTCTCCAACACCATTAAGCGACATGTTAAAAGCAACCACGGCAAATCCTGCCCGGGCAAATTCCTCATACGCATCAGGAAAAGCACCCCAGTCTTTAAAACCTTTAAAGCCATGCAGAAATAATATCACCGGCAGTATGGTTCCCGCAGGTGCTACCGGAACCAGGAGATCGTAATGAATAGGCAGGTTTTCGGTTGATGGAATCTTACCGCTTATTTTCGAAATACTGCTGAATCTCATTTTTCTTCTCTGTTAAAATCTAAAGTTTCTAACTGAACAAGTTTTCGCAGGTCGTTAATTTCTTTTTGCTTCAAATATCTCCATCGCCCCATGCGGAGCCCCTTAACATTCAAACCGGCATACCGTGTGCGTTTCAAACTCTCCACATCTGCACCGATGTGGTCAATCATCCGCCTGATCAGATGGTTTCTCCCCTCAAAAACTGAGATCGTTACTATTGCGGGGTTAATTGGGTCTTGCTTAACCCGCGAAGCTTTTACCGGCCCATCTTCAAGAACAACTTCTCCCCTCAAATTTTCAACTTCTTGTGGGGTTAAAGGCCGGTTTGCGGTAACTTCGTACGTTTTTTTAACCTTAAAACTTGGATGCATCAACCGGTGCGCAAGGTCTCCATCGTTCGTGAGTATCAGCAAGCCTGTGGTGTTGCGGTCTAAACGCCCTACGGGATATACCCTGTGGCCTGTAGCATCTTCCACTACATCTATAACGGTATTCCGGTCTTTTTCATCACTTGTAGTGCTGATGGTATCGCGCCCTTTATTCAGCAAGATGTAAACAAATGGCTCAAGCGAAAGCTTTTGCTTTTCTACCTCAACTCGGTCAGTTGGCTTAATCTTAAGGCCAAGCTCTGTAACCACCTGCCCGTTAACCTTCACTTTTCCGTCAGCAATCAGCTCATCAGCCTCCCTGCGCGAACAGTAGCCTGCATGAGCAATAAATTTATTGATACGGATCTCATCATCCATCACCTGTTTTTGTGATGCAGTTGCCGAGCGGTTTGGATAGTCTTTTTGCCGGTTTTTTTCCCGGTTTATGACGGGGCGCTTTTTTTTAGCGCCATCTTCACGTTTCGGTTTTTCCGGTCGATTTGGCCTTTTCTTACGCATACTACAGTTTAACCATTTTGATTGAATTTTTTAAAAATGGGCAGGAATTATATCAGATAATCTCAAAGCCAAACTCACTTTTTCTGCATATCAGCTTTTATTCTGCCGATGAATTGTTCTTTTTGGGAACCGGGTCTGCACCGGAAGTTCCCCAGGGATGACACTTGCCGATTCTTTTAATCCCCAGCCAGAACCCCTTCAGAAAACCCCACTCTTTCACTGCTTCCATCATGTAATTGGAGCATGTAGGGTAGTGCCTGCAGTTACTCCCCAGAAATGGAGAGATAGCAAGCTGGTAGAAACGAATCAACTTGATCAGCAGCCAGCTTAACGCATTTCCAATATGCTTAGCGATCGATTTCAAAACGGGTACCGCCTTTCTCGTCCTTCAGGCGAACGCCAATCTGCTGGAGTTCATCCCTGATTTTATCCGATGTGGCAAAGTCTTTATTCTCCCGGGCTTCCTTTCTGATATCTATGAGAAGTTCGATAAGATCTTCGGTGATTCCATCATCACCTGATGTATCATCTTTGAGGCCCAGAATAGCATATATAAACTGATCAAACGTTTTAACCAGCTTATTCAGGGCATTTCGTGAAAGATCTGTTTTTAACAACTGGCCATTATGAAGCGCATTTATTTTTGATGAGAGGTCAAACAGTGCCGCCAAAACCTGAGCTGTGTTAAAATCATCATTCATGGAATGGTGGCAGCGGCCGCATAGCTCAAGTACGGCTTTATCAAGGGAACCTTCCTCTTCAGAAAAATCTCCCGATTCCTTTAGCTCTTTCAACAGTGCAACAGCTGCCATTAACCGGTGAAACCCTTTTTCTGCTGCGCTAAGGGCATCATTAGAAAAATCGATCTTACTGCGATAATGGGATTGCAGCATCAGAAAGCGAACAACCATCGGGCTGTAGCCCTTGGCAAGTTTTTCATGCCTGCCTTCAAACAGTTCATCAAGGTTGATGAAATTTCCGGCTGATTTACTCATCTTAGCCCCATCTATGGTAACCATGTTATTGTGAATCCAATAGTTCACGGGATCGTGGCCGTGCGCGCTTCTGCACTGGGCTATTTCAGCTTCATGATGAGGAAACTGCAGGTCGAGGCCGCCTCCGTGGATATCAAACTTTTTACCAAGATATTTCAGGCTCATTGCGCTGCACTCAAGGTGCCAGCCGGGGTAGCCATCGCCCCAGGGGGAGTCCCAGCGCATGATATGTGTGGGTGAGGCTTTTTTCCAGAGAGCAAAATCGTGGGGACTCTTCTTTTCATCTAAACCGGCTGTTTCGCGGCTGCCTGCCTGAAGGTCTTCAAGAATCTTACCCGATAGCTGGCCATAAGGATTATCCTGCCGATACTTTTCAATATCAAAATAGATATTGCCATTCACCTCATAGCCGTATCCGTTATCGAGAATGGTTTTTATCAATGAAATCTGCTCTATGATATGGCCTGTTGCTGTCGGTTCAATATCGGGGTTTAAGCAGTTTAGTAGCTCCGTGCCTTTATGATAACTGATAGTATACTTTTGAGCGATCTCCATCGGCTCCACCTGTTCGAGACGGGCTTTCTTTGCAATTTTATCCTCGCCCTGCTCAGTCTCTTCCTGCTCAAGATGGCCTACATCTGTAATGTTTCGAACATAGCGAACTTTATAGCCGAGAAACTTTAAGTAGCGGTAAACCACATCAAACGTAACTGCCGCGCGGGCATGGCCCAAATGCGGATCTCCATAAACTGTGGGCCCACAAACGTAAAGGCCTACAAATGGAGGGTTAATGGGTATAAATTCCTCTTTCTTACGAGAAAGGCTGTTATAAATAAATAACTTAGATGTGTCTGTCTCTGACATGGATTTACTTGAACGATAAAATAGTTTGAATTACACTTCGGTTTCAGCCTGTATGTAATCAATAAACTTCTGTTTTGTCTCCTCTTTCTCAAATTTGCCGCTATACTCTACGGTAACCGTTGTACTCTGCTTGTCTTTAATGCCACGGGTGGAAACACACAAATGTTTGCTTTCAATAAATACGGCCACATCTTCAGTTTGCATGGTTTTTTTGAGTTCTTCGGCAATTTGCAAGGTCAACCGTTCCTGTACTTGCGGGCGGCAAGAGTAATATTCAACAATTCTGTTGATTTTTGAGAGGCCTATCACATTACCCGAACTTATATAAGCAACATGTGCTTTTCCTAAAAATGGCAAAAAGTGATGTTCGCAAAATGATGTAACATCAATGTTTTTTACAACTACCATATCAGAGTAGTCAAACTTATTGTCGAACTTGCTGGCCTTGGGCTTATTCTTGGGATTAAGGCCACTAAAAATCTCTTTTACGTACATTTTAGCCACCCTGCGTGGTGTCCCTCTCAAGCTCTCATCATTAAGGTCCAATCCAAGAACGTGCATTATATCTGCGAAATGCTCTTCAATTTTCTCAATTTTCTCTTCATCCGTGAGTGAAAAAGCATCGCTTCTAAGGGGAGTATCGATGGATGTACCAACGTGATTATCTCCAATTTCTTCAGATATTTCCGGATCAACTTCCAGTGTACCGGCCCTGTTTTTTTCTTCTTTACTCATTAACAGTTTTTTCAAATAGTTTTAAAAAATTCACAGACCTTAAAAATAAGGCTTCCATCAGCAATATCATAATAGTGGCAATATCGCTTAGCTTCGGTTATTGTCAATATGGATAGTACTTTTTCATCACTTATCAGCAAAAAGTGATATAAAAATTCTTAAACATTTTTTGAGATTTTATCGGTCACAACAAGAATTAAAAACATGGTTCCATAGGTAATGTTCAATATGAGGCAGTGTGCTTTTCAGGCAAATATTTCGTTTATTACTAAGTGATAAATATCTTTTACCATGAATTATAAACAGCTGATAGACAAACTTTCTGATAAAACCGGAAACTCAAAGGTAAAAACCAAAGAGCTTCTTCAGGATACCGTAGACGTACTCACCAAACAACTGTGTGACGGAAAAGGTGTATCAATCCCCGATTTGGGTACATTCAGCACAAAAGTTAGCGATGAGAAAAAAGTCTATAACCCCCACTACGATGCTTACATGATGGTACCGCCAAAGCGTGTAGTTGAATTCAGCCCTGCCGCCGGGCTTAAAGAAGAAATTAAGTTTTTGGAAACCGGAAATGAGTGAAAAAATCACCTTTAAGGAGCTGGTTGAACAAATTTCCAGCCAATCGAACCAGAGCCAAAGCTCAACAAATAGCTTTATACACGAACTGGTTCAGATTATTGAGGGTGGGCTGAAAAAAAGCGGTTCAGTCAGTATTTCCGGTTTTGGTAAATTCGAGCTCCGGTGGATGAATGAACGTACCGGTACAAATCCCCAAACAGGCGAAGAAATTGTTATACCGGGACAGAATAAAGTTGTTTTTAAGCCTTATAAAGCTTTAAGAGAGGATGTTAACAAACCATTTGCAAGCCTTAAAGCAACTGTTCTCGGAGGCGCTGCATCTAAACCAACGGAAGAAAAAGCAGAACCTGCACCTGAGCCTCAAGAATCAGAAGAGAGCGAAACAATAGAAATTCCTTTTATTGCTGCAAAAGCCAAAGAGGTTAGAAGAACATCGGTACCCGTTGACGAACTTTTGATAGAACACGACAACCCTCACTTCCCAGAAAGCGGCCCTTTTGCCGCTTTAGTTGCAGATGAAGAAGACGCTGAAGCTGCCATTCCGGCAATTCTCCCTAATGAAGAGAAAGTTGCCAAAGAGGTACAGAAATCCGGTTCATTTAAATGGTCATACGCAGCAGCGGTTATCATCGCACTCATCGCATTCATTATTCTATTTCTGATGTTTCAGAGAATGGGTGATACGTCGGCACCGGCAACCGCTGATCAAACTGAGCAAGTTTTAACACCTGTGGAACCACGAGTAGTACCTGATACAGATGCAACGACAGAACCCGGTGCCACTTCCGCTACAGAATCCGATGTTACCCCTACGATCGAATCTGATCCTGCCGCCGTAACAGGGCCCGATCCTGCTCCGCAACTGCAGACAGAATTTGAAACACAAAGCCACACTGTTGCACCCGGTGAATCATTATGGTCTATTGCAGAGGCAAACCTTGGCAATCCATATTTATGGCCAATTATTTACCAGCTGAATGGAGATATTATCACAAACCCTAATCAGTTGCCTGCAGTAGCTGAGCTTAACATACCAGTCATTTCTGATCCGGAAAACCTCAACGAGTTTGAAAGAGAGCAGGTAGCACTTGGTTATTTTGCGTTATATGATTGGAACAGAGAAAACAGCCCGGAAGACGCCCGTTTTTTCCTTTGGGCAGTAGGGGTATTTTCGCCCGAACTTCTGGAGGAACCCCCCTCAGAGGTTGACCCGGACGATCTGGCATTTGCCCTGAACAGATAGGCCACATCTAAATAAAACCTTTTTAAAATACGGAGAAAACTATGATACGCCATATCGTAATGTGGAAACTTAAAGAACAAGCAGCAGGAGCTACTAAGCAAAAAAATGCTGAAAAATTGAAACTTATACTTGAAGGCTTGCGCACTAATATTGATGAAATAAAAGCTGTAGAGGTTGGCATACAGATCAATCAAGATGAAAATGAGGCTTACGATGTAGTTCTCATCATGGATTTTGAAACAGATCTTGATTTCCAGATGTACACCAGAAATCCGCACCATAAAAAAGCGATGGATTTCATAGAGCAAACTACCGAAAAGCGCCGATTTGTTGATTATAAAGTAGATCTTTGATGCCCTACTCATTACTACCAGTAGATGGTTCATCAAATTTTGATTGCAACCGCACATTTGGATTAATCTGTGAAGAGCTTTTTGGGTTTATAGAGCTGCGCAAAGAAAACCCTGTTGAGGCAACTCATCAAAGCAGGAAAAAGCTGAAGCTATTAAGGGCGTTTGCTAAACTGATTAAACCTGCCAGAAATGATGCAGATTACAAAGTGGCGAATATTTTGTTAAGAGACTGGGGAAGGGCCTTTTCTGGCCTGAGGGATGCTCATGTGAGAAGTATTCTTTTAAATGATCTTTACATCAACCCCGGTTTTGAAGATCAAAATCAAGTGATTGGTGAATTACAGAAACGAAATCAGAAAGTAGTTTCCTCTCTTGAAAAAAGCACGTTACACAGCTTTGACGAATTTGCATTACTTGAGAAAAATCTAAAACAGAACTTAGAAGTTCGCCATTACTTTTCTGAGCCTGCTGATACAGATTTAGTCACTAAAGGTTTTGAAACCAGTTTCTTAAAAAGTAAGAAAGCTTTT
This sequence comes from Balneolaceae bacterium, assembly GCA_007134085.1. Taxonomy (GTDB): domain Bacteria; phylum Bacteroidota; class Rhodothermia; order Balneolales; family Balneolaceae; genus Rhodohalobacter. The sequence continues at coordinate 30,902 of SLLL01000078.1, forward strand.
TCTTGTGCATTCGCTTCCGTGGACGCAGACGACGTACACGAATGGCGAAAACGCGCAAAAGATATACAGTACCAAACCGAATTGCTGATGCCTACAACTGAAGAAGGCACCGTATTAAGATTTCACACCCAAATATCAGATATTTGTGAACACCTGGGGAATGCTAACGACTTTCATATGCTCTATGTTTGGGCAGAAAAAAACGTGGTATTAAATAATACTGAAGGCCATTCTGCATTGTTGAAAAAAATTGACGATGCCAACAAAAGCGCATTAAATATAGCTGAAGAGAGCGGAAAACACTTTTATGATGACTATGCAGAGCCTGTTTCTACACTAATCAACAAATAAGTTTTGATATGGATCACGAAGAGCCGGAGCACATTGAAATAAATGGTGTTCTTGATCTGCACCCCTTTCGCCCGCAGGATCTCTCCACGCTGATTGATGAGTATATCTACGCGTGCCTGGAGAAAGAGATCTACTCAGTTCGGTTCATCCACGGGAAAGGAATTGGCAACATCAGGCGCAGTGTACATGCCCTGCTTGACCGAAACCCTCATGTATCCGGATACCAGCTTGCCGATCAAAGCGGCGGCGGATGGGGAGCAACCATTGCAAACCTTATTCCTGCAAAATCAGGCAAAAAAAAAGAGGCCTAAAAGAGGCCTCTTAATTTGAAGTTGAGATTGGTTACCGATACTGCCTTAGTTCAGGAACTGATCAAACGTGAACGAAACATAGTAGATCGCTCCGAGATTTGGCCCGCCGTAGTTTAGGAAGTGCCTGTTGTTGGTGATGTTTGACCCACCAAGCTTTACCACTGAGCGAAGGTTAGGCACTCTGTAAGAAACTTGCGCGTCCAGAGTTGAAATTGCAGGCACGGTACCATCTGCGAAAGATGATGTCCAGTCAAACTCATCTTGCCATCTGAAGGTGAGGTTGAAGCCTAAATTATTGGTTAGCCTTCTGTTACCGAGTGAAACATTCACTTTGTGCTCTGGCGTATTAAAATCAAAAATAAAGCCCCCATCCTGATCTGTAATCAGCTGATTCCAGTTATAATTGGCGGATAACAGGAAGTTTCTTGGAAGGCTATAATCAAACCCAAACACAGCACCGTGCGAGCGTACAGTTTCATCCAGATTGGTGTAGAGCTGGAAGGTGTTTTCAGCAGTACCAGAAAGCAGTGAGCCTGCAATCTGCTGATCAACCACCGGGTCACCAGTAAAAGGCGCTGCTGCCCTTCGAACTCTAAACTGAGCGATAAAATCGTTGTAAATGTTGTGGTAGTATGCTGCATCAATTAACAAACGATTTCCAAGCAATCCTTTATAGCCAACTTCGAATGACTGAATCTGCTCTGGTTTCACTTCATTGAAGTTAGTAAATGGCACGAGCTGCTGCGCTGCTGCAGGGTTGCCTGCGAGTAATTGCTCAGTAAAACGCTCTACTGATTGCAGTGTAAATGCATTTTCAGTTACGTTGTAGGGGGCAACTGTCTGATTCAAACCGCCCAGCAACCTTGCAGTAAGAACATCAAGGTCAATAAACTGGCCCTGAGTGGTTGGGTTTCTGAAACCGGTTTGATACGAAGCACGGATGTTCTGGCTGTCTGCAACGCGAATAACGGATGAAATTCTTGGGTTAATCTGCCCTTCAAAGTTCTCGTTCTTGTCATAACGGAGTGAACCTGTTAGGCGAAGCCTGTCGTCAAGCAGAGATCGGGAAGCCTGTATGTAACCACCATACTCATTGATATCGATGCCGCCATCAGCATCAGCGAAAATAGTTCCATTAGAACGCAACTGATATTGACGGAAGCTCAGGCCTACCTGAAGGTCAACAAAATCGATTTCGTTTTTGAAATCGTACTGCCCTTCAACATGAATAAATCGGGATTGATCATCAAATCTTGCTCCTCTTGGAACAACACCATCCAGAGCTACCTGCTTTGCATTTTCAAACTCAGGTGTGCCCGGCTCAAACCGGTTCACATCAGCTGCAGCTCTGGCCGCATTGTGCAGATTATTTAATATGGATGGATTGCTCAGTATAGCTTCGATAGTAGCAGGATTGAACGCAGGGTTGCCTTGAACCTGGTTTGCTGCCTGCAACATACCACCTGCAAATGCTGCTGCATACTGGCCAAACCATTGGGTTGTAGGCATATATTGATCATTGATTGAGAAGCCAACAAAATCTGCAATGTAAGAATCACCCGAATCTTCGAAAGTACCATAAGCGCGTACCATGAAGTTGTCCCCTTCAAACTCAAGTTTGTGTTGTGCAATGCTGAAGTTGCTTAAGCTATACCGTTGTGCACCACTATATACCGATGTTCCATATCCATAATTAAATGTATAGCTGGCTTCCAGATTGTCTGTAATCCTGTAGTGGAGAGAAGTACCAAGTTTTAGGTTTTTCGCGTCGCTATCTACTAAAAACTCTTCTCTGTATCCTGTTCTTGCTACAGGCTGTACAGGAAGCGCAGAAAGATACTGCTCAGCGAGGCCTACAGGTATTCCGGCAGCCTGAGCAAGGCCTTGTGCCACCTGAGTTCTGTTCGGGCCCGGAAGGCCTAAAAGAGCAATATTAAAGGTTCCATCATCACCATAGAGGTGTACACCGTCAAAGGCGGGATTTACATCAACGCCTGCAGGTGCAAGAGAAGCATTTTTATCACGAAAGTTAATACCTACCCAGTCATCCGCCTGCATGTAGCTGAAGTTTACTTTAAAAGCGAAACGGTCACCAATCACATCGGCATAACGTAATGATGTTTCGAACATAGGGCGTGGGTTGCCCGGCTCGCCGAGTGCAGAATTACCATCTATATGGTTCACGCCGTTTTGAACATGCACACTCAGGCCCGGATAGCGGAATGGGTTCTTGCTGTTCACCAAAAGAATACCGTTGAAAGCATTCGGCCCATACAGAGCTGAGGATGCACCCGGAAGAAATTCAACGCTCTCAACATCCAGAACAGAGGGGCCGTTAAGGTTACCAATCGGGAAGTTCAGTGCGGGAGCTTGCGTATCCATACCATCTGTAAGCTGCACCATTCGGGTATTACCGGTAGAGTTAAAGCCTCTGGCATTGATAATCTGGAAGTTGATACTGCTTGTGGTCATATCAACACCTTTCAGGTTTGCCAAACCCATATAGTAGCTTGGTGCAGGTGTTTGATTCACAGCAATAATATCCATCTTTTCAATGGATACAGGAGCATCCAGAATGCTCTCTTCAACCCTCGAAGCGGAAACTACGACATCGGTTCCAAGAAATGTCTCTTCACTCAACTCAATGCGAAGATCGCTTACGTTTTGTTCTGTAATTTCAAGCCTTTGAGTTGTGTAGCCAATTATAGATACGGAAACCGTGATTGGGGGTGTACCATTGTAACGTAGGCTAAACTCTCCACGAGCATTTGTAGCAACACCAACCATGCTGCCCACTACAACAACATTAACACCAGCTAAAGTTTGGCCTGTAGCAGCATCAACTACAACGCCTGATATTGTCATTCTGTCGTCATCAGCATTTTCAGCTGCTTGAGAGTGCAGCGGCATCATCAGACAAAAAGCAACGAAAAGACATAGCAATTTCCCGGTGGAATTGTAATTTATTTTCATCTTAAGGTAGTTTGATTCGAGTTTTTTTTAGCAGAGCAGCTTCTATCCTTTTGAACCTACTTGATGTGAAAATAACCGCCATTTTATACGATATGCAAGCGCTTCCACATTTTTTTTTGCAATTTGTTAATATTCAATACTTTATTGATCATAATTTCTTTACAAATAGCGTTACTAATTAAATCAAAAATACAAATCACACGCTCTATGAATAAGCCTCTTGTAGCCCTCTCAATCATTTTGTTGATGTTCCCGGCCTTTTTGGCAGCATCGGCCAATACCATCACCATACAAGCCTCCGGTGAAGTAAATGTAACCGCTGATTTAATTCTGTTTAATGTGAACATTACAGAATTCAACACAGATGCCAGAGAGGCATTTACAGAGCATAAGAAGCAGGAAGCCTACCTGACCTCACTTTTAATTGAGGAAGGCATTGAAGAGCGGTATATCTCAGCCAACCCCGTGAACATCTCATCTGTAAGGCGGGGCAATAACGTATCCGGATTCGAAACACGACAGCAAGTTCAAATTGTGCTTCATGATGTAACACAGTTTGAATCGATGCAGGTTGCTTTGATTGAAAATGGGTTTGTGTCATTTTCCGGTACTTTTTCATCCAGTAAGATTGATGACGCTCGAAAAGAAGCCCTTAAAAAAGCGGTTGAAAAAGCCCGAGGAAAAGCAGAACTGCTTGCTGATGCAGCAGGATTAAGAATAACAGGAGTACAAAATATTTTATATGGCTCAAGTGATGGATACAGCCCCAGGTTAAGAGGCGTTTCGATGGCAATGGAGATGGATAGCAGCGGCTCGTTATTACAATTTGAACGAACCATACCGGTTAGGGAGTCAGTCAATATTGTTTTTGGTACCGAAAGCTTGTAGATCTATAAAACCGGCAGAAGATAATTCCACAGGTTTTCTGCCAATATTTTATGGCCTTCTTCAGTTGGGTGAATGCCATCAGGAAGATTTAGCTCGGGCTCACCGGCAACTCCATCAAGTATAAAGGGCATAAAAACTACATCATACTGTTCGTAAAGCTCGGCGAAGATTTGCCTGAAACGCTCGGTATAGTCACTACCCATATTCGGCGGGGCCTCCATTCCGGTAAGAACAATAGTGGCATCAGGATATTTTTCTGCCACTATATCCATAATACCTGCAAGATTTTCCTTTGTATTTTCCGGATTTAAACCTCTAAGGCCATCATTTCCTCCAAGCCCCAACACAAACAGGTCGATATGTTGCTGTAAAATCCAATCAACCCGCCGTAACCCACCGGCTGATGTCTCACCGCTAAGCCCTGCATTCACAACTCTGTAGTTAAGGCCTTCTTCATCAATTTTTCTCTGTATCACTGCCGGGAAAGCATCTTCTTCATCAATACCATAACCGGCAGTTATGCTGTCTCCAAAAAACAGGATGGTTTTTGCATCCTGCGCAGCTGTTGTAGTGGCAAAAAACAGTGCGAGTAAAAAAGTTGTAACTTTAAGGATATCCATTCGTTTTATTCCAAATTAAATTCTTTCTCAGGAATGGTTTACAGCCAATCCGTTGTTTCGTTATATCGATTATAAATTAATTATTACGATGAATCAGAGTGCTATTTTAGAAGTTCAGAACCTCACGAAAACGTTTACTAACGCCGGACATTCGTTAACGGTTTTGCACGGGGTTTCGTTTTCAATTGAAAAGGGAATAACCTGTGCTATTGTTGGCCCTTCGGGCAGTGGCAAAACTACTCTGCTTGGCCTGTGCGCCGGGCTTGACAAACCAACTTCCGGCTCAGTTTCTCTGAATAATCAAAAAATATCCGACTACAGCGAAGCTAATCTATCCAAGATAAGAAACGAGCAGATTGGATTTGTGTTCCAGTCTTTTCAACTTATTCCCACACTCACTGCTCTCGAAAATGTTATGGTTCCAATTGAACTGCGCGGTGTGCCTTATCATAAGGTAGAAAAAAGTGCTCTGGAATTACTTGAAAGCGTTGGCCTGAAAAACCGTGCAGGCCACTACCCTACTCAGTTATCGGGTGGAGAGCAGCAGCGGGTAGGTATTGCAAGGGCATTCATCCATCAACCGGAAATTCTGTTTGCTGATGAACCTACCGGAAACCTTGATGGTGAGACAGGTGCTCAGGTGGAAGAGATTCTATTTAACCTGAACAAAGAGAAAGGAACCACACTGATTATTGTAACTCATGATATCGAGCTTGCCTCCAAATGCGACAGAATCATAGAGCTGAAAAACGGACACATCCATAAGGATACATACACCACAGCAACAGAACCGGAAGCTATTCAAATGGATGCACTCTGATGAATTTTTTCCGGGAACTCTTTTCACCTTATAGCTGGAAGCTTGCATACAGGGATTCAAAATCTCAGTGGAGAAGCCTTATCATCTACACATCGTCCGTAGTAGCCGGTGTCGCAGCTTTGGTAGCGATTCTCTCCTTTCGAAATGATGTATTACTTACAGTTGATGGCCAATCACGTGAGCTGTTAGGTGCCGATCTGGAATTGCGGTCAACACAGCCGTTTCATGAAGATGTCATTGCTTTTATCGACTCTACAGGCGGAAGTGATGCCACAGCCTGGGAGTTTAATTCCATGGTGCTTTTTAATGAAGCCGGTGCTACAAGGCTTTCTCAGATACGGGCTATAGATGGCCCATTCCCGCTCTATGGTGAACTATCAACAGAACCTGCTGAAGCTGCTTTAAATTACCAGAAAAATAATAGTGCACTTGTGGAGCAGTCTGCCATGAGCCAGTTTAACATCTCTGTGGGCGATACCATCCGGGTTGGCAACAGAAACCTTGCGGTTGAAGGAGCTCTTTTAAGTGTACCCGGAGAAGCTGCCGCGTTTTCGCTTGTGGGGCCGAGAGTGTATCTCCCAAAAAGTGCTATAGAAGGAACCGGGCTGCTGGACAGGGGCAGCCGTGTGGAATACAAGCACTATTTCCAGTTTGATGATGCTGAGAGCCTCATAGCCTTTACTGAAGCTTTCAGGCCTTTGGGACGTGAGCATCAGGTACGTACGGAAACCGTAGAGAGCCGAATTGCAACATTCGAAGTTATTGTTAATAATCTTACACGGTTTTTAGGATTGATCGCCTTCATCGCTCTCCTACTTGGCGGGCTTGGTGTTGGCAGTGCGATTTATGTTTACATCAAACGAAAAACAGCAACCGTTGCCACATTACGGTGCCTGGGCATGACGAAGGAGAAGATACTTGCTGTTTTTGCAATTCAGGTTGCAGTGCTTGGTTTTATGGGGGCACTTTCCGGTACCGGTATTGGCCTCATTTTGCAGTTTTATATCCCCACACTATTTGCTGATTTGCTTCCTTTTCAGATAATTCAAGCCCTCTCGTTTGAGGCCATTTCTCTTGGGCTATTTACGGGTGTTCTGATTAGTGTGATATTTTCCCTGCTGCCACTCGCATCAGTCTCTGCCATTTCGCCGCTATTAACACTGCGAAGTACAGATTTTTCTCCGATAGGCTCTCTCCCAAAAAAAGTGAAATTCATCACACTCTCCATATCACTGGCAGTATTGATATTTATTGTTGGCCTTTTGACAGAGAGTTATATCGCTTCTCTGGTATTTACGCTAAGCCTGCTTCTTTTTGTGTTGCTTCTCTGGGGCGTGGCTGCATTTCTTATTGCCGCGGTAAAATCCCTTCGGCTCAAGTCGTTTTCTTACACTGTTCGGCAGGGCATGGCAAATCTATTCAGGCCAAATAATCAGACATCCATGCTGATGACAACCCTTGGTATGGGCATGCTTTTGATTGGGACACTCTATCTTTCGCAGGATATGCTTCTTCAGCGGATAAACCTGGAAACCGGTGATGACACCCCTGATTTGGTTTTCTACGACATACAAATGGACCAAAATGACAGGCTAAATGAAATAATTACCGAAGAAGGTGCCAAAGTGATTCAAAATGTACCAATAGTTTCTATGCGCCTCTCTTCCCGGAAAGGGCAATCTGTACAGGAGATGCGGCGGGATACAACCGTATCCATAAGCAACTGGGTGCTTTCGCGGGAGTACAGGGTTACCTATCGAGAAGAGCTGAATGAAGCAGAAACGATACTAAGAGGTGAATGGATTGGCCAGGCAGAAGGCCTGAGTTCTGTAATACCGATATCCATTTCAACTCAAATTGAGGATGAACTCCAACTTCAGATTGGAGATACCCTCGGCTTTAATGTGCAGGGTGTGCCTATTACAACTACTGTTGCGAGTGTGCGTGAAGTGGATTTTCAGCGGCCTGAACCAAACTTTTTCGTGGTATTTCCTGCAGGTGTTCTTGAACAGGCACCACAGTTTTTTGCATCAACAGTAAAAACTAACGACGATGCACAATCAGCAAGGCTGCAAAGCGCCGTTGTGAATGAACTGCCTAACGTATCTGCAATAGATATATCTGTTGCGCTGGCAAGCGTTCGGGAGTTTCTCGATAAGGTTTCGATGGCTGTACAATTTATGGCACTCTTCAGCATCTTTACCGGCTTTATAGTCCTTGCAAGTTCCATAGCAATCAGCCGGCGGCAGCGTACAAAAGAATCTGTACTGTTGCGCACGTTGGGAGCAAATAACAGCCAGGTTGGTTCCATTCAAACCATTGAGTATGCACTGCTTGGGCTGCTGTCTAGCCTTACGGGTTTGTTGCTTGCTATAGCAGCAAGCTGGGGGCTTGCTTACTTCTACTTTGATCTTGCCTTTATACCGAACTTCATCACGCTAACGGCCATCACTCTTTTCATCATGCTCCTTGCAATACTGATTGGCTGGAGCGGGAGCAGGCACATTTTCAAGCATTCACCACTCGAAATATTGAGGCTGCAAACAAACTGAAGCAACTGTGATGACAAATCGAAAAGTCTGGATTGTATCCGGCGTAACACTGATTGCCTGCATAATTCTTACAGTTTTTCTCTATATCCGAACCGGAAACTTATTCATCGCTATACTTATCGCACCTCCAATTATTTATTACGCCCTTAAATACAAAGGGAGAAAAGGGCTCTCAGATTGAGGTTTTACGAAATTTGATAATTAAGACAACTTTATCTGTTTACGTTTTACCCTTTTTTGAGCAAATTGTAAGAAAGAGCATAAAGTGATGTTAACCATAAACTAAAAACAGGATTATTATGAAGATTCTCGTCCCTATTGACTTTTCTGACCGCAGCAAGAAAGCACTTGAAGTAGCAGCTACATTTGCCAAACTGTTTAATGGTATGGTTACACCGTTTTATTCTCATCTACCTATTTCTGAGTTGGATGAGCCCTACGCATTAGGCATGGGAAGCAAAATGTACCAGAAATTTGATGAACTTGAAGACACATTGCTCAACCGTGTTAAGGAGATTTCGGAACAGCTTGTGCAGGCTGAAAATCTCACCAATCCTGTTGTTGTTTTGGGCAATGCCGCGCAAAGTATCATTGATGCATCAGATAACTACGATTATGTAATCATGAGCAGCCACGGGCGAACAGGATTTTCAAGGTTTCTGCTTGGTTCGGTTGCTGAAAAGGTGCTGCGCCTTTCGCACACACCTGTTATGATTGTTGAAAACGAATCAGATGTGGGAAATTTTGAAAATATTCTGGTTACAACTGACTTTTCCGATAATGCAGCAGAAGCATACCCTCATGCCATAAATATTGCGAAGCAAACAGGCGGAACAATTGATCTGGTACATATCCTTAGCTTTGATCAGTTTGATGAAAAAGAAAAAGATCTCTCTCTAAGGAAAATAAGGGAAGAGCGCCTCAAAATTCTGAAAAAAGAGTATTTCCATGAGATATCAGATCAGGTAAACCAGCAAGTAATCATCTCTCAAAATACCCCGCATGAAGCTATTTTTAAGCATGTAACTGAGAACCCATACAATTTGGTAATTATGGCTACAGTGGGCAGAACCGGTATCAACTACCTAATGATGGGCAGTACAACTGCAAATGTTGTAAGGCATGTAAAATCTGCCGTGCTTAGTGTAAATCCCAAAATGAGTGGTTAAATTATATCAAAAAAAGAGCCTGATGTTCAAATCAGACTCTTTAATTAATGTTGGGGTATTATTATGTTTAAAAATTGAATCGGAGAGTACTGAGCAACTGCCATCTATCAACAGAACGTGTTGCTTCTTCTGAGCGGAAAGTTATACCCGGAGGGTCATCGGGCAGTAAAGAATAATCATACGATGCGTAATCGTAAACCGCAGAAACCTCTTCCCAGTTTGCATATTGCGCTGCAAATTCGAGCCTCAGATTTGGGGTGATTGAAAAACCCGCTCCAAGTGCGTACACATCTCTGTCATTTGAAATATCCGCATACCTGCCGGGTAACCGGCTGTAGCCTGCTCTTAGTGTAAATTCCAGAGTAATATCATACGCAATTCCAGCTCTGAAGCTCCAAACTGACCTGAAATTATCTTCAATAAAATCGTTTTCAATAAGTTGATCCTCAAACAAACTACTTTCTCTGAAATCTATTCGGGTGGCTGAATAATCAACATATTCTGCAGAAACCGAAGCTGACAAGCCATTTATGTTCTGCATACCAAAACCTAAAGCTGTCCTTGCCGGATATTTCACTCTGTAAGAGAACTCACTATCTGTAAAATCAGAAAATTCAACACCGTTATTAAATGTAGTTCTTAAATCTGCATTGAAGGTTTCATCTACATCAATTGTTGTTGGGAAAGTGTAACTAACTCCTATATTAAACTGATCTGAAATTTTGTAGAGCAACCCTGCCCGTGCTCGAAAACCGGAAAACTGGCTTCTGAGCCCATCATCAAGAATCAGGTTATCAACATCGGTATCGCCAAAACCATCACCGTTGCTATCAATTATAGTGCTGGAATAGTCGTTGAATTCATCAATTTCCTGGAATATCCGGTTGTAGTTGTATCTGCCCGATAGTAGCCCGATACTAGCACCAATCAGAAAATTTTCCTGAAATTCTGTGGCAAAGAACATGGAATATTCGCCACTGTATCCGCGTTGTATAATTTCACCTTGTTGCCTTAGGCCAAGAAAGTCACCAAACCGATCAAACCCAACCCTGAAAATAGACTCATCCCAGTCCTCAAACTCATCACCGAAGTCTGTTGCGAACGTATTGAATGCGATCTCCTGATATGGGGACCCGTCAAACTTAAACTTATCAGTTATGGTACTGTTCTCGTTGCGTGCGCGGAATCCAAGCGCCCGGTTGTAAACAGAGTGTTGAGCATAACCAGCACCAATCACAAAACTCCCCTGAACTGTTGGGAAGGAATACAAGAAACCAAAATTCGAAACTCCGTTCTGGCTGTTGTCAAGAGTACGGCTCTGGCCAAGATATATGGCGTCTTCCTCAACAGAACGGTATGAAAGGCCAAATTCACCAAAGCTTTTATTGTGAAGCGCCATACTTGCCGGATTATCCATAAAGCTCCCAAACCCGGATTTAAAAGCAGTGCCTGGCATAATGATGGAAATAGGGTCATTTGCAGCTCCCTGCTCTCCGAATAGCGTAGCCTGATAACTATATAAAAGTGCGTTATTAGGGTTTTGAGCAGTCAGGCTGTTAAAGCCCGTCAAAACAATTAACGTGAAAAGTAAGGGCATCTTTTTAAACATAATTCTCCTATGGTAGATAAATATCTGTGATCATCTTTTGTTTGCAGAGAAAAAACGAAACGTACTTGAGTATGCAGCTATAAATTAATTTCTGCTGCCCCTGTTACTGCTTGAGCGTGAGCTTGAGGCCCGGCTGTTTGAACTACTGGATGAAGAACGTACTGTAGATCGATTATTTGATGAGCTAGAGCTTCTGTTAACAGTGGATCTGTTTGTGCTTCTGTTGTTAGTTGATCTTACTGTAGATCGATTATTCACTGCACGGTTTACTGTACTTGAAGTAACGGCACTTGAAGCACCACGTAATACCTCTCTTGCAATTGCACTTCGGCGAGATTGAGTATTGTTGTTTGCTCTGTTATTAACATTTACCGTTTGGGTTGTGGTAACTCGGTTTCTCACAGATTGAACAGCCTGCTGCTGTCTTGTAGCAGGCCTTTGTACACTTACAGCATTTCTTTGCTGATTCTGAGACGAAGAAACAGAGCCTCTGTTCACAGTTGTTGAAGAATTTCTAACAGAAGAGCTTGTATTCCTGTTTGTTGTTGATCTGTTTACAGAAGAGTTCGTATTTCGGTTGTTTGTACTTCTGTTAACGGTGCTTCTATTTGTATTTGTGGAACTGTTTCTGTTAACTGTACTACGGTTAGTATTTGATGAGTTGTTACGATTTACAGTACTTCTGTTATTGCTTGAGGAATTATTGCGGTTTACAGTACCTCTATTGGTATTGGATGAATTATTCCGGTTTACAGTACCACGGTTAGTACTTCCGGAATTGTTTCGGTTTACAGTACCTCTATTGGTACTGCCTGAGTTGTTTCGGTTTACGGTTCCACGGTTTGTGTTTCCTGAGTTACTTCTTGTTACCGCACCTCTGTTAGTTGTTCCGCTGTTGTTCCGGTTAACGATTCCTCTGTTTACCTGCTGGGTTCTCGCAGTGGAGCGGACATCTGTCCGGTTTCTGACATTCGCAGTTGTACGAGCATCTGCGCGTGTATTTCTGTTCAATGTTTGGGTGCCACGTGATGTAAGTGCTGTACTTCTTGGCCCATAGTTTACAGCTCTGGTTGAACGGCTTGTATGATAATAGACTGTTGCAAAGTGTGGCCTGTGGTAATAATTCCAGCCCCAATAACTTCCGTAATAGGGGAAATAACCCGGGTAAGCATAATATGAATAGAATCCAAAGTGGTATGGGCGATGCCAGCCACTATGAAATGCTAAACTAAATCTCCAGCTCGGGTATCTGTAGAACAGAAATGGGCTGTGATAAAAAGAATAAAAATGTGGATGATAAAAGCCACCAAAGCCGAAGTGATGATGATGTACAACTGATCTTCTGAACTGAGGAGAATGAGTCAAAGTTGCACCATAGTTCAAATACCAGTCCCTTGTAGCATAGTCAACGAAATAGTACGCTTCGGCATCTTCCCAGCCGTCTTCATAGCCCAGAACGTAATCATCTTCATTCACAATTTGTGATGATCTTTCCTGCACAGAAGCCTGCGTTGAAGCTGCGCGATCTACAGGAAGCCTCTCAGATGGCAAAGGTGCCCGCTCAACAGTTTGGAGCTGTGTGTAGCAACCGGTAAAAAAAAGTGCTGCTACTGTTAAGATGATGGCGTGTAATGTTTTTGAAGATTTCATGACTTACTCCAGACTTTAAGTATTTACCTTATCCACTTATAAGATACGCTAAATGTTTCATAATCAATATCACATAACCATGTGATGCCATTAACATCGTAGCTGTTTAACAAACATTTCTAAAAATTTAACGTGACAATATTTTGTTTTGTTCCTCATAATAGCTCGTAATTTTGGCTACTGACTGGGCAACATTCACGGATTTTGGCATGTTTTCATTTACTACGTACAAACACGTACAATAGTTTCTGTTATTTGAACTGATTCCTCAGAAAAGTGTAGCCTGATTGGTATCAAGAAATGAATTATAGGATTAACCATCTGTGAACTAGCAGAATGACTCCAAAAGTGTAGTTATAAAAACACCAGAAAATATTGTGAGATTTTCATTCCATAAACCCTAAATGTAACTTCACAGATTAATCCGCTTGATCCCGAATGGTCTAACTACTGCCACGGCTTGAAGAACCCTGGCTTGACGGCCTGCTGTTGCCCGAAGGCCTTGCTGCACTACTGCTTGTGTTACCCCTGTTAGAAGTCCCTCTAAATGAACTATTTCCTGTAGATCTCATGGTTCCTGCTCTGTAAAACGTGGATTGGGATCGGGTAGCATTAGTTCTTGCCCTGTTGTGTGTAGAGTTTCTGTTCTGTGCTGCACTGTTATAATCTAATCTATTATCATATGTGTACCAACCAACTAGAGGCGGCCTCATAAACTGATCTCTTTCGAAACTTCTTTGGTACTGAGCATATCTCCTCTCGCGCAGGTTCTGCTGCCTTTCGTTAACCACCACACGCTCAGCAGACGGGAGATTTATCTGATACCTTATGCTGGTAGTAGCAAGACTTTCTCCCCGGCCCACAAATGTGTTGTTTACATGCCTGGTTCTATTCCTGGATTCATTATCCACGCCTCCACCTGAAAGCCCTGTT
>SLLL01000181.1 GCA_007134085.1 Balneolaceae bacterium
AGGAATGCTCAGCGGCTTTTTTATACTCACCGTCGCGCAGCCACTTTTTTTGCTGAAAAAGAAAGTCATTACCAAACTGATTGAACTCCTCCTCAATCATACCTAAAAAAACATCTTTTTCTTCCATGGTGGTTATAATGTTTGGGTTACTGTCTCTACTATAACGAATTGTTCCCTTTGTTTCCAATTAACGGTGATAAGAGAGCGTTAATTTGTCTGGAATTTAGTAACATCTTTTAAAACCACTTTATCAAAAAAAACCATATGAAAACATCAATCTCTCTGCCCGTAATTCTATTCTCTTTTCTGTTTTTGATATTGTCAACTTTTCAGGTTTTGGCTCAGCCATCGCCTCAGCAGCTTGCTGACCGAATATCAGCAAAAAACAGCGAACGCATCGCCGGTATCGATAATATCGTAATTACGGTATCTCCTGAAAATGGTGGCTTTTTCCCGGAAACTACCACGGCTTATGAAAAGGTTCGCCGGGACGGGCGCGACATCCTTGTAGCTGAAGAGGCGGATATGGATATCGGCATGCTTAGCGGAGCTTTTGATGATCAGATGCCACGGCTTGTCCGCGCGGCACATACCATAAGCTCAGAAATGTATAATGGCAGGGCAGTTTACAGGGTGGAAGTGGATGATACAGATGCACTCAACGAGCTTGGAGGCGACTATGATGATTTCGATTATTACGAAGATGAAGAAGTGGTAGTTAGTGCAGTGATCTGGATTGATCAAAGAGAGCTCTATCCGTTGAGAATTGATATGGAGCAGCTTACCGATGAGGGATTTGAGATTTCTGTTTCACTCACTATGGATGATTATCGAGAATACAGTGGCCTTGCGATTCCTCATCGAATCAGCATGAAAATCGATGGATTTGAAGACCAATTTACGGAAGAAGACATTGCTGAGGCGCGTGGTTATCTGCGCGAGCTTGAAGAGCAGCTTGCATCAATGCCTGCGGATCAGCGAGAGATGGTTGAAAATCAGCTTCGCCCTCAGATGGAGATGTTTGAAGCAATGCTTGAGGGAGAGGGATTTGGGCTTGGGGATATGGTTTTAGTTGTGACCGATGTGCAGGTGAATCGGTAAGGCAGATGAATAAATGCGGAGGGGGAGGGATTCGAACCCTCGGTACCGTTTTCACAGCACACACGCTTTCCAGGCGAGCCCATTCGACCACTCTGGCACCCCTCCTTAAACAGCCTAAAAAGATAGCGGTTTGATGAGCTACATTCAATGATTGAGGTGTTTTTCTTTTTGAATGAACATTTTTTACAGTTTTTATTTCCCGCTTCTCTTTTACTATATGTACTTTCCAGCCCGTAAAACTGATCCAATGTCTGTTATGAAAACAATTCTGTCCCTGATTATTTCACTCGTTTTTCTATTTAACGCTCAGGCTCAAATGCCTGATGCACCTGACCGTTCAGAAGGAGAAGGGCCGTATGAGCGGTTAATCATCCGCGGAGCTACAATGATTGATGGCACCGGTTCGCCGGCAGTTGGCCCTGTTGACATTGTGGTTGAAGGGAACAGGATTGTTCAGATACAGAATGTAGGCTATCCCGGAGTGCCGATAAATGAAAACAGAAGGCCGCAAACGGGCGAAAATGGCCACGAACTTGATGCCAGCGGAATGTATGTACTTCCCGGCTTTTTTGATATGCACGCCCATATAGGCGGGAATGCACAAGGCACAGTACCAGAGTATGTATTTAAACTTTGGCTGGCTCATGGGATAACCTCAATTCGCGAACCCGGTTCATTCAATAGTATGGACTGGACCCTGCGCCATAAAGATCTCAGCGAGAGAAACGAGATCACCGCGCCACGAATTTTTTCATATATAGGTTTTGGCCAGGGGCACGATGGCCCCATTACCACACCTGAGCAAGCCCGTAACTGGGTACAAATGATTCATAACCGTGGCGCAGATGGCATCAAATATTTTGGAACAAGGCCTGAAATCTGGGAGGCATCACTCGATGAAGCAAACAGGCTTGGGCTGGGTTCGATGGCGCATCACGCACAGCCACGTGTGGTGTATGCAAATGTATCCCATACATCAGAGCTGGGCCTTCGCGGTATGACGCACTGGTACGGCCTGCCCGAAGCACTTTTTACAGACCGAATCATTCAGGACTACCCGCTCGATTACAACTACAGCGACGAACAACACCGTTTTGAAGAAGCGGGACGGTTGTGGAGGCAGGCTGCTGAGCCGGGCAGTGACCGCTGGAACGAGGTGATGAACCGTCTGATTGAACTCGATTTCGAAATCAACCCCACATTTACCATTTATGAAGCCAGCCGCGACCTGATGCGCGAACGCCGGGCAGAGTGGCACGAACGCTATACACTGCCATCACTCTGGCAATTTTTTGAGCCGGATCGCCGGGCACACGGTTCGTACTGGTTCGACTGGGGAACAGAACAGGAGATTGCCTGGAAAGAGAACTACCTTATTTGGATGCAGTTTGTAAATGAGTACAAAAATCGTGGCGGGCGTGTAACTTTGGGGTCCGACGCCGGATACATCTACAAATTGTATGGATTCGCGTACATCCGTGAAATGGAGCTGATGCGTGAAGCCGGTTTTCATCCGCTCGAGATTTTTCAATCGGCATCACTTAAAGCTGCCGAAGTTTTGGGAGTTGATGATCAGCTCGGCACCATAGAAGTTGGTAAACTTGCCGATCTGGTGATTGTTGGTGAAAACCCACAGGCAAACCTAAAAGTACTGTATGGAACCGGAGCCATTCGGGTAGATGAGAACAACCAGGCTGTACGGGTAGGCGGTGTAAAATACACCATAAAAGATGGAATTGTTTTTGATGCCAAACAGCTGCTCAAAGATGTAGAAGAGATGGTACAACAAGCTAAAGACGAAACAGGGTTTAAAATCACCCAGCCTGGGTTGGATTATTGAGGTGAAATTTGTGAAGAAGCGTCGAGCTATTATATCTATGCTTCAGTTGTAGTCTGAGATAGGACTTTTTCATATTTGAAAATTGTAGAAAATGTTATAACATTGTTGTAATAATTAAACTATACCGACTGCCATGGAAGCTAAAGTTCGTAAAATAGGGAATAGCCTTGGTGTTATTCTCCCCAAACATGTAATCGAAGAACTCCACCTTAAGAGTGGGGATAAATTGAGTATCGAAAAAAAGGGCTCAAATCTTGAATTACGTCCAATAGACCCGGACTTTGAAGAGTGGGCAGATGCCTATCGTCAGCTCAATACCGATTACAAAGATGTGTTGAAAGCACTTGCTGAATGATAAAATTTTTGAACAAAGAAATTGTTCTAACCTTTCATGAAGATCAGCTCGAGCAATATGGGGGTAAACAGGGCATTCGTGAAGAGGAATTGTTAGAATCTGCATTGGCACAGCCACAGGCAAGTTTTGGGGGAGAATACGTCCATCCGGATCTGTTTTCGATGGCCGCAGCTTACGGTTTTCACTTATGCCAGAATCATCCATTCTTCGACGGCAACAAAAGAACGGCACTTATTGCGATGTACACCTTTCTTTATGTGAACGGATATCAAATCAAGACCGACAAAAAAAAGCTGTTTGCAATTATGATGGATTTAGCCAGTGGGAAAGTGAGTAAATCTGAACTCACCGATTTTCTAAAAGAGAATACGGTCAAGAGAAATCTGTAGAAGATTCTAGTTGATAAATTTTTTCTATAAAGCCACGGTATCACCCCTTAACAATTTGGTAATGATTTCTTAACCCGAACTACGTTTTTCCTAACACTATCGTAAAGTTGCATCTCTATTCTAAGATCAAAGAAAAACTCTTTGACCCGGAATCATGCCATATACTACAGAACAGAGTGCAGTACTTCTATTAAATCGCGAAGATAGTGAAGGGTTAAAGCAGCTGTACTATATTTATTGTAAACAGTTGTTTTATCTGGCAAAAAAATATTTAAAGGATACGCACCTTGCTGAAGATGCTGTACAGGATGTGTTTATAAAATTATGGCTGAAAAGAGGGCAATTAGATCCTGAAAAGTGTATCAAGAGTTTTCTGTTTACCTGCCTCAGAAACCATGTTTTGAATATGATTCGAAATCAAAAAAGAAGGATTATTGCAGCATATCAAGTTGAAGAGCAATTCCATCCATCATCTGAATACACCGCTGATGAACTGCAATACAGAGAGTACACAACTATTTTAAATAATGGGATTAATGATTTACCTGAAAAAAGAAGAGAAATATTTCATCTCAAAACGAGTGAAAATCTGTCGAATGAACAGATTGCTGAAAAGCTTCATATATCTGTAAATACGGTGAAAGTGCACTATCAGAAAGGGAGAAAGTTTATTCAGGCTCATCTTCAAAAAGAAGCAGGCGTTAGTTATTACAGCTAATTTTTTTAAAAAAAATAATCAAGAGTAATACCTGCTGAAAGATTTGGTGTATTACATGGAGAACATATTAAAACTCCTTGTAGATGACCCAAAAGATGAAGGCACTCGCCGATAAGTATTTTAATGATCAATGCTCCAAAGAAGAAGCAGAATTAGTTTTAAGCTGGCTTGAGACTGCTGAAGGCAGAGACTATTTCGCCCTCAGGATGGAGCAGGATGCGGAAGAGTTCAATGAAGATGAAGAACCTGAAGGGTTTAGTTTAACGGAAGAAAAATCTGCATCGCTTCTGAATTCTATTCTGAGAAGAACCCAACTAATCGGAATTACGAAATCGAACAGGTATTCCTATTTAAGGCCGTTTTTCCAGATTGCAGCTTTAGCTTTGGTTGCGGTTACAACAGTTATGTTCTTCTATTTGAGTGATGCAAATGATCACTCAGATGTTGTGCAAGAACCGAGAGTTTTTCAAACAACAGAATCAGAAAGAAAAACCATTCGCCTCACTGATGGTTCCAGAATTGACCTCAACACAAATTCTACACTTACTTTAAAGGCTGATTTCATGAAAGGCAGCAGGC
>SLLL01000109.1 GCA_007134085.1 Balneolaceae bacterium
GCCCAGCATGTAGCATCGAATTTCGTTGAAGATCAGAAATTAACCTGTTTACAGCCTGTTTTTCGAATGGTGAATACTGTATGATGGTGCCTTCAGAAATACCTTGTATTTTACCCAATTCATCTGCAAACTCTTCGTGTGGATCTGAATTTTCAGTGCCTGTATCGAGCCACTCATTCAGTTCGAAATTTCCATCGTCAAAAAGAGTAATCGCAGAAAACTGGAAGTAAACCGGTTTGTAGGGGCTGTCTCCCCGTTTCAATGGAATGGCATAGGTTGATGCCTCGAAATCCAAAAAATGGAGCGGGAACTTCAGATTTTTTATGCCCTGCATACCTTCCTTCACCCAAAGTAAAGGTACAGCCTCGCCTTTTGACCGTAATATTTGCAGGTTACGACGCTGCTGCATGGTAATATTTGGCCCGCCATGTGCCTGTATATTTTCAAAACTGCTGAAACCGTCTGATAATTGAATCTGCTCACTGTACCAAATTTGTTTATCGCAAAGATTACTGTTGCCGTGGCCAATCAGATCGAACGTGTGGTTACTGGCATACTTAATTTCAGCATCATTAAAATGCTTTTGCCAGCAGTTAACCGAATTGTCATCACGCAACCTGAAGTCGCAGTATTTGCACTCTCTTCCTCTCTTTACAGCAGGTAGTGTCCCATATAGGGCAATCAGTTCAATTTCCGTCATCGCCTCATCTAACCGCTTTCCTGCAAACTGCTCATGAACAATAGCAGCCGGCAATTTCTTTGAAAGCTCTTCCACCCCTTTCCCGGCAGTAACTTTAGTAAACAAATTGCTGAACTCTTCTTTTAACTCTGATGATTTTTCCTCCAGAGCTGTATGCCTATTCAACAAATCCATCCCTGCCCTAAAATCCTTACGGGGAAAATAGAACTCTGCGTTTATGGATCGATTTGGATAACACTGCCACATAACCCCCATCCTGTAAGCAGCCTTCAGCAGATAACTATTTTCGGTACTGTTCAGCCCTACCTTGTCGATATTTGATGTGCTGGTTCGCTTTCTCAGTTTGCCGTGAATTTGAATCACGGTGAGCTCCTCTCCATTTTTCACCAGTATCGGGATCCGGGTAAGAAAAACTCCTGCTTTAACCACAGCACCGCAAATTGTGACATCATCTTCAACAAGCCACTTTTCCGTCTCCTTCAGGGCAACAGCTGTTTCGTTTGATGTGTATCGAACATTAGCAAAAAGAGTTGCCACAGCATCGCGGATATTCAATTTGTTTCGCTGCCTGTAAACCGGACGCGATGCGTCGGGGTAATCCCCGGAAATGAGAAAGGAGTACTTTAGCGGACAGCGAAGTGTTTCAAGAAAATAATGATCATTAATTACTCTTTCACTACGTTCTCTGCCAGGCATCATTCAACGATATTTACTTCCGGGGCGAGCTCTATTCCAAATTTCTTAGATACAGATTTCTGAATAGTGAGCGCATGACTCCAAAGCTCTTCGCCCGTAGCGCCACCATGGTTCACCAATACCAGCGCCTGATTTTCATACGTGCCCACCTTACCAACTCGATTCCCTTTCCATCCCGCTTTTTCGATGAGCCAGCCTGCCGGGATCTTAACTTCTTTTTCTGAGATTTTATAGCCTGGAATGTCTCCAAACTTCTCAACAAGAGTTTTATAAAGTTTTGCAGTAACTACTGGATTTTTGAAAAAGCTACCCGCGTTACCAATCAGTTTAGGATCGGGTAGTTTCGATTTTCGTATTGCAACTACGGCTTCAAATACGTCTTTAATTGTTGGATCAGAAATCTCGCGATTTTCGAGATATTCACTCAGTGACCGATATGAGCTATTTATGGAGTGTGGGGCTTTAGTTAACCTCAACCTAATACCGGTAACAATTGCTTTGCCTTTCAGCCTGTTTTTAAAAATACTGTCGCGATAGGCAAACTCACACTCATCGTTTTGAAGTGTTTTCTCCTCACCAGTTATTGTGTCGAAATATAATGTTGATATTAGTACATCCTTCAACTCAACGCCGTACGCTCCAATATTTTGGATTGGAGCGGCACCAACAGTTCCGGGAATAAGCGCAAGGTTTTCTATTCCTCCAAAATCTCGCTGAACTGCCCATTCAACCAAAGAGTGCCAGTTCACTCCTGCAGCCGCAAAAATTATTACTGACTTTTCATCTTCAAACTTGATCTCTACCCCATCCAAATCAATTTTCAGCACAGGCCGGCTGATATCTTTCTTCAACAGCACATTGCTTCCACCCCCAAGTATAAATGGGTTTTCACTTTCAAAAAATCCCGAATCAAATAGAGAATGCAGTTGATCTATTGAGCTGATTTCAATCAACTTTTCGGCTTTAGCTTTAACTCCGAGCGTGTTGAGGGCGGTAAGATCTGCCTGTTGTATAATGGTTACATTGGGGGAAGTTTGTGCCATATTTACTCAGGTTCAACCTGCTGTGCTGCAATTGGTTTCACCCTCAGTTTTTTTACTCGGTTATTTTTAACCGAATGTACGGTAAGCTCAAGGTTTTTATACGTCATTCTCTCGCCAACATTGGGTATGCGTTCCATCAGGTGATAAACCAGGCCTCCCAGTGTTTCAAATTCATCCTCTGATGTAGAAATCTCCGTACCAAGAATTTCATCAAGATCGTCCAGGTCTATTTTTGCATCAAATACATAAACGCCATTCTTAAACTTTGTGTAGAGTTTCTCCTCTTCTTCATTGTATTCATCCCCAATATCGCCCACAATTTCTTCGAGAATATCATCAAGGGTTACGATACCTTCAGTACCGCCATACTCATCCACCACAATGGCAATGTGGGTTTTTTCATGTTGAAAATCTCTGAGAAGGTCATCCAGTTTTTTTGTGGCCGGAATAAAAAGTGCTTTTCTGGCAATTGTCTTCCAGTTAATGCCACTCTTATCCAGATCGGTATTAATATATGGCAATACATCTTTAGTGAAAATTACACCCAGAATTGTGTCCAGGTCATTCTCATAGAGCGGCATTCTTGAGAGGCCTTTTTCCTGAATCAAGCTGATTACTTCAGGTAGTGTAGCATCAGCTGAAACAGCTATAATATTCACCCGGGATGTCATGATTTCGCGAACTGTAGTGTTTCCAAATTCAATAACATTTTCAATGATTTCACGCTCATCTCCTTTTAAGGATCCCTCTTTTTCGCTCATTTCCGCCATAACTTTCAGGTCTTCAGCAGTCATTTTATTGTCAGGTTTTGGGAGTGTGCGCTCGAGAGACATGGTACTCTCTGCAATTAGCTTGGAGATTGGTGTTAACAGAATGAAATGCACATAGATAAAGTTGCACATTCTGCGGCTAACCTTAAGCGGATTGTTTATTGCGATTACTTTTGGCGTGATTTCACTCAAAATTAAAATCATGAATGTGAGCACTACAATCTCAATCGAATAGACAAGTACCAGCGGTAATTCAAGTTGAATTGCAATTTTTCCCGCTATTACGGCCGCGAGAACCGAGCTCACAATATTAGCAAATGTATTGCCTATTAATATGGTAGCCAGAAGCCTGCGCGGTTTGTTCAGCATTTTTAAAATGCGCGAATCTTTGCTTGCATAGCTGCCTGTTTGTGTAAGTTTATCAAGCTGATTTACAAGAGAAAAGAATGCTACCTCAGATCCTGAAAAGAGAGCACTTATAAACAACCCGAGCATCATAATCATCAACTCGATGGCAATCTCGCCGGTGCTGAACACCTCTCCATGTTCGGCAACAAATAGTAGCAGGTATTTTGGCAGGATTAAGATCGGATTTCCCGGAGGTTCGTCTAAGGTATCCAAAAATCAGATATTGGTTAACAGATCAATTCAAAAAGCTAATATAAAAAAGGGTGACAACCCGATGTGAGTGTCACCCCTGAAATTACAAAAGTTTAGAATGATTAAAATGGCAAATCATCATCCATATCATCAAACGAATCATCAATTTCAGCAGTAGCGGCCTGCTTGTTTGATGGTCTTGATGATTGAGACGGCGCACCGCCGCCGCCACGACTATCCAACATCTGCATAGAGAGAGCTTTAATTTCGGTGGTGTAGCGCTTCTGTCCGTCTTTATCTTCCCACTCACGTGTTTGGATTGGCCCTTCAAAATAGGCCAGTGATCCTTTCTTTAGATACTCCTGACAAATTTCGGCTGTTCTTCCCCAGGCTACTACACGGTGCCACTCTGTTCTTTCCTGCTGCTCGCCGTTTCTGTCTTTATATCTCTCTGATGTAGCAACACTCAGCGTTGCAACCGCAGTATTAGATTGTGTGTAGCGTACTTCGGGATCCTGCCCGAGTCTTCCAATTATCATTGCTTTGTTTAATGAACTCATAATGTGTTCCTCGTTTTTTTATTAATGTTCTATCTATAAGAACCGAATTTTCAGGATTCCTTACACTTTTTTTTTACCGAAGTGCATCTTCAAGCTCCAATGATGCGTTACTACCTGCATCGCGATACTTTATTATTAATGGACATGCTACCGCCAGGCCAAGTTCTATTGCCCATTTATTTCCTACAGGCCGGGTTCCGGGTACAACTATAGCATTCTCAGGAATGGCAGCTCCTTTCCCAAGTATCATATTATTCACACAATCGTACACGGGTACAGAACGTGAAAGTGTAACGCCGGGGGCAATAACAGCTCCTTTTTTTACAAGAATACCTTCTACAATTACAGCGCCGGCACCAATGAAGCAATCGTCCTCAATAACCACAGGACTAAGGCCAACCGGCTCAAGTACTCCGCCAATCTGCACGCCCGCTGAAAGATGCACATTTTTCCCGATCTGTGCGCAAGAGCCCACAAGTGCGTGGCTGTCTATCATAGAGCCTTCATCTACATACGCGCCAATATTTACATATGCAGGCGGCATTATGATTACACCTTTAGCCACATAGGCACCTCGCCTAACGGACGACCCCC
>SLLL01000183.1 GCA_007134085.1 Balneolaceae bacterium
CCGGCACTTGTAGTTGCCGGTGCAGGAACAGGCAAAACCCGAACATTAGTTTACCGTGTGGCACGCCTCGTGGAAAGTGGAATAGACCCATCCGAAATTTTACTGCTCACATTTACGCGGCGGGCTTCGCAGGAGATGCTTCAAAGAGCCAGCCAGATTCTTGATGAGCGATGCAAAAGGGTAGAGGGCGGTACATTTCATCACTATTGCAGTAAGTTGCTTCACATACATGCATCTGCAATAGGGTATCCCGAAAACTTTACCATTTTGGATGTTACAGATTCAATGGATGCCATTCAGATGGTTCGAAGCCGGTCGGGTTTTGCCGGCAATAAGCAGCGCTTTCCTAAAAAGTCCACGCTCTATTCTATTTTCAGTACCTCTGTTAACAAGCAGAGCAGCATTCGTGATGTGGTAGAGGATCAATATCCACAGTTTATCTCACAGATTGCTTCGATCGAGAAAATTTTTGATGACTACTGCGCTTACAAAGAAGCTAACTTCGTAATGGATTTTGATGACCTATTAGTTAAAACGCGTGATCTGCTCACCCAAAATGAAGAGGTTCGGCTCAAAGTAGCTTCAAAAAACCGGCATGTACTTGTTGATGAATACCAGGATACCAATGCACTCCAGACCGAGCTGATAAAACTGTTCAGTAGTGTGCACAAAAATGTAATGGCCGTAGGAGACGATGCACAGAGTATCTACTCGTTTCGCGGAGCTGACCACAAAAATATGCTTCGCTTTCCGGATGAATTTGCAGGTACAAAGGTTATCAAGCTTGAAGAAAATTTTAGGTCAACACAACGCATACTCGATGTTGCCAACCGGGTACTTGAAGAAGCAAAGGAGAAGTTCGAAAAGAAACTCTACACCAACAATGCAGAAGGCGGCCTGCCCGGCCTTGTGAAGGCTGCCAATATGAACGATCAGAGCAGGTTCATCACACAGATGATTCTGAACCTCAGAGAGCAGGGGCACGAACTGAACGACATAGCCGTACTTTTTCGAAATGGGAGGGACTCATTTGATTTAGAAGTGATGCTCAATCAAAAAAATATACCTTACGTAAAGTATGGTGGCCAGAAATTTACTGAAGCTGCGCATGTGAAAGATGTGCTTGCACACCTGCGTGTATTTATTAACCCCAAAGATACCATCTCTTGGAACAGGGTTCTTATGCTCATTGAAGGCATTGGGCCAAAAACCGCAGAAGACCTATTCATTTGGGGCCAGGGTAGTGCGGGAGACCCTTTTAGCCCACATTCAGCGCCACACGCCAGCGAAAAGTATCTGGTGCAACTGAAGGCGTTGAGTGTACTCTTTTCTAACCTCAAAAAACTGGATGGTTCTGTAACCGAGCAGCTGCGGGAAGTTGTTGACTACTATTCTGTTTTTTGCAAAAAAAGGTTTGATGACCACCCCAAACGAATGAAAGATCTTGAGACTTTTGTGGATATTTCCGGCAAGTATCGGTCGCTTGAAAAGCTTATCGAAGAGGTTGCGTTAGATCCTATAGAGGCAACGGCTATTGAGACGGAAGCATCACAAAAGGATGAATCACCATTAATTCTCAGTACAATACACTCCGCAAAAGGGCTGGAGTGGCGAACAGTTTTCCTCATTCAATGCCTTGATGGAATTTTGCCATCGGGTTATGCAATTGAAGATGAAGCGCAATTGGATGAAGAGGTTCGTCTGCTTTACGTGGCAGTTACACGCGCAAAAGAGCAGCTGTTTTTAACGTATCCTGCAATGTTTCAGAGCAGGTTTGGGGATTACTTTTCAAACCCGAGCCGGTTCATCAAAGATATATCGGAACAACTGCTGGAGCCTTGGCTGCTCGTGGAGGAAACGGAATCTCCACAACTTGGTGAAGGAGAGGGTGGAAAACAGAACGCGCTGCAGGCGTAAATCTTAAAGCCTTTTCAGCTGTTTTCGTTGTTTAATCATATCTGCAATAAGCCATGCTACAGGATATACAGGAATAAAAATAGCGAGTGAGAAGAAAATAGCTTGCCTAGCCGGTGGCCTCTCCCTTAAGCATATTCCTGCCACGCCTGCCATCCAAAAAACAAAAAACATAAACACTAAAAAAGCGGCTAAAATAGAGCCAAAAATGCCAAAATAATTGTAGAGTGTTTCAAGCATATGCTTTCATCAAAAATGATTAACTTTACTACTTAGAAATCAAGTTACCATTTGTGCATCTTTTGCAGAGGTAAGATTTCAATTGCTATCAAGATACAGGTAGTTCTGCAATCAAAAAAAACAACTTTGCAGTAATTAAAGCCTGATATACTATCTTCAAACTTTTTTTAATTGTTATATAAACTGACTCATGACACCCACAGTTTCAATAGTAGGCCGCCCAAATGTGGGTAAATCAACGCTTTTTAACCGGCTTATTGGGCGTAGAAAAGCCATTGTGCATGACCAGTCCGGAGTTACGCGCGACCGCCATTACGGTGAGAGCTACTGGAATGGACGCAATTTCTCTGTAATTGACACCGGCGGATACTTACCCGCCGATGGTGATGTAATTTCAGATGGAGTCCGCGAACAGGTTCACCTGGCAATAGATGAATCTGATGTAATTATTTTTGTGGTTGATACCGATACCGGTATTTCATCATTAGATAAAGCTGTGGCTTCTCTTTTAAGACGGCAGAAAAAACCTGTACTTCTTGTAGTAAACAAGTGTGATAATGAAGAGAAGAGGCTGAACGCTGTTGAGTTTTACGAACTCGGTTTCGAAGAGATGTACCCGGTTTCTGCCATAAGCGGAACCGGAACAGGTGAACTGCTCGATAGGGTAGTTACGCTCCTGCCGGCTGAAAAAACGGAAACTGAAGATACACAATTTCCCAAAATAGCATTTGTTGGCAGGCCTAATGTTGGCAAGAGCAGCCTTATGAATGCATTGCTTAAAAATGAGCGGTGCATTGTTACGGATATACCCGGCACAACCCGGGATGCCATTAACAGTAAGCTTGAGTATCAGGGAGAAACATTCATACTGATTGACACAGCCGGGCTGAGAAAGCGAGCCAAAGTAAAAGAAAATATTGAGTTTTACAGTACGGTACGCACAGACAGATCCATCAAACAGGCCGATGTTGTTGTGCTATTGCTTGATGCCATGCAGGGGTTTGATGAGCAGGAT
Organism: Balneolaceae bacterium; assembly: GCA_007134085.1. Lineage (GTDB taxonomy): Bacteria > Bacteroidota > Rhodothermia > Balneolales > Balneolaceae > Rhodohalobacter. The sequence continues at coordinate 3,170 of SLLL01000183.1, forward strand.
AAACGCATACTACGCGAAGCTGAGAACTTCAACAAAGGTATCATCATAGCTTTAAATAAGTGGGACCTTGTGCCTGATAAGAGCACCAATCTTCTCAAAGAATTTGAGGAGTATATTCACGGTAAGGTTCAGACGCTGCATTATATACCAATCATATCCATCTCCGCGTTGACAGGGCAAAGAATTGAAAAAGTGCTTGATGTTGCTAAAAAAGTGATTGCAGAGCGCAAAAAGAAGATTTCAACAAGCCAGATGAATACCTTCATTGAACGTATTTTGAAGGAGAAGGCGTTGCCGGTAAAACGCGGTAAACAGCTCAAAATTCAGTATGCCCTTCAGGTAAAATCCAATCCGCCCGTGTTCAAATTTTTTATGAACAATCCTCAGGAACTTCCGCCTAACTACAGAAGGTTTATAGAAAATAAAATACGCGAGCATTTTAATTTTGAAGGCGTTCCTATAACAATGGTATTCCGCCAAAAATAGCCTAACAAATTGCGAAAACCTTTTGAACCGAATCCATCAAAGGGTTATTTTGTTCGATTGTAAGCAAACAATAAATATTCAACTACAATAAGAATGCAGAAGAACCTCGATACCCCGGCTGCTAACCCTCTTACTGAAGATTTTCAGCGTGAAAGAAAGCTCTCTTTTCTTGAAAGAATTTATTTGCCGGAAATTTTTAAAGGGCTTTGGCACACGTTAAAGTTAATGTTTGCTCCAAAATTTACGATGAACTATCCTGAAGAGAAGTGGGACCCGCCGTCAATATTTCGAGGCAGGCCGGTACTTGTTGAGGATGATGGCCAGGAGCGATGCGTTGCATGTGGTTTATGTGCAAGAGCGTGCCCACCGTTAGCGATAAGCATGCAGGGAAGTGAAAACTCTGACGACCCCAAAGAGAGATACCCTGAAAAATTTGAGATTAATATGCTGCGCTGTATTTATTGCGGTTTCTGTGAAGAGGTTTGCCCTGAAGAAGCTATTGTAATGAGTAAGGATTATGATATTGTGTTTGAATCAAGAGAAGATGCAATCTACGATAAGCAGAGACTTCTTGTACCCAAAGAAGATCTGAAAGATCGGTTAGATTACCTCAAAGAGTACAGAAACAATCAGTTTGGGCAGTTCTGGAATTTTCAGGAAGAAAATAACATCCACTCTGTTCGCGACAGAGATCGTGACTGGAACACAGGCCTCTCTCTGGTTGATCTACTTGAGCAGCAGAAAAAGAATGATGCTACAAAAGCATCATCCGACTGGTCTATTTAATTTCTTAAGAAATGACAAAACAAGAGTTTAATCAAAGTGACATTCAGGCACTTTTTGATGATGCTGAGTACCTTGTTGACGAGGCTGAAGCTCTTAAGTATGTGATAGATTCAGTTCCTTACGATGAGGTGCCACCAGGCGATTACAACATATATGATAAACTCAGGCTGATAGATCATGCTCAGCACCATTATTTCAGGCCCATCACGGAGAAAATGTTTTCAGAAACCAGACGAATTGCTTTATCTGAGTACAATCATTTCAGAGATACATTTGAAGACAGTTCTCGGGATGAAGATGATGACAAGAACGTACAAAAAGTTCTAAATAAGTTAATTAAACACCGTGCTGCACTTCTTACCATTTTCAAAAAACTTGCTCGAATTGACTGGGAAAAAAACCTCAGGGACGAAAAGGGCAGAGATATTACATTTTACGACTTTGCCGCTACTATGATAGAAAACGAGCGGAAACTTCTGAAAGAGATTGCAGATTTAGTGCTCATTTTCCAGAATGAGCAGATGCACCAACGGGAAATTAATAAGCGGGCTATAACCCGAAATAATCCTTAATAAGACAAGCTTGTGTGGGGAGATCTTTATCTTTTAATTGCTGCTGTTCTTAGCCTTGCAATCATCATCAAAAATTATCCTAATGGGGTAAGGGATATTAAAGTTACCTCCATACTTGCACTGGTAGTTTATGTAGCCAGTGAACTTATTCTTATTATTGAGAATGAAATCATAATTCTTTTAAAACCTATTCTCTTTATAACGGCACTCTCTTTGGTATTTGTAATTCTGTTGATGCTTATCAGAAGGTTGAAACCGGTTGTGTTTCAGTATCCCTATCCAATAGTATTCTTGCCACTATTACTACCTGTCTCTTTTTTGTTTGTGATGGATACCATTATCGTAGAACAGATAATATTAGCATCCATACAGGCAGTTGTAATTGTTGTTCTATTTCTCCTAACTGCCGGATATGGACACTATTTAGATAAAAGAGGAGGGATGTATTTCGGGCTATTACTACTAATTACTTCATTCATTCTCTACTGGATGGTTAAAGAGGTGGTAAGTCTTGAACAGTGGGTATGGAAGTTGACACTTTCTTTTGGAATGATTCTAACAATTTATTCATTGACGGGGTTATTAGTTAATAAACTTGACGAAACTATTGAGGAGGAAGACTACATATGAATGTAGGTGATAAGGCAAAAGATTTCTCACTGATGAACAGTGATGGCAAAGAAGTAACTCTATCTGAGCAAACTAAAGATGGGAAAGTATTACTTCTTTTTTTTCCTTTAGCATTCAGTAGTGTTTGCACTGAAGAGTTATGTAATACAAGAGATAATATGAAATTGTATAACTCTCTCAGCACCAACGTAATAGGTATAAGTGTTGATAGTTTTTTTACACTAAGCCATTTCAAAAAGTCCAACAATCTGAACTTTACTCTTCTTAGTGATTTTAATAAAGAAGTCTCAGGAGCATACAACTCATTATATGATGAGTTCTTTGGAATGAAGGGGGTATCCAAAAGATCTGCTTTTGTCATCAATAAGGAAATGATGATAGAGTATGCAGAGGTACTTGAGGACGCAGGTTTACAGCCTGATTTTAAAGCTATTCGAGCTGTTTTAAGAAGTAAATAGGCTTTCTGATACAATCAATATTCTAAGGGAGGTAGAGTAGAATACTTGTGAGTATATAATGTATAGATTCAAAAACTTTACATAATATATATTATGCGACATTTGCTAACTCTAAAAAAAAGAGCCTAAACATGGCTCTCAACTTGTATATCAAAACTTCCGTCTTTTTCTGAATCTATTCTGATTTTATCAAGAACTGCATCAAGATTAATACCCCTTTCCAAATACAATTTACCGTCTTCCTCTCTTAAAAAAGAATTAGACAATCGGTTTCGGTCTACAACTAACATCAACAAATTTTTTCTACCATGAAATTGAGTATTCAGGTATTCATTTAAAGTTGAAGAATCAACGCACTCAATTTCATCCTCACCGGTGCTGTATGTTCCTGCATTATTTCTTTCTTGCCATTTTCGTTTTGATAAAATGTGAAATATTAAATCTGTGCTCATCTGTTTGTTAATTTATTGTGTTTAGTTAGTTGCTATATGCAAAATTGCATCACCTTTATGAACAACGGGGTTATTGTTCATTCCAATAACTCGCCCTTCAACCCTCGCTTTAACCTGGAATCTTTCGATTCCGTATGGGTCTGTTATGGTGCCAAGCAGTTGACGCCGTTTTACTTTATCACCAAGCTGAATTTTTGACCGGTAAAGCCCCGCATAAGCTGCTCTTACCCAGGAGGATTTCTCAAAAATTTCAGTAGGCTGCATTGGTGCGGGAGCTTCTTTTTTCATTCCAAGATGCTTCATCAGCCTAAGGGTGCCATGTATTGCTTCCTGGATTCCATGCTCATCAAACCTAAGTGATTCCCCGGTTTCATACACAAGTATCTGTTTATTCTTTCTTTCAGCGGCTTTTCTGAATGATTTATCAATCAAAGGAGAATGCAACAATACCGGAGGTGCAAACGCTTTAGCCAGTTCAAGGTTCTTTTCAATATTAAATACACACCGTATCTGCGGGTAGTTAGCCTTGCTTGCCCCACCTGTATGAAAATCAATGCCATAATCAATTTTGGGAATGACCTCATTCATAATTGTATATGCAAGAAGATTAGCCAGTGATCCTGTTTTACTGCCGGGAAAACTACGGTTTATGTCTTTGCCATCCGGTACACCGCGCACATTTTGAATAAATCCATACACATTCATTAGTGGGATAGCAATCACGGTACCTTTTTCAGGTGTTACAAGATTGTTCATTAACAATCGGCGAACTATCTCAATCCCATTAATTTCATCGCCGTGTAAGCCGCCGGAAAGCAATAATACCGGGCCCGGATTATCAGAACGGATTACTCTTACAGGTAAATCGATGTTGGTGTGGGTGGGAAGGCGTGCAATGGAGATGTAAAGCTTCTTATCTTCCCCCCTTGCAATTTTTTCTCCGTTTATCTGGATTATATCAGGCATCGTTCTTGTATTTCCTGCGAGAACGCTTTTTTTGATTTGTTTTTTCAATCAGGTCTTCAACATACTTAATAACTTCTGTTGCAATATCTTTGCCTGTGGCTTTTTCAATCCCTTCCAGCCCCGGCGAGGAGTTTACCTCAAGCACGAGTGGCCCGCGTTCAGACTGCAACATATCAACGCCTGCTATAGATAAATTCATTGCTTTAGCTGCTGTAAGAGCCACTTCACGCTCTTTCTTACTCAATTTAATGAGTTTGCCTGTACCGCCCTGATGCAAATTCGACCGAAATTCTCCCTCCTTACCTTGCCGTTTCATGGCACCAACTACCTTATTTCCAACCACAAAGGCTCTAATATCAGCGCCTTTTGCTTCCTGAATAAACTCCTGAACAATTACACGTGCCTTCATACTATGGAATGCTTCAATAATTGATTCTGCCGCTTTTTTTGTGGGTGCAAGAACAACTCCATAACCTTGTGTGCCTTCCAGAAGCTTCACGATAAGTGGTGCTCCGCCCACTGAATCAATAATTTTTGCCACCTCTTTACTGTAATTGGTAAAAACTGTTTTGGGCATTCCCACATCAGAACGTGCTAGAATCTGTAAACTACGCAACTTGTCTCTCGAGCGTACCAGTGCCTGGCTCTCAACAGCTGTTGGCACACCCATCATTTCAAACTGACGAACTACAGCGGCTCCGTAAAATGTAACAGAGGCGCCAATTCGGGGAATTACTGCGTGCACATTTTTAATGATATCACCATTATAAAAAATGGCAGGTTTATCTTGTTCTATTACGATATCGCAACGAAGATGGTCTAAAACAACTGCCCTATGCCCTCTCGCCTCAATTGCTTCAACCAAACGCCTTGTGGAATAAAGTGCCCTGTTTCTTGATAAAATGACTATTCGTAATTCTCTGTCTTGCATTTAAATAGTTGAATTAGATAAAAATTTCTTAGATACGTCTACTATAAATTTATTTGTAAGAAATCGCCTGCCGATCAGCATGGGGTATTTCATTTTTGAGCGATTGGTTAACGATAGTTGAATTTTATATGTGGAGCCAAAGAAATGAATTCTCTGTTTTATGATTACACGCTCTTCGATTTGGCCGTTTGAGCTTCTAACCCGTTTTATCTTATGGACAGGTGCTTTGTACTGCCGTTCATCATACTCCGGGTGGTTGGGGTCCAGCACATAAAAAAATACATAAAGCCTATTATTAATTTTTTCAGTAGTGATGTCGTGACAGTGTAAGCTCGATGTATATGCCCCTGTGTCGATTTTCGCATCCAACCCGAAGATATCTAACTCCGGAAGATCTATTTTTTCAACACGCCCAATTATTTGCATATCGGGGCTTTTATGTAGCTGATGATTCTTCATTCGGGATCCAAAATAAGGCCTTTTTAGCTCGTGTGCATTCACTATTTTAGGGCGTAAAATTTCTAATTTTTTATACAGACAGTGACAAATAACTTACACAAGCCGGTTCTTTTACTTGATGTAGCCCGATGTAAAAAAAACATCGGAAGAATGGTACAAAAGGCAACAGCCTCATATTGTGATTTTCGGCCTCATTTCAAAACACATCAGTCGGCAACAATTGGTGAGTGGTTTCGGGAAAAAGGTGTAACCGGTATCACAGTTTCTTCTGTTTCTATGGCTGAATATTTTCACGAAACCGGCTGGAACGATATCACCATTGCATTTCCATTTTTTGCGGCACAGATCGAGGGCTTAATAAAGCTAAACCAATCATGTAAGCTGCGCCTATTTGTTAATAGAGCAGAAGACATCCAACTACTTTCAAGGTCTCTCACAAATGATTTTCGGGTTTACATAGAACTTAATACTGGCTCAAACCGCAGCGGTATTCATCATGAAAACAGGCTTCAAATTGATTCAATTATTGAGGCCTGTTCCAAATTAGAAAATGTACACTTCCACGGTTTTTATGTGCATCATGGCGGTACGTACAAGGCACGCAGCAAAGAAGAGATCACAGAGATTATTGCCCCCACCCTCTCCATTTACAAAGATTTGAAAGCTGGCTATCCGGGAGCAAAGTTCTCCCTTGGTGATACTCCATCGGCAAGTGTAATGACAACTTTTGATAATGTTGATGAATTAACACCCGGTAATTTTGTGTTTTATGACTGGATGCAGGTTCAAATTGGAAGTTGTACTCTAAATGATGTTGCGCTTTTTTCACTCTTGCCGGTTGCTCAAGTTTCAAAAGATAATAATCAGGCTATTGTACTTGGAGGTGCCGTTCATTTGTCGAAAGATTTTGTTGAAGATAATGGTGCGAGAAATTATGGTCAGGTTGTGAACATTATTAATTATGAGATAACGCCAGCGCCACTTTATCTTTCTGCTTTATCGCAGGAGCACGGCACGATAACGGGAAATGTTGAAACGATAACAGGGAACCATGTAGTTGTTTGTCCCATTCATTCTTGTCTAACTGCAAACCTTCATGATCACTATCTAACCACAGATGGCAAAATCATAGATAAACGAATTTTATCATGAATCAGAAATTAACCGTTGAAGAGAAATACTCTCAGTACTGGCCTTCGATTTGTATCATAAGCATTCTGCTTGCTGTGGCGCTTTTTTATAGCTATCAGGTTACGGCAAATGTGTTGATTGAAGGATATTTGAGGCTGGCATCATTCGGATTTCTTGCACTGTCCATACTCAGTTTTTTTAAAATAAGAGATGGCAAAGTGTTAATAGATCTGGAAAATGACTCAGACGGCGTTTTATCCGTAAAGTATAGCGTGAGAAACCAATACATTCACAGCGAGGAGTGGGCTGTTTCTGAGATGTTTGAAGTGAAAACAGATGTAATGCCGGACAGAAGCCTCTACAACAATCTGATGAAAAAAGACAGGTGCGTACGTTTTAGAAGAAAATCAGAAGAAGGTTGGATCTATTTTAATAAGATTAATGGACGCGTAATACCTTTTACAGAGGAGAATGCTCAACGCATCAGGGACTATCTTGTTAAAATAAAAGGCTGATCAAAGCCCTTCTTCAAGAGGGTCAGGATCATCAGTAAATGCCTGTTTCCAAAAAATATATAAACCGGTTGCAAGGCCTTTTATCACAAAGAAAGAGAAGACAAACATCAGGCCGATATCCTGGAAGATCACGATGATGATAAAGTAAACAGCCAGCAGAATAAGCCTGTTTTTATGTTTTTTGATGGATTCCCTGTCGAACTTCGGGATTTTATCAAACGGGATTGTGCTCACCATCAAAAATGATAGTAGTACAACTACAGGTACTAATACTGAAAGAACGCCGTGATTCAATCCATCAAACACATCCATACGGTTCATGAATGTCAGATAGAATGCAGCAAGCATGATCGCATAGGCAGGTGATGGAAGGCCTCTAAAATAGTCGTATTCTACAGTTTTAGATTCTACATTAAATCTTGCCAGCCGTATTGCACCGCAGATTGGTGCAAGTGCACTAAGCAGTATTCCTACAATCCCCATTTCAAAAAATGCCACGTGATAAACGAGAAAACCGGGTGCTACACCGAAAGAAATCACATCACTGAGTGAATCGAGTTCCATTCCAAATTCACTTGTGGCGTTGGTAAGACGAGCCATGAACCCATCAAGAACATCAAACATTCCGGCTAATACGATCAGCCATGCTCCCATCATCAGGTTCCCGTCAGAGACCAAAATCATCGACAAAAACCCACAGAAAAGATTCATCAACGTGAAAAAGCTGGGTACTACAAAGCGGGGTATCGGTTTAATTTTACGTGGCTTAAACCGCTTTCTGAATCGCTTCTTTTGAATCGGGTATTTCATGCGGTATGTCTGTTAATCTGTATCAGATCGATCTCGAATTAATCTGTAGAAAGTTTTGCGAGAACGGATTCTCCTGCAACGGTAATATCCCCTTTTTTAACAAGTATTTCAGCATTTTCCGGAAGCAGTACATCCATTCGTGAGCCAAATTTCATAATTCCAAACCGTTCACCAGCTTTAATGGTGTCTCCCTCGTTAAGGCGGTATTCAATTCTCCGGGCAAGAAACCCGGTTATCTGCTTGAACAGCAGTTTTGTACCGCTTGCATGCTTCACGCCAAAATGTGCCCGCTCGTTCTGTTCTGAAGCGTGATCTTCCCACGCCATAAGGTACTTCCCTGGATAGTATCTCAGATATTCGAGTGCCCCTGAAATTGGATTTCTGTTCACATGTACATTAAGCGGTGAGAGAAAAATGCTAACCTGAATTGCACCTGATTTCATGTATTCAGGTTCATCTACAGGCTGAATCAGTACAACTTTTCCATCAGCTGGAGAAATAACCAGGTTGTTTTCTGGGTCTTCAGGCGGAAAACGGTCCGGATCGCGGAAGAAATAGAGAACCAATCCACACAACGCTGCCAAAAGCGGATAAACAATCCAGCCAAGCCAGGCAGGGGCAAACGATACTGCATAGCCTACTGCAATTGAGAAAACAAATACTACAATAATGGTTGAAAAGCCCTCTTTAGCGAGCATTCAGTTATCCTCCAATAGTTCTGAGAATGTCATTAAACGTGATTAAGATAAAGAGGCCAATCAGAAATATAAAACCAAGCTGCTGCAAGCCCATTCTAACTTTGGGTGATGGTTCTCTCCGGGTTATGCCCTCGTACACCAGAAACATAAAGTGGCCGCCATCCAAAGCAGGGATTGGCAGCATATTCATTATTGCGAGGGTGATACTCAAAAATGCAGTAATATTCCAAAAACCTCTCCAACCACCTGCATCGGTAGCTTCACGTGTGATGTTCGCGATGGCAACCGGCCCGCCGAGATTCTCCCTCACGGATATGTCGCCGGAGAACATCCGGCCTATGCCTTTAATTATTCCAAAAAATGTATCATTTGTACGGTCAATTCCCACACCGAAGGCTTGTGCGGCGTTGTATGATTTGATTTCGAGGTCAAATATATCAGCAAAATTCGGTGCCTGAATACCAATTCTATTTTCTTCTGGATCGGGTGTTACCTGTAAGGAGAGTAGTTCACCATCACGTAACACGTCCATCTCAAGAGCAGAATCACTGTTTTGGATGATGTTTACCAATTGAACCCAGAAATTAACCTCCTCCCCATCTACAGCAATAATTCTATCGCCGGGTTTAAAGCCGGCATTATAGGCTGGGCTGCCTTCTACTACACCAACTATTTCACTTGGAATGGCATAGGTTTGATCTATGAACTGCCCTTCACGGTTGATAAGGTCGAGGAAATCTGGTGGTGTGGGTATAGTGATTGTTTCACCACCACGCTCAACAAGAAAGCTGAGATCTCTGTCAGTTATTGATGAAGGGCTGAATAACTGGTTAAAGTAATCAACTTCCCTCCCATTTACACCGATTAGCCTGTCTCCGGTTTGAAGGCCAATTTGCGATGCCACACTGCCTTCCTGAATGTAGAGGCCACCAACAGATTTAACAGGCACAACAGCTTCGCCATAATTCCATGCCATGCCGGCATAGATAAAAATGGCAAGAATCATATTAAAAACTACTCCTGCGAGAATTACGATGGTCCGCTGCCAAACAGGCCTGCTCCTGAACTCATCCGGTTTAATCTCCTCCTCAACAAAACTGTCGTCCATCGATTCATCAATCATACCGGCAATCTGAACATACCCGCCAAGTGGGGTTGCTCCAATTACATATTCTGTTTCCCCTTTTCTGAAACCGAATATTTTAGGAGGAAAGCCAATAGAAAATTTATTGACTCTCATCTTAAAATATTTAGCTGCAAGGAAATGTCCGAGTTCGTGTACTGTTACCAGAATGAAAATCGCTGCAATAAAAACTAAGATTGTTGTAGAAAAGCTTAAGATCCAGTCCATAAATTAATTCAATAGTGTATTTGCAAACGCCCGTGTTTCTCTGTCAATAGTTTGTAACGCCAGAGGGGTAATTTCCTTATTCGATTCTATGCTAATTAATGATGATTCAATGATTTTCGGGATGTCAATATAACGAATTTCCTTTTTTAAAAATCGCTCTACAGCAATTTCATTTGCAGCGTTTAATATAGCGGGTTTAAACCCACCGGCTTTTGCCGCATCAATTGCCAGCTGCAGGCAGGGAAAGCGTTCAAAATCTACCGGCATAAACTCCAGATTCATTTGTTCGCTGTAATTCAGCGTACGGTTGGGATATGCAACTCTATCAGGGTAGGTCAGCGCGTACAAAATTGGCACTTTCATATCGGGCGGGCCAAGCTGTGCTTTCGAAGACCCATCAACAAACTCAATAATAGAATGGATGATACTCTGCGGATGAATTACCGGTTCAATCTTAGTAACAGGCAGATCAAAAAGCCATTTAGCTTCAATAATTTCAAGCCCTTTATTCATCATAGTCGATGAATCGATAGTTATTTTAGCACCCATATCCCAATTGGGATGATTCAGGGCATCTTCAAGCGTTACATGCTGCATCTGTTTTTTTGTGTAATTCTTGAAGGGGCCTCCGCTTGCCGTGATGATAATTTTACCAATATCTTTTTGATTCTCCCCGATGAGGCACTGCAGCATGGCAGAATGCTCGGAATCAACGGGAATCAGGTTGCCGTTTTTGAAGGCAGGCAGCTTGGTTAGAATCTCACCTCCCACAACTAACGACTCTTTATTTGCAAGCGCAACCTTTTTAGACCTAAGTAGTGCATGATAGGTGGACATAAACCCGGCGAAACCTACGAGGCTATTTAACAGCAGATCGTAGTCTCCCTCATTCGCATAATTATCTAGCCCATCGTTGCCGTATATGATCGTTTCGGGCTTGTATTCTAGCAGCTCTTCAAATGCTGCGCTGTTTGCACTGTTTGCAAGTATAACGGTAGCCGGTTTGAAACGATTTGCCTGCTCAGCCAGAAGTGTGTAATTGTTATTGGCTGAGAGGGCAGCTATTTGAAACAAATCATTGGCTTGTTCAAGTATTTCGAGTGCCTGGGTACCTATGGAACCTGTTGAGCCTAATATTGCGAGCTTTGGTTTATCCAAAATAGAGTGTTGATTATTCTTGACGATTGAAAATAGAAAATGTTCAGTGAAAGTAGCGGTTAGAATAATTTTTTGCAGCCTGAAACATAATTGCATGTGCTTCAACGGTTTCTTGCAGCGTAGGTGCATACCCGCCGGAAAGTAACAGCACCATGGGGATCTCTTTTCGGGTGATGGATTCAATCACAAGGTGTTCCCTATCCCTCAGCCCCTTCAGGGTAAGAGAGAGCCTGCCAAAATGATCGGTTTCAAGCGGATCTATTCCAGCCAGATAGAATACGAGGTCGGGCTTAAACCGGCTGAAAATAGTATCAATAGCAGATTCCAGCGTCATCAGGTAGGGTTTATCCGTTGTACCGTCAGGAAGCCCTACATCAAGAGTGGATGGCGGCTTGATGAATGGATAATTCTTCTCGCCATGTATGGAAAATGTAAACACATCGTCATCATCTTTAAAAATCTCAGCCGTACCGTTACCCTGGTGTACATCGCAATCAATAACAAGAACTTTCTGAACCCATTTTGCCTGTTTCAGTATTTTTATGGCAATGGCAACATCATTGTACACGCAAAAGCCTTCACCATGATCTGGCATGGCGTGATGGGTTCCACCGGCAAGGTTTCCGGCTATGCCATCCTGGAGCGCCATAATTCCTGCGTTGATGGTACCCTGAACTGCCAGTCTTGATCGGATGGCCAGCCCTTTGGTCCATGGCAGCCCCATCCTCCGAATCTCTTTCTTGGTAAGCGTGCCATCCCAAACAGCCATGCTGTACCGATTGGTATGTACGGTCTGTAAGCTCGAAAACTCTGCCATGCCTGGTTCTACCACGCTGTTTTCTGCGATGATATTCTTAGCCAGCAAATAGCTGTGTAATCCGGAAAATTTCTTCATCGGGAAGATGTGTCCATCCGGTAACGGTGCAACATAACCCGCAGCGTAACTTACCCTCACGTTTTTCTTGTTTTGTTAAGCATTACGATGCCTAACATTCTGCCGGCGTTTCCGCGTTCTCTTCTGTAGGAATAAAAATCCTGATTTTGAACCGTACACTCTTGCGAAACTTCTATCTGATTTGCAGGAATCTCAGCGGTTAAAAGCTGATGCCGGATGAAAGCTTTCAAATCAACATGTGGTTTATTGTAACTCGTATAATCACAAAATTGATCAGGGAATTCTCGGGCAACCTCTTCTCCAACCTCAAAATTTTCAAGTGAGATACATGCGCTAACATAAACATACATCTCTTTTGGATTTGCTCCTGAAGCCACCATCTCTTTCACTCCTTTCGGAACGATCCCAGCCACGGCTCCTCTCCAGCCTGCATGAAAAGCGCCCGCAACCTGATTTACGGGATCAACTATCAAAACTGCAGCACAATCGGCTACCTGTATGGCAATCGCAACGTCTGGTGTTTTTGTGATTAAACCATCAGCATTATCATAGATTCCGCCCTGCTTCACATAGTTAATTTTAGAACCGTGTACCTGATTGACTAAAGCCAGTTTGGAAAGGTTTATTCCGGTTTGATCTGATAAAGATTTCAAATTGGAATGAAGCACTTCCGACGAATTTGTTGTGTTAAGCCCCAAATCAAGCCCTTTCCCATCAATTCCAATCCCTCTGTTAGCGAGTGTAAAAAGCGACGTTACGCCGTTAAGTTGTTTGAATATGTCAGGTTGGATTACTTTCAAATGTGATCATCTCCTTTTTTCAATGATATACATTTCTAAACCTCAACCTCAGCCTCAATTCCCAAAATATTGCATCAGAGATTTTCTTACCTCATCAACAGGAAACGGCTTGCCTGTCCATATTTCAAACGATTTGCTCCCCTGATAGATGAGCATATCAAGTCCATGAATGATTTCAGCTCCCTGATTTTCAGCAAGGGTCAAAAATTTTGTTTTTAGAGGATTGTACACCAGATCGTAGCAAACTTTTCCTGTAAGGAGATCAGCGTCCTGTTTTTGAACCGGAGATTCCTCCACATTTGGATGCATGCCCAGCGGTGTTGTGTTAATGAAAAGATCAGCTTCATCGGCGAATTCTTGCCACTGAGAATAATCAACCACATACACTTCAGCATAGTCACTTTCTATTCTTCTGTCGGCTTGTCTGGAGACAAACACCAGCTCCTCAAAGCCAAAATTTTCGAGCGATGTTTTTACGGCTTTACTCGCACCGCCTGTACCGAAAATGATCGCCCTGTGAGTATTAAATTCATCAAGAACGGTAGTAAGTGGCTGTGAAAACCCAAATTGATCGGTGTTGCTACCAATCAAACGCCCGCCCTTTTTATAAAGCGTGTTTATAGCGCCGATTTGTTCAGCGTGATCATCGAGTTCATCAACCATCTCAAAAAGTGTTTCCTTGTACGGTATAGTGATGTTACAACCCAGAAACTCATCCCGGTTACACCATAAAATGAAGGAACTTACCTCTGAAGGCAGAAGGTTGATGGCGATATAATTCAAATCTAAGCCATATTCACGTATTGCAGTTGTGTGCATGATTGGAGAAAGAGAGTGGCTGATGGGATGCCCAATCACAAAGAGATGCGGTTTTTTGGAAATCGCCAGTTCTCGAAATTCCCCAAATGTAATTGCCATAAAGTGCAGATGGTTTAAATAAAAAATGCGTTCTCCGGTTAAAGAGAACGCATTTTAAAATGATTCGGAAATAACGATTATGCGGTTACTTCGTTTTCTGCTTCCTGTGCTACTTCATCTTTGAACGTATCGGATTCAGCCAGCTCTTTAAACGTCTTGAGATCTTTAATAAGCTGCTCCGGTAAGCCATTGATAAAGTTAGCCAAATCTTCTTCTGCCTCGCCAAAAAATGTTCGATAATCAAGAGAGAAATCTACCCGTGTTCTTTCTCCATTATCAAGTGGTGTAAAGCGAATGGTTCCGGTCTGGTTTAAATTTCCATTAATCGTAATCCATGCGAAACGAGTGTTTCTGAGATTGTCGATTATGTTGGTTGTCCATTGAAACTCTTCGCCGCCAATTTGAGTTACGTAGTTAAATGTCTGCGAATTAACTTTCTCAACTCTATCAATACGATCAAGAAATTTAGGAAAGTGAACCGGATTACATAATAACTCGTAAACTTTGGCTAAAGGTAAGTCTACTTCTATTCTTTCGTGCGCCATAAGTATTTACTTCGGAAATGAGATGTTTTGATTCAAGGATTGAATATGAACGGATGCAGATAATATAAATCCACAATGCAATAAAATTACGCATATTTTGATTAAGCTTCAATAATTTTGGAAATAAAGATTTTAAATTTAAATTATAGGCTATTCAAAATCAGACATCTATTCTGTATTCTTGCATCTCTTCTGATTTTTGCTTCGTATCTCCCTTCTAAAGTCAACGCACAGAGTAATCTTACAGGAATATTCAAGAATTACCATGCCGCACAGACAACCGGCGATTACGAAATTTTATCCGCACGGAACAGGCTGCAATTTCAGCTAACCAGCGGTTTTGACCGTGGAAATTTTTTTTCAGACATCGATTTTGTGCATAGATACCAAGATGGGCGTGAGTTTGAGCTTAGTTTAAGGGAGGCGTATGTTGATCTATTCTTTACTGATGCAGATCTCAGAATTGGTAAACAGAATATTTTGTGGGGGCGGGCAAACGGAGGATTTGTAACCGATATTCTAACTCCTGTTGACCTGCGTGAATTCTTAACACAAGACCCGGAAGATCTGCGATTTGGTTTAACCTCTTTAAATGCCACATACTATAATGATGCACACACCTATCAGATCATAGTATCTCCGCTTTTCCAAAAAGACCTGATACCCGATCCATCATCAAGGTGGTTTCCGGTGCAAACATTGCCATCTCCCCTGCCACTTCGTTTTGCTGAGTATGATTTCACTCCTACAATTAGTGACTTCCAATTCGCATTTAAATACTCAAACAGGTCTCTCTCCTGGATGGATCTCGATCTTAAACTTCTCCGCTGGAAACACCCAATGCCGGCTTATGCAATAAATGTGAACTTAATTAATTTAGGCGAACTGCCCTCTGTAACATTGCGGGAAACATACCAAAATTCGCTCATGGCAGGCATGTCTGCATCTATCCAGGCAGGCAGTAACTGGACGTTCACTTTTGAATCACTCTTTGTGCAGGAGCGTTTATTTACGTTTCTGCCTGTACCTATTTCTTTATTGGAGGATGCGTTAACGAACCTGCCGGCAGCAATTCAGCTTGTTCAACAATTTGACTTGCGTGATGACGGCTACATCAAAAAAAAGCCCTGGTTGAACAGCATGATTGGTGCACAAACGGAAATGTTCAATACCACGGTAAGCGCACAATTCTATCTCGAAACAATTTTCAACTACGATGAGGATATCCTGTCTCAACAGTACTTTCCATATGCCACACTACTGGCAACCCGATCATTCAGCAGAGACAGGCTGAGAATTTTGGCACTTTCGAGATACAATTTTTATGCAGAAGACTACTGGCTTCAGTTGCAGGGAGTGTATGAGATCTCAGATGGGTTTGAACTCTCTTTGGGAACCAATCTTTTTGCCGGGGATGATTTCACACCGTTCTATGGTCATTTTACATTCGCGCAGTTTCGGCAAAACAGTTTCATTTTTGCACAAATAGCACTCTTCTTTTAACGTTAATGGAATTGAGAGAGAGCAGGAAAGGTTAGCAAGCAGAAATCCTATTCATAACCAAATACAGACGTGCAACGATACGGAGAATTCATACTAAAGTACCCAAGGCTTGTAATATTTGCCCTTATTGCTGTAGCTATGATGGCAGTTTATCCTGCCATGAGTATCCGTACCGATTTTAATCTGGAAGGTTTTTACCCCGCTGATGATCCGGTTATTCTTGACTATGAACGCCTTGAGAGTGAATTTGGGCGTGATGATGACTCCATTCTGATTGGCTTTCAGACAGATTCGCTATTCAGTGAAACGGTAATTTCTGATTTGATTACCCTAACTGAGAAACTCGCATCAATAACTCACATCGATAATGTATTCTCCATTCTTGATGCGCAGGAGATACAACAGCGAAACGGGCAACTCACATTCAGCTCTTATATCAACACAGATGATATAGCCACCAATAACTGGCAAGAAATAAAACAACTGTTAACGGATAATCCACTCTTCAGAGGGTTATTGATAAATGAAGCAGGAACCGCAACAGCTATCATCCTTTCGATTGATGATGAAGAAAACACCTATACCAACAGAAATCGTATCATCAATTCTATTGATGAGATTTTGGGTGAGTTTGAGGGTGTGTATCATTTTCACCGGTCAGGTATTCCTTATTACAGAAATCAGTACGTAAACATGCTGAATAGTGAAATTGTGATGTATATCGCCATTTCATCAGTCCTGATTATACTGCTGCTTTGGTATCTCTACAGAACAATCTGGGGGGTACTATTCCCGATGATTATCGTCTGGACTACACTCCTGTTCACCGTTGCCCTGATGCATCTTACCGGTGGCTATCTCGAAATAATGAGCAGTACCATCGCCCCAATTCTTCTCTGTGTGGGTGTGGCTGATGCCATCCATATGATATCCAAGTACGATGACGCACGCGAAAAAGGGCTTGTAAAAAGCAGATCGATCATTGAGATGCTCAAGACGCTGGGGAATGCCACGCTGCTTACCAGTATTACCACAGCCATTGGGTTTGCATCACTCATCAGCAGTACTGTAATGCCAATGAAGAAGTTTGGCATTTACACAGCTGTTGGTGTGATTTTAGCCTATCTCATCACCATTCTGTTTTTGCCTGCTGCGCTCAGGTTATCAAAAAAGAAACGGGTAATTGATGAAAAGTCCGGATCGTTTTACCCTTTTATAAACAAATGGCTCATGAAAGTGGCTGCCCTTAACCGTATGCACTTCAAAAAAGTACTAGTTGGCGGCTCTGCCCTTACTTTTGTCTTTTTCCTCGGCATGCTTACCCTCGATGTAAATGGGCGCATTTTTGATGATCTTCGCGATGATACCAGAATAATGCAGGATAGCAGATTCTTCACAGAAAATATCGCGCCGCAGTTTCCAATGGAATTCATCATAGATACAGGCGAGCCCGAGGCAGCTCTAACGCACGATGCACTTCGAAAGCTTGTGCAGCTTGAAGAGGTTCTGCTTGCTTACCCGGAGATTCACCGTGCAGCAGGTATGCATACATTGATCAAAGAAGTGCATCGGGTTATGGGTGATGATCAGGTTTTTGAACTTCCGGAATCTGATCAGGCAATCGCACAATATGCTCTGCTATTGGAAATCAATGATTTTGATGAACTTTACAACTTTGTTGATTTCGATTATAGAAACCTTCGTGTAGCTGCTTTCACGGAGGATGCAGGCTCGAAACGGATCAATCAAATTCGTGAAGAACTCGGCACTACGCTCACAGAAATTTTCGATACAGAAACCGTAATTGTAACCGGCACAACTATTTTAAGTGCTGATCTAACCAATAAAATTGTTTATTCGCTTGCCTGGAGCATCCTGCTTGCCATAACAGCCATTACACTGATTATGGTTGGGTTATTCAAAAATATAAAGCTGGTTATCATCGCTTTAGTGCCAAATCTTGTGCCATTAATTATGGTTGGCGGAATTATGGGCTTTCTGAATGTTGACATAAAACCGTCCACCGCGGTGATATTTACAATTGCACTCGGCATAGCGGTGGATGACAGTATCCACTATCTCGCGAGGTTTCGGATAGAGTACTTACGAAGAAAAGCGATGATGCCGGCACTTACAGCATCCACAGTGCGAACCGGAAGGGCAATAATTCTTACCAGTTTAATTTTGATTGCAGGCTTTGGAACGCTAATCACCAGCTCGTTCACATCCACAGCGATGATGGGTATTCTGGTTTGTACCACAATCTTCTCAGCACTAATTGCGGATCTGCTGATGCTGCCGTCCCTCTTCTACTGGCTCAAACCTAAACTGCCTATTGTTGATAAGCCTCGATAATGGTTACGATTTCATCATGAATCTCCTCAGGCGACCTGTCGGCATCAATCACACAAAAGCGTTTATCGGTTGACACGAGCATATCATAACCAGTTGCCACTTTTTTAAAGAAATCATCGCCAGCGCTTTCAAGCCTGTCTTTCTCTGTTCCTTTGGTGCGTTGGGTGGCAATTTTAGGATCTATCTTAAGGTAGAACGTCAAATCAGGCACAGTTCCATGCGATGCAAGCTTGTTGAGTGTGTGAATATCACTCAGAGAAGAGGAATTTCTGCCAAAGCCTTGGTATGCCGTTGTAGAATCGTAAAAGCGGTCAAGAATTACGATTTCATTCTGTTCTAGAAGAGGGATTACTTTTTCCCGAATCAGTTGAGAGCGAGCCGCAGAAAATAGCAGGAGTTCCGTAACGGCGTCCATATCATCAGTATCGTGCAAGAGCAGTGAACGAACTCTCTCAGAAATTTCCGTTCCCCCGGGTTCCCTGAAAACCGAATAGCCTACACCATTGTTGTCGAAGTACTCTTTAAGTTTCTCAATCTGTGTGGATTTGCCACAACCATCAATCCCTTCAAATGTAATTAGCACGATTACCTAAAATTTAAAATCATCCATTTCTGACACTGGCTCTTTTGGAATAATAAAAGATAGGATAATATAAACAAGTATAAATGTACTTGAACTAAGAAATGCGGCTGCAACGAAAAGAATTCGGGTTAGCGTAGAACTTATACCCAGATACTTGGCGATTCCACCACACACACCGGAAAGTTTTTTATCGGTACGGGAGCGCATCAACTTGTTGGCTAAACTTACTTTAAACGGCTCAGCTGTTTTTGTTGATGACTTACCCTTTACACTTCCTGCATCATCATACAGAAATTGATCAAGTTTATCATAAGCTTCCCGTACGTTTTCTTTCTCTTTGATCTCTGCTCTTTTTTGCCCTTTATTTTTTACCAAAGTTGTAAGAAGTAAAACACCAAGCATGGCTCCACCAACGTAAGGGGCAACACTCATGATGGTAGAGAAAAATGGAAGTACTGTCATACCAAAAATTTCAGTACCGATATAGTGTCCAACGTATCCAGCAGATAGAAAAACAAGAATAAGCCCTGTAATCGTGTTGAGGTTCCAGATAGATTTTTCAGGCTTTTTTTCTTTCTCTTCGAGAAACTCATTGAGTGCCGAGTGCAGCTGTTGGTCTGTAATTCGAATGGATTGTTGTTCTTTTGTTACCATAATAATCCGGGATAGTTTTCTATTTCCTTACGGAAAGACGGTGCATCAGTTACACCAAAATACTAAATCACTTCCTTTTCATTTACCAATATATCAAGAGGTACGTCAAAATTTTCAGTCGGAAGCAGTTCATCATACATCTGGCATTCGAACAAAATGCCAACTTTCACTCCTTTTGATCGGCTCAAAAAACGATCGTAATACCCTTTTCCATAGCCAAGCCGGTTTCGGCTTCTGTCGCCCGCAACCATCGGTACAACAATAAAATCTGGGTAATCGGGCTCTACAATGTTTCCCTCCACAGGCTCTCGTACTCCCCATCTGTTCTCTTTAAAGGCTGTATCCTTATTCACCTCGATATGCATCATCTCTCCTTTTGGTAAAACTTTTGGCATAATCAGCGTCTTACCTAATCGCTGACATACAGAAATAAACTCACTGGTATCAACTTCTCGATTTTTGTGGATTGAAGCGTAACAGTGAATAACTTTCGCCTGTTTGAATGCATCAAGTTCAACCAGCCGGTTCACAATCTCCCGGCTCTTTTCATCAACAAATTGAGGCGTTAAAGCTGCCCGTTTTTCAAGAAAATAGTTTCTTAATGCAGCTTTATCCATAATCAGAGATGAATAAGGTTGTGGGTTTTGTGTTGTTCCATAGTCATCAAAGCAAGAATATCATCCCAAATATTCAACCCATATTTGTTCATAAAATAGATAAAGAGTATCTCTCTCTCCTGAAGATTTCCTCCTGGAAAAAGCTGAGATTTTACTTTCCGTATTCTTTCAAGCTGAATTTTATCCTGTTCTTTGAGCGATCTGTACACCTTGCCCTTCAGTTTATCCAGTTCGGTTAAAAGATTGGCTCTAACCTTTTCGGAAGTGCCCTTTAAGCTTTGATCGATAACTGATATTTCATCAATTCTTAGGCGTGATATTTCCTCAAAATCTTTTTTCCAAGTTTTAAAAATTGGTTCAGGATCAGGAGCTTCAGAACGGTTGATGTATTCCGATTCAAGATCCTCAATTCTCATTGAGTACTCTTCAGCGGAAAATGGAAGTTTTGGAAGTACTCTGTCAACAGCTGACTCTACCATGGTAGCACTAAAACGAGGCATGATAATGGGCATCGAAAGCCCGAACTCCCGATAGAAATCTTTCATTTGTGCGTAGTACGCTACCTCTCCGGGTCCTGCAACATACACTGCACCGGGAAGAAGAAAGTTTTGAAGTACCGGGCGCAGAAAAACATTCGGTGAAAATCTTTCAGGTGATTTCTCTATTAGATCGAGTAGGGCATCAGTTTTAAGGCTTTTAACGGATCCTTCAGAAAACCAGTCTTCCCCTTCTGCATGAATTTTCTTTCTTGTGCCGTCATTATCAATCCAGAACAAATTAGACTCTTGCACCTGCACCTGGGCATGAAAACCAGTCTCAAGCAATCTGGTTGATACATTATTCAGCGCATCAAAAAGTTGATCAGAATGGCTTACACTTTTCTTTAGGGCATTTGTGGTTAACTCTTTTGCCTGCTTTGAGTTTGACCCTGCAAGAACTACTTCATGGTTTGCAAAAAGATGTAGAATCAGTTTTCCGAATGAATCTCTAATAGATGAGCCGGGATGGTAACATTCATCAAGGAGGTTCCAAAGATCATCAGAAAAATCAGTTTCGTACATTATAGATTTCAGCTCTTCTTTGAGTGTGCTGATTTGATCATCAAAAACAATTTCTCCAACACGGGGAAATTCCTCCAAATCACTTTTTAGTGTAATCTGCTTCAGTTCATCGCGATCAAACACACCTGCAGTTGCAATTTCTAAGAAATCATGATCTTCATCAGCCAGCCAAAATACCGGAACTGCCGGCTTTCCGTAAGTTTGCTCAATATGAGTAGCCGTTTTGATAGCGGTGAGAATTTTGAAAACCGTTAAAGGTGGCCCGCCAAAGAGGGTTAATTGCTGACCGGTAACTACAGCAACTGCATCATTGGAAGATAGTTTTTGAATGGAATTTTCTACCTGCGGGGAATCAGTAAACTGTGCATTAAACTGGCGGAGAAATTCAACGCTCTTGACTCTGTCTCCTTTAAACCTATAATATTCAAGCTTGTTTTTAACTTCTTCGCCATCAAAAGGGTTGGTTTCGAAGAATGGCTCAACCTTTTTGAAGTCAGAGATGTAAGATTTAAAAAGTGATGAAAATGGCAGCTTTTGAAACGGTATTGAGTTTGATTTCACGCTATCCTTTTAATTTTTTTATCTGGTCTCTGAGCTTGGCAGCCTTCTCATAGTTTTCAGTTTCAATAGCGGTCTGTAACTCTTGTTCAATCTCTTCGAGCCGTGTCATCTCTTTGGATTGTTCTCTCTCCTCAGATTTGGGTTTTTGTGAACCTGGTGTGGTTTCTTCTGTTTCAATACCGGCTTCATCCAAAACTTTTTTCTGAACGTAAATTGGTGCGTTAAAGCGGATAGCAAGGGCTATTGCATCACTTGGGCGGGCATCAAGCTCTATGCGTTCACCATTATTCTTGTAGTGAATTTGGGCAAAAAACGTGCCCTCATTAAGGTCATTGATCAGCACTTTATCCACTTCAGCATCAAAGCTTAAAAGAAGATTTTTGAGCAGGTCGTGCGTCATCGGGCGGGGTGGCTTTATACTTTCCAGCTCGAGTGCTATTGCCTGCGCTTCGAACGTACCAATAATAATAGGCAACCGCCGGTTACCACCTGCCTCAGAGAGTATTAGTGCATAGGCCCCGCCACTGCTTGGGCTTGTTGAAAGGCCTAATATTTCCATCTTAATCGTCTGCAAAATGTTCTCCTTTGTATTAAAACATTATCTTTGCTGAAAGTTAATCAAATTTTGTAAGCACATAAACAGGGCTTTTGGTTAAAGCGTTTAACGTGAACGAGATAATTATTTGTATAGAGCATGAAGTTGCCTTCTGAAGAAACATTATGGAAAACAGCCTCTATTGGCTTAGGATTGATTATTGGTGTTGCCATCATCTCAATAATGTATCAGGTAAACTATATGTTTTATCCTATCGAAGAGGTTTCAGAAGGAGTAAATCCGGATTTGGAAGCCTACTTCTCCAACCCTGCACTTATTTTGGGTAAGTTTATAGCGCTAAGCACTGGTACTTTTTTTGCTGCTGCAATCGCTAAACTTGTAAAGCCGGAGCTTACATATTGGAGTGCAATCATTACCGGTTCAGTTCTGATGATTCTCGGCGTGTTTGATATTTTCGCATCATCATATCCGGTATATTATAATATCATCGCGCCGCTATTATATCTGCCTGCTGCATTATTTGGTTACATATTCATCAATAACCTTCAACAAAAAAGAGATTAGATTTTTATGAAAGTACGTCTTGAAGAGAGTAGAAATCCGCGAACAGGAAAGCCACTAACTGTTATTCGTGATATTATTCACAATCCACAAGTCATCGATAAACTTGCCAAAAAACTCAAATCAGCTTGTGGTGCGGGTGGCCATGTTGAGGGAAAAACCATCTCAATTCAGGGATCTCATTTACCGAAAGTGAAACAGATTCTTGAAAAGGATGGTTACGAAGTAAGGATGAAATAACCCATCATTCTGAATAACAAAAAGAATTGATAATCGTAGAGAGAAGTTTACGTTATCTATATTATTAGTAAACCAGTTACCAACATGGTAAATAAAAATATTCAAGCCTTTTGGTGGATTTTATTCGTTTCCATCGTTCTACTCATCAAGCCAGTAAAAGCAGACTCTTCAAAATTCATCACTGCAGAAGAAGATACCCTTAAAGTTGGCCTTGTACTGAGTGGTGGCGGAGCCTTAGGCCTTGCACACATTGGCGTTATTCAGGCATTAGAAGAAGCCGGGGTTCGCATTGATTACATAACCGGAACCAGTATGGGCAGCCTTGTAGGGGCTTTGTATGCCATAGGGTATACATCGGATCAGCTTCTTGATATCGCAAGGTCAAACAACTTTATGGAGCTGTTTACGGAAGGCAGAAACCGCCGTTATATCACCAACTATGAACGCACGTTTGAAGAGAAAACGGTTGCTTCTTTCCCTATCAGTAGGTCGGGGATTGAATTGCCTATGGGTATTATCACAGGGCAAAATGTGTACACCTTTCTCTCACGCCTGGCATGGAATGTACATGGAACTGAAAATTTTGATCTCTTCCCTATACCCTTCGCCGCTGTAGCAACTGACCTTGAAACCGGCAAAGCTGTAGTGTTTCGCGATGGTTATCTGCCGGATGCACTCAGGGCAAGTATCTCTTTACCATCAATTTTTACACCCCATGTAATTGACGGCCGAATTTATATTGATGGCGGCCTGATCAGAAATATTCCTGTTGAAGATGCACTTGATCTGGGTGCAAATTTTACCATTGCGGTTGATGTGAGCAGCCCTCTGATGCCCAGAGACAGCCTCAATACACTGGCTGATATCTTTACTCAAAGCTTCTATTTCAGAATTCAGGAGTATTCCGAAATTCAGCGCAATATGGCAGATTATCTCGTAGAGGTTGATGAATTGCATGGTAGATATACAGCTGCTGATTTTGACCGCGTTGAAGAACTGCTTCAAATCGGTAAGCGAGCAGGCCAAAAACATCTTGAAAATTTCAGAGAAATTGCGGCAAAACAGAGCAACCCTCCTCCTCCACGCCCGGGAGTGGGCGAAACCGGTTCACTTCCCATTAGCCAGGTAAAAATTCAGGGAAATACCATTTACGATAGTGAATATATTCTGAATCAGCTGGAGTTCGAACCGGGAATGTACCTCAATCCCGATATTATAGAGCAAAAAGTTTCTCGCCTATACAGCTCTCAGTATATAAATAATGTTACCTATAGAATTATACCGAATGATGATTATGAGTACACCCTTCAGATAAATGTATCAGAAAATATCCGTGATGAGTTTAAAGTTGGTGTTCGGTACGAAACAGGAACTCAGGCATCTATTCTGCTTCAAAGTAATTTCCATAATTTGCTCCATGATGGATCACTAACAAGACTGGAAGCTCGCTTGGGCGACAGGCAACACTTTTTAATTGACCATCTCTATTTTGGTGTATTAGGTTCCAGGCTTGCACTGCGAACATCACTTCAATACCAATCTGAAAATGTAGAGTGGTTTTCAGGAGGTGAAAGGGTTTCGCGTTTCAAGCATGAGGTTTTACGGGGCGAACTTTCCTGGGCAAACTATTTCAGTACCAATAACATGTTTGAAACAGGTATCCGGAAAGATTTTAACTTCCATTCTGATGAGATAAACCCTGATTCTATCCGAGCTTCAAGTGAAGATTTTCACGCCTTTTTTATGCGATTCACAAGGGATCGGCAAAATCGGAGATCCTACCCAACATCAGGAGAAAAACTTATTGTTGAAGGATTTTTGAGTGATTCGTTCTTTTTCAGCCCGGTTTCATTTAGCTCGTTTAAGTTCTACTACAACAGTTTTTATCCGGTTACCGATTTTATGTCGTTAACAAATACGCTGTACGCCGGGTATACTACCGGCTATGATCTCCCCTGGCCTTTCTGGAAATCGCCCAACAGATACGATGATACTTTCGGAATGAAACGTTTTGGAGGTGCACTACGATATGAGGCAAATTCCAGGAACATACAGTTAGCATCTGCCGGAGTTCAATTTGAACCATTTTACCACAGATTTATCGGAGTTGATGTTTATGGCGCCCGTTTTTTACGCAACTGGGATTTTGACTTTTCTGAAAGGGATATTGAGTTTGGTGGTTCATTAACCGTGGGAGCGCAGACTATATTAGGCCCGATAAAAGCTATCTTTTCAACCAGCACACTGAATAACTTCAGAGCTGAAATTCAAATAGGCCACCAGTTTTGAGCAGCGAAGCATTTATTATTGAACAAATCAATCAGATCAATGAACAGCTTCAGGAGAATCCTGATGATGCTGAATTGATTCACGATCTGGGTGTAGGCTATCTTCTGCTTGGCAGATATGAAGAAGCTATTGAAGTATTAAACAAGGCTGTAAAGCTATCACCAGCAAATAAAACCTATCTTTACAACCTTGGAAATGCTCTTGCGGAAGCTGAAGAGTATCATAAAGCTATCGAAATGTTTTATCATGTTTTGGATATTGATGCTGCTCACATCCCTGCGTTAAATAATCTGGCAGACTGTTACGAGAAGGCGGGCGATGCAGAAAAGGCATTTGAGATTTTTGACTACATCACCCGAATAGCACCGGATAATGCTCTCTCATTTTTCAATCTTGGAAATTTCCTCCTTCGTAGCAACAGGCATATCGAAGCTGTGAAGTGTTACGCACTGGCAATTGATACCGAACCAGGTTTCACTGATGCTTACCACAACATAGCGTGGGTTCTTTCAGAGGCGAATGCCGTTGAAGAGGCAGAAGAATATGCCTTAAAGGGATTAGAAACCGACCCCGAAAACGAAGGTTTAATTGAACTCCTTCGAAAGATCCGTGATTAGATCGGGTATAGAGATTTTATTACTTTTGCGAAGTAAACTTCTGCTTTTCCGGCTCACCTCTTCATCAAGCTCTATAGCAAAAAGAGCAGCCATTTTTTGATCGAATCCCGCCCCTGCTTTCATCTTTGGGAGCTTTCTAAGCTGCTTCGAAATGTGGTTTTCTTCTCTTGTTTCTGAACACTCGGGGCAGTCGCATAGCTGGTGCAGCCGTGTGTAATATCTGTTGTTTAGCGGTGTCATGAAGTATGAATTTCTTAAGGGTTCAGAAATTCATACTTCACTTTATTTAAAAAGTTTCCGAGTTAACATAGTCTCCAATTATTTCCTGGAGCTGTATTCTTGCCCGGTTAATTCGTGATTTAACAGTACCCATTGCTGTGCCTGTAATTTCAGCAATTTCTTCGTACGTAAGCTGCTGAATATCTCTCAAAACAATCACTTCTCTGAAATCATCATTCAGCATCATGAGTGCTTTTTCAAGCTCTTCCATAGAGTTCTTCAGATGCAATTCATCATCCTGCAGTATAGTTGTGTCGGTTATTTCGAACTCTCTGTCATCAGGATCTGAGTCATCAGCGTGTATAGAAATAGTACTCATTCGCTGCTTTTTCTTGTACATGCTCTTGGCAAGGTTCAATGCAATGGTATAGATCCATGTTGAAAGCTTTGCGATACGCTGGTACGAATATCTGCTTCTGTAAACTCTTAAGAAAGTCTCCTGAACAAGATCTTCGCAATCTTCATGGTTGTGTGTATACCTAAAAAGAAAGTTGTGGAGCCTGTCCTTAAATCTGTAAACAATCACGTCGAATGCCTGAACCACTCCGTTTTGAAGTTGCTCCATTACATCTTCGTCTGACATTTGGTGAAGCTTAGCTGCTTTTGAACTTTCCATTTTAGAACCTCGTAAATCTAAGTTGCTGTTAAGCAGTACCGCAAAAATTAGCCGGTAATGCGCTTTATAAGCAGAAGAAA
This sequence comes from Balneolaceae bacterium, assembly GCA_007134085.1. Lineage (GTDB taxonomy): Bacteria > Bacteroidota > Rhodothermia > Balneolales > Balneolaceae > Rhodohalobacter. The sequence continues at coordinate 30,303 of SLLL01000183.1, forward strand.
AATCGATGAGGTATCTAAGGTGCTGAAACCCTTTGCTGCACTATCGGCATCCAAAAGAGCTTCGAATATCTGCGGTAACTCAGCAAGTGTAAAGTTTGATGACTCTCTGTATTGGTGATTAAAAGCGTAAGCATTTTTAACACCAAGCTGAGTTTGAACTTCTTGCTTGCTCAAGCCTCTTTCCCGTAAACGGCAAATTTGCCAGATATTGCTAAACACAGTGTAAAAGAACCCCACGGTTTTAATTACTTCTGCCGTGTTGTTATTACTCTGTTGCAATATCTGTTCCGCAATTTTGAGTGATCTGTTTAAATCTCTTGAAATAACCGCTTCTTTGAGCTCTACAACGTTATATTCGCGGTATGACTCAGTAATTTTTTTTACGTGGTCTGTGCCAATCTCCTGAGAAGTGTCCACAAAAGTACACAGTTTTTCTATTTCTGTGGACAAAACCTTTAAATCTGCACCAACCAACTGAGCCAAAAGATGGGCAGCTGCGGGATCAATAACCATGCGATGGGAGTGCCGGGTCCAGTCTATAATCCAGTCGGGAAGATTGTTTTCATGAATTCTGTTGAACTCATAAATACCGGTATGGTTTCCTGCTTCTTTACTATTAAGATATTTTCCGGGATCCCTGCGTTTATCAGGAAATTTCTCGTCGATAAGGCATAGCAGTGTGGAAGGATTTGGGCTTTTAAAATATTCCAGAAAATCGAGAATAGTTCCTCTATCTGCATTATCCAGTTTCTGAAACTCTCTGATGATAACCACCCGCCGGTCTGCCATCATAGGGTAGCTGCGGGCAATACCCACTGCCTTTTCAGAAGTTGTTTCAGCCCCGTAAAGCAGGTCGAAATTAAAATCCTTCATCTCATCAGGAACGAGCTTTTCAATCTCTTCCTGAATCATATCAATCAAAAAGCTCTCCTCTCCATATAGATAGATTACAGGCTTGAGGCTCTCTCCTTTTCTGATAGACTTAAAAAGTGCCCGAAATGTATCTAAGCTGGATTTATATTTAGACAATGCTTTTGGAAATTAAACTGCTGATACTGCTCTAATTTTCTGTTGAACCGATTGCATATTTGATCCCGCCAAGAAGGTGCTCAAGAAACAGCGGTTCGGAGAATGATTCTATTGTATGCCCTAATCCCGTATAAAAAGCACGTCCGCCATCAAATTCATGGTACCAGGCAATCGGGTGATTTCCCGGGTGATCACTTCCTTCAAAACTCTCAGTATCAAGTTTTAAAAGTACATTCACATTTTTGTTCATATACCCAAAGTTGTACCACTCATCTACTTTTATCCAATACTCATCAAGGTGTTGCGTGGAGGGATGATCGTGATTCACAACAAAAATTCGGGCTTCATGCACTCCCGGCGGGTGATTATCGAAGTAAGCACCTACAAGTTCGCCATACCAAGCCCAGTCGTACTCAGTATCCGTTGCGGAGTGCACACCTGCAAATCCACCACCATTTTGTATAAATCTTTTAAAAGCCTCTCGCTGAGTATCATTAAACACGGTAAGGGTGGTGTTTAGAAATAATACGGCATCATAAGCGGTAAGATTTTCTTCATTAAAGTATTCTGAATCTTCAGTCCAGGTAACGTTAAACCCATTGGCTCTGCCCAATTCCACTACAGCGTCTACTCCAGGTTCGATGGAATCGTGCCTCCATCCTTCTGTTTTTGTAAAAACAAGAACAGAAGCTTCTGCATCTTCAAACTGATGAATCTGAGGTTCATTTTGATTTTCAGGTGAACAGGCAGCTGTACTATTCAGTAACATAAGTGGCAGAAATAGAGTTATAAAAGCTTTCATGGTTGAAATAATTTGATAGTGGTTAATGAATTCTCAAAATAGTAAAGTTTAGAGATTGATTTCATTAAATCCCGACATTTTCCTGTAACCATTCAATGGTGTCTATATGATCAGGTTTCCACCATATTGACGGATTTTGAGCTTTTGACAGAGGTTCGATTATCATGCTATTTGATTTTTGTCCGATATAATTCTCAGTAGAATAAACGGCTTGCAAACCATCTTTAAATTTTGAGACAATATCATCCAGTGTATTCTTATCGCCCTTTATCCATTGCAGGATAAATTTTTCGGAGGGTTTAGAGAGCTGTTCTTCAATCAGAAAATCATCAAGCCATGCCTGCTCAATCTTCATTGCTTTATTGAATGCATACCGATGAAAAAGCGAAGGATCCGGTTTTGAATGTTGGGGATTCTTCAACCAGAACTCTTCAATATATTCTGTAAATGAACATTTCCAATCATTCAACCCAAATGGCGCCACTACAATCGCTATAGATCGGCATCCCGCGCCCCCATACCTAAACACTGCTTCGGTGAGATCGCGCATTGTTTCAGGATGGTTATTTGTGATGTAAGCCACAGAAAAGTGTGCAGTTCGAATCAAAGAAGGCGTTGATTTTGTAATGATATTTTTTTCTCTAAGTACTGATGTTACTTTCGAAGCTGAATCTTCAGATCCCGCAAAAATCAGCGCATCAACTTTAGTAATTTCCAAATCATCTAAGTTCAATACCCAGTTGATCTCAGATTGCAGAATAAGCCCTGAACTATATTCTAGAAACGCAGGCAGCAGATAGGGATCCTTTCGAGAAATTTTCCCGAAGTAGTTTCCCCCTGTCATCATCACAGAGAGTGCATCTTGGAAACCAACCAAAGGAAGATTTCCCGCATGGAGGCAAAGAATATCTTTCCCGGAAAGTGAATGCGGTTGTAATCCTGATGATTCTGTCCATTTGTGCAAATTATCACCGGCTGTGGCATGCTTTAGTGCTCGGATTTGTTGTTTAACATCCTCAAAACTGAAAAAACCTTCATCAACAGTTTGTTCAATCGCTGTTTTTAGTTTCATGTTGTCCGGTTGAAACCAGCCGTCAATCGCTTTCGAAAGTTTTTTTATATGATTAGCTACTTGCATCGGTATTTAATCTCGGTCTATCAAAAAATTGCAGCCACGAAGATTGTCACTGTTCCAACGGCCCAAAACTTGAAATCTGCCATTTTCATCACTAACTCCCTTATCATCGGTTAAGATAAACGGGCAGGAATACAAATTGGCGAGATCGATAATGCCGATTTTCCCCTCCTCGCCCGGTTTACAAATTCGACCGGGATTTCTTGGATCACGAATGGTTATCTGTACCCAGTGCGGAGTTGTAAACCATTCATCACCGATAGCATACATCTGGCTCAGTAGTTCACACATGCCGTATTCAGAGTGGATGTTTGAAGGCGCCACATCAAATCCATCCGAAAGTTGCTTGCGTAATTCTGTTTTCGACATCTCCCTTCGATGAGTTTTCATACCACCGGTTTCTATGATCTCAAACTGATTGCTTATGTTGATCTTGTTTTCATCAATTAAATCAAGCAACCCAAATGCCGCCCCAAACAACAGCGGAATTTTTCCTTTATCAAGCACATTTGAAATCCACTCATCAATATTTTCTGTATCGTGATACATTGTACTTAAACCGCAGTCATCATTTTTGATGAGATAAGCCGCCATCCATATCAACGAAGAATGGGGATTGTCAAGATAGCCAGGCATGTAGCATAACAGGGCGTACTTATCCTTTGGAAAATGGCTGTAAAATGCTTCAGATATTGCATTTTCGTAAAGAGATTTATCAGCTACATAATGCATGCTTTGAAGCATTCCTGTAGTGCCGCTGCTTTTGAACATTAAATCAGCATCACTGTTTTCAGTAATGATTTTTCCCAACTGAAAAGCACGGATGGGAAGAAGCGGTACAGACTCAGGATCAATATCACTATCCATATTAAGCCCGAGTACATTAGAAAAATCGCGGTAGAATGGGTTGTTTGCTATTTGATAGATGTAAACTTCCTTCAGGCGATCAGCAAAAGAGATCCCGGAATTGAAAATATATTCTTTCAAATCAGTTTCAGCCATTAGAACCAATCAGATTATAAGTTTACAAAACAGGCAAAAACTAAAAAAAAGAGGAGATCTCTATAAATTACTTATTCTCTTCAACCCTTTATGCCCAATATCTTTACGGTAGTAACAGTTTTCAAAACTAACTTTTTTAACAGCCTCGTAGGTGTTGTCGATTGCGCCGCGAAGTGTTTTCCCACTGCCAACCACATTTAAAACCCTGCCACCATTGGTAACAATATCATCACCTTTTTGTGCTGTTCCAGCGTGAAATAGTTGTGCATCGCCGGAAACTTTATCAAGCCCGATAATTACTTTGCCTTTTTCATACTTGAGGGGGTAGCCTTCACTGGCGAGAACAACGCAACAGCGATATTTATCATCAATTTGAATAGATTTTTCATCAAGGCGTTGTTCGGTGGCTGCAATCATTAAATCGAGAAGATCATTTTCGAGTGACGGCAAAATAACCTGGCATTCCGGGTCACCGAACCGGCAGTTATACTCTACTACTTTCGGCCCATTGGCCGTCATCATCAGCCCAACATAAAGAATGCCTGTATAGGCTGATTCTTCAAGCTGCATGCCCGTAATTGTTGGATCAATAATTTCAGCCTGAATTTGTTCAAGAAGAGCTTCATTGAGCAAAGGTGCAGGTGAATATGCACCCATTCCACCTGTATTTAGGCCGGTATCTCCATCACCAATGCGCTTATGATCTTGTGCATAGTGTAAAATATGGGAAGTGTGGCCGTCGCAAATTACAAAAACGGAGACTTCCTCCCCTTCCATAAACTCTTCAACTACCAGCCTGCTTGCAGCCTTTGAGAGTGTATCATCTTTTTTGATTGCAAGCAGCCTTTGCTTTACTTCCTCTTCGCTGTTGCAGATAAAAACACCTTTACCTGCTGCAAGCCCATCTGCTTTGAGTACAATTGGATAGGTTTCTTTTGATATAATAAATTTAAGCGCATCATCATAATCAAGCGAACTAAAAACAGCGAAATCAGCCGTAGGGATGTTGTATTTCAACATGAACTCTTTGGCAAATTCTTTACTCCCTTCAAGGCGGGCTGCATTCTTTTCCGGGCCAAAAACGGCAATGTTTTTAGCCCTCAAGAAGTCAGTAATTCCGTTTACGAGTGGGCCTTCCGGGCCAACTACAACCAGTTCCACATTATTTGAATCAACAAATTCGGCAACAGCTTCGAAATCGTTTACATCTAACTGCACATTTTTGCCAAATTGTGCGGTTCCCGGATTACCCGGAGCAATGTGTAGTTTGCCAAGCTTTTCAGACTGAGCAAGTTTCCAGCTTATAGCATGTTCCCTGCCGCCTGAACCTATTAAAAGAACGTTATACGTATCCATTCAGCTTAGATTGATTCCGCGGCGTCTAAAATCTGGCCATAACTGTCAGCTTTAAGGCTGGCTCCGCCAATTAAACCTCCATCTACATCGGGCATGCTTAGCAGCTCATGAGCATTATCGGGCTTCATGCTGCCGCCATAAAGAATTCTTACTTTGTCCGCACTTGCTTTACCCCAGCTTTTTTCCACGAGAGAACGGATAAACTTATGCATCTCTTGAGCCTGTTCCGGTGTAGCAGTTTCGCCGGTACCAATAGCCCAAACCGGTTCATACGCAATCACAAAATTGTCTGAAACATCTTCACCAAGATAGTTCAAAACAGCATTAACCTGCTTTTCAACTACTTCTTCCTGCTTGCCACTTTTTCGCTCTTGTAAAAGTTCACCAACACATAGAATAGCTTTCAAGCCGTCATCAATAACCTTTTTAGTTTTTTCTGCGATGAGTTCATCTGTTTCGCCATAATACTCTCTTCGCTCGGAGTGGCCAATTATCACGTATGTACAACCGGCATCTTTCAACATTGAAGTACTGATTTCGCCGGTATACGCTCCATTATCTTGGTTTGATACGTTCTGAGCTCCTGTTTGGAATCCGCTTCCATTCAAGGCTGACTGTACTGCTGGTATTGAAATAAATGGCGGGCAAAGCAGCGCCTCTGATTTGAACGTCTTTCCTTCCCAGCTTGCGGCCATCTCTTTAGCCAATTTTGCAGCTTCTGTTGGCCCGGCATTCATTTTCCAGTTTCCCGCAATTAAAAATGTTCTCATGGTCTTTATTCGTTTGTTAATGTTGATATTTGTTGTAATCCTCTCACTATGTCATCATATTCGTTGCCAATATACCTTCTGATGATAGTCCCATCAGCATTTACAAGGTAACGGGTTGGCACCCGGCTCAGGTTCAATATTTCAACAATATGTTCAGCATCGAATGAACCCGGTTCAACAACATTCCAAAGTTTTTCTCTTTCAGAGAAAAATGCATCAAGCACAATTTTGTTGCTGCCGAGCGGAACCGTAATAATTTCAAGCCCAAAATTTCTATATATCTGATAAATAGCAATCGTTCTGTCGAACTGCTGCTGGTACATGGCATTATCAAACCGGGTAACTTCAAGCATAAAAGGGCGCCCGTTCAGTTCGCTTGTATGAAGTGAATCACCGGTGCTGAGTAAAAAGCTTAATTCAGGAAATGGATAACCTGGTGCGAGAAATTCAAGATCATATCTTTTATTCTCAGCCCACTCCATGGCGAGAATGTTTTCAGAAAAAGCCTGCTTGAAAGAATCAAGATAAGCCATAGCTTCTTCTGTGCGGGAGCTATCGAATAGCAGTTCAATCCTGTTAATTTCAATCTCCATGATATCGGGGGAATGTTTTGCCATATCCTGCAGCCTGTCAATAAAGCTAAGTGCACGTTCAAGGCCTTCCGTTTCAGCAAAATACTCAACAAGTACCTCACGTGTACCTGTTGTAAGGTTACCATACATGTTTAAAATCTCCTCTGTTCTGGCAACCATAAGGGAGTCGTTCCACTCTCTTAAAATAGAAATAGAACTTTCTGCGGATAGCTTGCCCGCGTAAGTGCCGGGATACTGTTCAAATACATCCCAGTAAATATCACTCCACTTGTCGATCTCAATTCCAATACTATCGGCTGATATTAATCCGGCATTAATAAAATTCGCAACTCTTGTAAAGCTTCGGTCAACACGTTCAAACGTGCGGAAAACATCGTTTTCGTGTGAATTAATTTCAACCGTTTCATTGAATTGAGGTAAACTGGCACGGAGTTCAATCGTATCCTTGTCAGCAAAAATCAGATTTACAATGCCCATCACATTGTTGTTGCGGGAAATAACCACCGGAAACTGCCCGGGTCTGTCGAAAGTAACATTACCTGAGAAAAACCCCTGTTGGTCGGTTAGAGCATGGAATAGGGTATCTGTTCTATCGCTTGCTGTTCGTACTCTGGCAAGTATTTCAATATCACTGTAATCAAAACTATCATCCAGCTCTTCAGAAACGGTTATCTGTCCCTTGATGTGGGCACTATAACTAACCTCCGGTACCTCACGGGAACATGAGAACAGAAATAACAAAGCTAAACATAGCAGCAGAAAATTTTTTTTCGCCATAACCAACGTATTGAGCTTTTCGCCCATCTTAACCATTTTCTAATTTTTTGGTAACGATATCTGTTGCCAGTTTAGGATTTGCATTGCCCTTAGATTGCTTCATAACCTGGCCAATAAAGAAACCCATCAGTGCCTTTTTACCTTCTTTGTAGCGCTGAACTTCGTCCGGATTCGCCTGAATTATTTCATCGATAATATCTTCTAGAAAACCTGAGTCGGAAACCTGCAGAAGGTTGAGTTCTTCAGCTAATTTTAGAGGTTCAATATCCTTATCAAGCATCTCATTGAAGATTGTCTGCATGGCAGATGAACTGATTTTATCATCCTGTTTCAGGGATATGAGCGCAGTTAAACGTTCAGGAGTAATAGTGAACTCTTCAATTCCAAAACTCTTATCGTTTAGAACGCGAAGCACTTCCGTGAGAATAACATTAGAAACAGCTTTTGGATCATTCAAATTGGAAATACAGGATTCAAAGTAATCGGCGAGTGGGCGTGTTTCTGTGAGTATATATGCATCATCTTCACTGAGGCCGAGCTCTTTTACAAACCTTTCAAAACGGACAGATGGAAGCTCCGGCAATTCCGAATTGATCTCATCAAGTGTGTTCTGGTTAATGATGATTGGCGGAAGGTCTGGCTCCGGGAAGTAACGGTAATCATGTGCTTCTTCTTTCGATCTCATCTCACGGGTAACCAATTTATTAGGATCCCAAAGCAAGGTTTTTTGTACTACCTCGCCGCCCGATTCAACCAATTCAATTTGCCGCTCAATTTCATATGTGATAGCTCTCTCAACATTACGGAAAGAGTTCATGTTTTTTAGCTCGGTACGGGTTCCCAGCTCTTTTTGGCCACGTGGGCGTATTGAAACGTTTGCATCGCAGCGCAGGCTTCCCTCTTCCATGTTACCGTCGCATACTTCAAGGTATTGTACAATCTGGCGGATCTTCTTCAGATATTCGTACGCTTCCTGAGGGGTTCGAAGATCCGGTTCTGATACAATCTCAATTAATGGGGTTCCGGCACGGTTAAGGTCGACCAACGTGTGATAAGGATCCTGATCATGAATTGATTTACCGGCATCTTCTTCCATATGTATTCGAGTAATACCAATCCGTTTGGTGTACTCTTCAAGTTCGATATCTATGAATCCATCAAAACAAATTGGAGTTTCATATTGCGAAATCTGATACCCTTTTGGGAGATCGGGATAGAAATAATTTTTCCTCGCAAAAATAGATTTTTCAGCCACTTTACAATTAGTGGCAAGGCCCATTTTTATGGTATATCGAACAAGGTTTTCATTCAATACAGGCAGTGTGCCGGGATGGCCCAAACATAGCGGGGTAATCTGAGTGTTTGGGGCGCTGCCATATTGAGGAGATACTGCTACAAAGGCTTTGCTATTTGTGAGCAGCTGTGCGTGAACTTCGAGGCCTATCACAGCCTCGTACTTCTCATTTGAAATTGTTGACATTCTAAATTTAACTGTTTCGAAAATTAGCCGAGCAGAAAGATAACAAAGTAATGATAGAATATTGTAATCAATTCTGCCGGAATTTGAGGAGTTACAGTTCGGATAAAAGCGGCTTAAATGATTGAAAAAAATCACTTTTATATTTTTTCGAACTCATTTCATAATTATTCAGCTTTTTTGTTAATTGCTAATATACCTTTAATAATTCTCCGGAGAATGTTATGAAGAATATCTACCTCAGCATTATTTCAGCAACACTACTTTTAGTACTTACAACAACGGTTTCGCTTGCTCAAAATCACCAGGGATATTACATGCATATTGATTACTTGCATATTGAGCAGTCTGAAATCATGAACTTTGAACGTGGAGTTGAAGAAGTTATCAAACCGATTCAACAAGCCAGGATTGATTCTGAAAACCTTAACGAATGGTATCTGTACAGGGTAGCATTTCCTGGATCGAGAGATACTCGATATAATTATGTTGCCGTGTCTATCAGCAATGATATTTCCGATTTTGAGGATGTTCATAATCAGGTTATCCAATCGTATGATGGAAATGACATGAGGCGAATGATGAGCCTTTATTTTAATATGATGGCTCCAACCCACTCTGAACTTTGGAGAATAAATAACAGTGTTTTAGCAACTGAAGATGCCAAACCAAGCCGCTATTTCGGTATGGATTATATGGATGTGCCTGAAGGTATGGAGTATGCATACCAAATGATGGAAGATGAGGTTGCACGCCCGCTGCATGAGCTACGAATGGAAATGGGCAATATGGAGGGTTGGGAGCTTTTCACTCTGATTACCCCCGGAGGCAGTGAATATGGATACAATTTTGCGACAGGAAATTATCTTGGAAATCTTAGAAATCTTGAATTTGGTTTCAATGAAGAACTTATAAGAATCAGCAATCCGGAGACCAATGTGAGAGAATTTTTCGAAAATATTGAGGAGACGAGAGACCTTGTTCGTTCTGAACTATGGGAGTTGGTTACGTATGTAAAATAATTTATTTGTCGGATGGTGATGAAGGCGGCATTCTAATAGAGTGCTGCCTTTTTTTTATAAATCTATTCCATATAGCTGTTGAGTGATGCAATGAATGCTCCCCTGCCCCCAAACAAGATCAGCACAGGGAATTCCAGCCACCACTCTTCCGGGAAAATATTTTTTAAAAAGTGAAACAGCCTGTTCATCATATCTTTCATCATAAAGAGGCAGAAGAACCACTCCATTGGCAATATAAAAATTTGCATAGCTTGCAGGCACGTATTCTGACCCATCAACAGTAGTACCCTCTATTTTAGTTTTGGGAAGTGGCAGGGTAACAATCTCGAACGGTTCTCCTGCGCTGTTTTTAGCACTTTTCAGAATTTCGTAATTCTCTTGCAATGATTTGTAATTCACATCATCAGGATTGTCCGAAATCATCGTCAAAATGGTGTTTTCATTTAAAAATCGGGATAAATCATCAATGTGTCCATCTGTATCATCACCCGCCAGCCCGTCTTTTAGCCAAATTATCTTTTCAGCACCCAGATAATCTGCCAGATAGCCTTCAATTTGCTCTTTACTTAGATGAGGGTTACGATTCTTGTTCAGCAATACAGATTCGGTTGTAAGAAATGTGCCCTTTCCGTTTGTATCTATACTCCCCCCTTCGAGCACTATTCCCGGGGTAAACTTCTCAATTCCAAAAGCTTCTGAAAACCAACCGGGAAGAGCATTATCTGCATCATAAGGTGGATATTTGCCCCCCCAGGCATTGTACTCCCAGTCCGTTATTGCAAATTTTTGTTTTTTATTCTGTTTGATGAAAATAGGCCCGCAATCTCTTGCCCAAAAATCATTTACAGGCGTGCTGAAAATATGTACAGCAGACAGGTCAATTTCCTGTTCAATGAATTTCTTTACGATTTCATCAGTATCAACTTTGGGTTCTACAAGTAGAACAATCGGTTCATAGAGATGCAGGGCTTTGATGATTTCGACGTAAACCTTCTCAACCCGCTCCAACCGTTCACCCGGCCATGTTTCTCTGTTCGCTGGCCAGTGCAATTGTGTTGCTGCATGTGTTTCCCACTCAGCAGGCATGCGGTATCCAAGTTCTTTCGGTGTTTTCATCGTATCAATAGCATTTTTTTGGTTTTATTTTCTCCGCTGCTAAGCTCAACCCGGTATAAATAAGTTCCACTGGAGAGATTGCCCGCATCAAACGCAACGGTATGATTTCCCGCAGAGAATAAAGTTCTATCAGAAAGCAGGGCTACTTTTCTTCCAAGAATATCGTACACACGAATACTAACCTCTGATGGTTCAGAAACCGAAAAACGAAGAGTTGTTGAAGGGTTGAACGGGTTGGGAAAATTAGGATACACAGTAAAGCTCTCCGGTATTTCGAAATCATCATCTTCACTATCTGCAAATTGGAATCTTGTCCATACAGGGGCATGATCGCTTGTGGAGGATATAAAACTTGCGATATAGTTAGGGTTTTCAACACGCTGTGAGCCATTAATATGTTCATCAATTAGTTCATTCGTAATAATAATGTGATCAATCATGGAACGAAACCGGCCAACCAGATAAGAGGCAAAACCCCTGTCTTCCAAAATTTTGGTTACGGCATAGTAGTGCTCATCATCCAAAAAAACCTGATAGGGGCTCACCTCTTCATTATAGGTTGAGAAATTTAGCTGATCGTTAAAGTCTCCAATAAATAGAATGTTATCCTCTCTTTTTTCACTATCCAGATAAGCTTTTAACGAGGCAGCGGCATTTTGTCTTCGGAAGTACGATTCCCTGTCTCCAAACGCTTTTGCATGTACATTGTAGCTTGTTATTCTCCGTGTGATTCCTTCTATGGTAGCATCAAATTCAAAAAACAGTGGCAAGCGGCCGGCCCAGTCAAACGATTCCTGACCATCTGTTAGCAAACCCGCATCAACTGAATCGATTACCGCTGTTTTGAAGAGATATCCGGTGCGCTGACGCTGTGAATAATTCGCCAGAAAACCACGATAATCGGGTAAACGCTCCACCAGTGTATTGAACCGATCAACGTTTGCAATCTCCTGAAGGGCATACAGATCAGCATTAATGGTTTCTATTACCTCTATCACATTATCCATCTGTTGGTTAGGTTCGGGACCCAAATCATTTGCACCAAACCATTCGATATTCCAGGTTACAAGGTCGAACGTAAGGTTGCGGGGAATATCCTCTCCCTCGATTTCATAAGGAACTACTTGTAAATCCAGATTGTTTCTGGGTTTTAGCTGATAAACTCTGTTGAATCGGTCAACAACTCCGGTTATTTCTACCGGTTCATCAGGTATGGGTGCCCCAATCAAATCAGTAACAGAATTATCTATTCTGATTACACCGCTTCCTGTAGGATCGGCAATAGCATAATTTTGATTTCCCTGAAATACCCCATCTGCCTGAAATGTTACATTTTCAATGGTTACCAATGCACTTTCAAAATCACCGCTATTCATTTGGGCGATGGAAATTAATTCAGGCTCAATCTCCCCTGCTTGTCGTTTAGTTATTTCATAGCCAATAGCACCATCGTCTTCTGTAGCAGCTATTTGCCGAAGAAATGTACCTGATGTGCCGCCAATTGGGTTGAACTCGGTAAGCGGCCCCGAAACTCGAACTCGGTCACCCCTTTCTGCATCTGCGTGTAGTGGTTCATAAAATACTGCGATACCCGCTGACTCATCCTGTATAAAAGCAGGCCCATCAAACTCATTGGCAACGGTTACAATACCCTCAACCGTTACCCTTGTACCAAAAGGAACATTTCGGGTTAGTGATATTGGAATGATCTGACTTCCGTCAATAGCAAAGGTCTGCAGTGAAAGCACAAATTCAGGCTGATCGGGATCGTTGGTTTGGATGGTTAGCTCATCCTCGAACAAGCCACCGATATCTGAAAAGAATGTTATAGTTAAATCAGCAGATTCTCTTGATTGAAGAGCTACGGGAAGGTTTTCTGATAGTGAAAACTCCCGATTGTTCATCAACTTAACCGATGAAATATCAAGATCAGGCACACCGGTATTTGATAGCCTCAGTATAACTTCACTATTCTGATTGATATTCACCGGCTCAAAAATAACTTCAGCGCCCGGTGGTAACTGCTCTTGATCAGTCCTAACCATGAGCCTGGGGGTATCCGATAACTCAATGAACGGTTCAATGGTAACATCATCAATATTAATTCGGTTACCTGAGGCTCTTTCAAACCGAAAACGAACCGGTTCTGAAATATTTGTTTCCAGCTCATAGAATTCCAGAGCATTCTCTTCGGTAAGTGGAATAGGATCTCCTATACTGTTCCATGAATTTCCTTCATCTGTGGAGTAGAAAATTTGAACTGATCCTCCGCTATCTCCAGAAAAACCAGAATTTGCTCCCCAGAAGCTTAATACGCCGGCACCCTCTTCAGCATCAAACTGCATCTGCAGAAAGCCATCTCTGATGCGTATTGAGCGAGAACCAAATTTTCTGTCTCCATCAGCCTGCCCTACAAGAGCATCATCAAGGAGCCACTCTCCGGTTGAAAATGTAACCACCCCAGCTGCATAGGCATTTTTTGAGCCTGCTTCAAAATCTTCAAAAATCTGTGCCTCTGCCCGTAGCGTGAAGAGTAAAAAAATGTGGATTACAATCGCTGCCTGAAATGCAAATGGGTACCTTCTAAAAATCATCTATTGAAGTTAATGAGAAATCACCATTCTTTCTTTTTTTGATTGGTTCTACGGGAAACCTTGTGGGTAAAGGTCTAATTTTCCAAAGTGAAACAAGACAGCCTATCAAATATCGCAAAAGTTTTGGTAGCCAAGTTAAAAAGAACCTATCCAATTATTGAACCTTTATTTTTTGGCCGCGAAGCCACGATGACACAAAGGTTCACGAAGTATCTTTTCGCTATTACCTTCGTGTATCTTCGAGTCTTGGTGGCTTC
>SLLL01000029.1 GCA_007134085.1 Balneolaceae bacterium
GGAACTGTGGGATAAGCTCCTTCGGGGAGAAAATATTTGGCCGTTTACCAAGATACATGCTGATATCGGTAACCATCTTTTCCCGAATATAATCGAGCGGGGGATTGGTTACCTGGGCAAAGTTTTGGTAGAAATAATCGAAAAATGACCGCGGCTGATCGGAGAAAAGTGCGGGGCGGGCAGTATCACCCATAGAACCGATCGGCTCTTTGCCGTCTGTAATCATCGGAACAAGCACATTCTCGATCTCCTCGCGGGTGTATTTAAACAGATGTTTGTTGGCGAAACTTTGGTCAGTTTCATCCAGAATTTCAGGCAGAAGTTTTTCGAGGCGATGCTCAAATTTGGCATCGTAATTTTCTCGGGAATAGCTTGGGTCGCGGAAATGAATTTTGCCGGTAGAGAGATCCATTTTGATTCCGTTTCCGGCCTGCAGCGAACCTTTAGCGGTAACAGTACTCTCATCAATTTCGAATGACCCGGCTTCAGAACTTACATAGAGATGATCGTCGGTTATCATCCACCGGCAGGGGCGGAACCCGTTTCTGTCGAGCCGTCCCCCGATGGATGAGCCATCGGAGTAGGAGATAAACGCGGGGCCATCCCATGGCTCCATCGCCCGGCTCCAGAATTTGTAGAAACTGTTTTGATGGGTTGCGGGTGGTATCATAATCGCCAGAATATCCTCCACAAAAGGGATACTGCTTCGGTAGGTAAGCGATTCTACCATCTCATTCAAACTCCCCGAGTCACTAATTTGCTGCCTTGTAAGCAGCTCATCCTTTTGAACGCCAAGGTATTTTTCTCGTGAAATGGCCCAGGATCGGTTACCTGTAATGGTGTTGATTTCGCCGTTGTGAGCGATGATTCGGAATGGCTGTACTTTATCCCACGATGTTTTTGTGTTTGTAGAAAAACGTCTGTGAAACAGGGCAAAACGGGTTTCGAAGGCTGGATTCTGCAAGTCCAGGTAGAAATCTTTCAGCGCATTAGCCTTTGTAAGTGCCTTATAAACAATAGTACGCGCTGAAAGTGAGGCGAAGAAGAATTCCCGAACAATGCCTTCAGCTTTCTCTTTCGTTCTCGTCATCTGTTTTGCGGTGTAGAGAAGCCTGTCGAAAGAGCTGCTTGTGCGGCAGTGTTCCGGCCTTTTGATAATGGCATGCAAAATAAATGGCATCGATTGCCTTGCAGTTTCACCTAAAACGGTGGGGTCAACCGGAACGGTTCGGTATTCCAGAACTTTTAGGCCGTAAAAACTAAATGTCTGTTCAAAAATACGAAGTGCTTTACGGCGGCGCTGGCTGTCGTGTGGGGCGAAAATTGTTGCTACGGCAACTTCTCCGGGCTCATAGCCAAACATTTTGAACGGTATGTCTGCCATGATGCCGGCGCCATCACTCGAAACCTGGTCAGCCGCACATGCACCACGATGCTCCACACAGCTAAGTGCATGCAGTGCTTTTTGAAGATTCTGATGGGTTGATTCACTGTTACGGCTGGCAATAAAACCTACGCCACAGGCAGATTTTTCAACAAAAGGAGAGTGAGAGTTCGAGAAAGACATACGGGCATTGTTTAGAGTTGAAATAACTTCATTAATAATGCTATAAAATGGCCTTTATGCAATATATTTTTTATTGGAAGCGCTTTTTAGTAATTAATTTAGATAGATTGCAAAAATGAACTAAAAAAAATAATGCTTCAATCTTGAAATGATTTCGTTTTGTGAGGAGAAAACACCGAAACTTTACCTCTGAAACGTTTAACATGGAATGTTTAAAGAGGAACGGTGCGCATATATGCCCTTTGCAGGTTAATGCCGCAAAATTTATCACATCCCGAGAAACATGCCATGTTTTGGATATCTGCTCTTATTTGATTTGCTACGGAGGTACGGGTTTTCATGGAGGAGTTTCAGTGTTCCGATCGTGGCAACCTCAAAACCTCACCCTTGCCTGTACACCAATGTCACTCCGGCGGTTTCCTTCGATTTGAGCAAGCCCGCTGCCGATTACATTTCGGTTTTCGTAAACGGTGGTAGCGGCCTTGAACCAGAAATCGAGCCATTGGGTAGCTTCGTATCGAAGCACAACATACATTCGCTGGCCCTGATCGAATAGCATGGTATTGGATAGTACATAGAGAAGGTCATTCTCGAACTGAAATACCCTGGAGTCGAAATCGTCGGTATCGAACATGGTTATGCGTGCATCTACCTGAAGGCGGGGTGTTGGGTTAAAGCGAATATCCTGGAAAACAAGGTAGCCCCAGCTTGCATCACTTGCAGCGGCTTGTGCACGCACCATATCAAATCTGGTTCTCAGCCTTACACGGGGATGCACCTGATACTCAGCCTGCATCCGCAGGTTGGCACGGGAATTATCATCCAAAAGACGCACAGAACGTCCAAGCGCATCCGTGCCGGTGTACTCCTGATCGCGGACTTTATAACGGGCAAGCACATAGATGTTCAGCTCGCGAAATGGCTGATATTCAACAGATGCCAGCCAGTCGTAGCCGGAGGTAGGCTGGGTGGTTTGAAACCGCGGTGCAGGGAATCGGAACTGATCAAAATATCCGCTGATTCGAATCTGATCGGTAAGCGCATGGCGAATACCTACATAAAAACCCTGTTCATTTCTCGGCCTGCCCGACTGCTCCCCGAAGCCGGCTCCAAAAATAGATTGAAGAGCCTTATCATAATGTCTGTACACAAAGAGAAGATCAGTCAATCTGCCTAGATTGTACTCCATTCCACTCAGAAAACCGTATCCGCCATTATCGGTGTAGGCAAACTCTCCAAACAGAATGGCATCACCTAAAAGCAGACGATAATCCGCTGCATATCCCGCAAGATTTTGCCCCGAAAAGTTAAACTGCTGATACGGCTGGGTTCCTCGCGCAATTGTTCTGTCGAAATGGTTATGGAATGCGGAGACTCCAATAAAGCCATAGGGAATTTGGGCGCGAATGCGTCCGCCAACAGTAGTTTGGCCCAGGTTATTTCTTCTGTCGCGTTCGTTTAGTGTGCGGTGCAAACCAGTTAGTGAAGGAAAATTTACGGTGTTTTCGTCGATAACAGTAGCTGTTCGCTGTCGGTCGGAGTAGAATCCGGTAAACTGAAGGCGATTACCCACAGTAGCTGCCACCCCACGAAAACCAATAGCTTCCTGGGCTGATGTGAATGGCCGTATTCCACGCTCGTTTTTTGACGGGCCGCGAATCACATCCCGCCCTTTTCCAAAAGCGCCACCGCTCCAAAGCAGCAAGCCCTGCCCGAATGCTACGCTGTAATCACCAATCACAAGATTCCGCAGCCTGCCAATATCTCTAACCTCTAAATGCCAAGATGTAAAATCGAAGCCGTTAAGGCCCGTAAGCGGCTCACCGGGGTCTTTATCCTGCGTGAGGTTCAGCGAGAGATGATTACTCGTGTACCGAAACCGCTGATAATATTTAACCGGGCTGCCAACATAACCACCAAGTGTGTCGGGCCGGGTATAGCCTTCCTGCTCTTGCAGTACCTGTTGGTATCGGGTAAATGCTTCAAAACGGCTGTTGTTGGTCCAAAACCGGGGGTTTAGATAGAGATCGCGGCCAAGTTCAAGTCCCGTGCCAATGGTAACATATGGGCGGATCCTGCCAAGCGTTGCCGGGCCAATACCGCTCACATTTCCCAAATCATCAATGGAGGTGAACGGAGCCTGTTCGGTTCGGTAGCGGACAATATTCTGCGCCAGCCTGAAATTAAGGCCGGGAATCTGCATCAGGTCATCAACGGATGCCCGGTTTACATTCATCGGGTTGTTGGCAAGATTTTCGAGAAACTCAATCAGCTCTTCGAGATCAAGTTCTGATTCTTCAGGGTCGATATCTTCGATGGCACGTTCAAGATCGCGTTCTACCTGCACGCGGGTGGTATCCTGCTCCTGAGCAATGAGATGATGTGGCAGCAGCAAACCAATCAGGCAGAAAGAGAATATCAAAAAAAAGAAAAACGGGAATTTCTTTGACCGGCCGGGAAGATATGTTTCTGAAAAAGATCTCCTCATTCTAAAAATGGATTGCGAGATCAAGCGCCGGGCTCAAGCCAAGCGGGTTATGCTGTTGAAGGCCAAAATTCACCTCCCACTTCTCGGCGAGATAACCAAAACCGAATGAGTAGGTTTCGGGTTCTGTAGAGATGCCTGCTCTCGCAAAAAGAGAGGTAATAATTTCGAACTCCAAACCTGCACGAAACGAAATCGGGAACATCACATCCTTCACAATTTCAGCGGTTACAAGTGCATCTCCGGTAAGCTGATAACTCAATCCGGCGGCAAGCTCTCGCGGCAGGTTTTCATCAGTATCGCCATAGGATGGCTGGTTGATATTGGTTGCCCTTGCGCCAAACCAGAGGCCGTCAACAATTTGCGTAGCCAGCCCAAGGTCAACCCCAACAGCACCGGCTGAACCATAGATTCCACCTTGGTAAATGTGAGTGTAAGAGACAGACGCACCATAATGAAAATTACCGAGGCTGTTTTTGTAGCCAAGCAGAAATCTGTTCTCATTAAAAAGGTTGAAGCCATATCGGTGCACGCCTGCACCAACTGTTCCAAAGCCTGTTTGGTAGTTGATAGTTGCAGCCATATCCGTAATTTCAGCAATGCCGATATATCGAAAACCGTAAAATGAAACTCTGTTTTGATCCGTTGGCATCATGGCAACATTGCTGAATGCCGACCAATTTGTGGATGGCAGAGCAACACCGGTTTGCCCCATAGCGATAGACTTTGCGCCCATACTGTTTTGAGCCATCGCATTAGTGCTAAGCAAAAACAGGCAGATAAGAGGTGTTAAATAGAGAAGGTTTTTGTACAGTA
>SLLL01000140.1 GCA_007134085.1 Balneolaceae bacterium
CCGGGTGAATAGCCACAGCATCACGGTTTACTTTTTTTTGAAACGTTACATCCATTCTGTCATCCATCAAAGAGAACATTTATTCCAAAAAAAACCTACCCACAAGGTTTCCCGTAGAACCTTTTGATTTAATATGCACCTCTGGCAGCTGCACATTTATTGGCTGTGAGGCGACAATCTTTTCTGCCAGATTCATAAAAAGTTATCTTTTTTCTTTTGCCAATTGCAGGATATATTCCATGCGTTAAAATGTTTTGAAAACAGACAGATTGTATGATTAACGAGCCATCGTTTTTACCCAATCAGGCAGGTTGGATCGAAGTAGTTTGCGGGGGAATGTTCAGCGGTAAAACCGAAGAGCTAATCAGAAGGGCAAGAAGGGCACACATTGCAGGGCAACGTGTAGTTATTGTAAAACCGGCAGTTGATAATCGCTACAGTGACACCGAAGTAGTATCGCATGATGAAACTTCTCTGCCCGGAATTACCGTTGATACGGCTGATCAAATTATCCTTTTAACCTCATCAGCTAAAGTAGTTTGCATCGATGAGGCACAATTTTTCGATAGCCGTCTGGTAGATGTGGTTAATACCCTTGCCAATGATGGTAAACGCGTAATCATCGCCGGGCTTGATATGGATTATCTTGGACGCCCTTTCGAGCCGATGCCTCATCTGCTTGCCATCGCTGAGTACGTTACAAAGCTCCACGCTATCTGTTCTGAAAGCGGTATGATGGCGAATTTTTCACAGCGCGTAGTGGATAATGAGAGCCAGGTGCTGGTTGGTGAAAAAGATTCATACGAACCTCGTGCCCGCCACTGCTTTCGCCCTCCAACTGATAAAAAAAGAGGCAAACCCATTTTACCACTCACAAAACCGGTATTAGAAAACGAAAACAAAGATCAAAAATAAATGGATATAGTAAGGGGCCTGATCGGCATGGCAGTAATCATTGCCATTGCACTTGCATTCAGCAACAACAGAAAAGCAGTGAACTGGAGGCTTGTTGGCACCGGCCTCGGCATTCAATTTATTCTTGCGATTTTTATTTTAAAAGGCGCGGTAATGGCAGAAGTTTGGGCCCCTCTTGGCTGGCCAAAAGCATTCTTTAGCTGGGTATCGAGCTTCTTTGTAGTGGTTCTCGATTTTACAACTGCCGGTGCTGAATTCATTTTTGGTGATCTTGCAAAAAGCCCCGGCATGGAAGGAAGCCTGGGCCACTTTTTTGCTTTTCAGGTACTGCCTACCATTGTGTTTTTTGCATCATTAACAGCCATTTTCTATCACTACGGCATATTGCAGAAGGTGGTAAGTGTTATGTCGAGAGGAATGCAGAAAGTGATGGGTACATCCGGCGCAGAGTCACTTTCTGTGGTTGCCAACATTTTTGTTGGGCAAACAGAATCACCTCTGGTTATAAAACCCTACATCGATAAAATGACCAAGTCGGAGCTCTTAACTGTTATGACCGGTGGTATGGCTACCATAGCAGGTGGTGTAATGGCGGCTTATGTACAAATGCTTGGCAACTCTTATGCCATTGCTAATAATGTGCCTTTAGATGTGGGACGATTACTATTTGCGGAGCAACTTTTGGGAGCGAGCTTAATGGCAGCACCGGCAGCACTTGTTATTGCAAAAATTCTTTTCCCGGAAACTGCAGAGCCGGCGACAAAGGGTAATGTTAAAATGAGTGTTGAAAAAACCGATGCAAACGGTATTGATGCCGCTGCAACAGGTGCAGGTGTTGGCCTGAAACTTGCGGCAAATGTAGGTGCTATGTTGCTGGCTTTTATTGCCCTGCTCGCAATGGGCAACTATTTTCTTTATGAGTTTGGTGAAATAACCGGACTCAATAACTTATTCCCCGATTTTGACCTAACCATTGAAACATTACTTGGGTGGGTAATAGCCCCAATCGCATTTATCGTAGGTGTTCCTTGGGCCGATGCTGTAAATATGGGTTCACTGCTTGGCACAAAAGTGGTTTTGAATGAGTTTGTAGCATTTCTGCAGATGGCCGACATGGTTGAGCAGGGAATGTTATCTCCAAAAACAATAACTATGGCCACATTCGCACTTTGCGGCTTTGCCAATTTCTCTTCGATTGCTATCCAGATTGGTGGTATAGGCGGGTTGGCTCCTGCAAGAAAATCTGAACTTGCCAGCTTCGGCCTGCTTGCCGTCCTTGCCGGTTCTCTTGCCAACCTGATGACAGCCACTATTGCCGGTATGCTATTTTAATTTTCCACACGTTGAACGCAAAATCTACGTTTGAAACTGTATGAAAGTTATTCTGATAACTCTGTTTATTTATTCATTTTTAGTACTCCAAACTCAACAGCATGTTGATAGTGTTGACCGATCCGCTGAAATAGCCAGGGTGGGTTCTGAAACAATCACTCTTGGCGAGTTGATAGATAATTTTAATATCAATCAAACCGATGAGCAAATTTCGCGAGATGATCTTGTTGAGTTTTTACCCTCCTACATAGAATATCGCCTGAAGCTGAAAAAAGGTTTTAAAAATGGGTTTGATAAAAAACCGGATTTACTGGATGAGTTTGAACTTTATGGCAGGCAGGCTGCTGAAATATTCTGGCTTGAAAATGAGATAAAACAGCGAATTGTTGATGAGTTTATTGAGCGCAGTAATTACGAGCTTTACGCATATCATATTCTCATTGAGGTGCCAAGCCAGGCTACTGGTGATCAGGAAAGAGAGATCATAGATCGCATCCTACAGGCACGTGAAGATCTCATTGATGGCGTTGACCCGGATGAGGTAAACGCTACCTACTCAAGCGTGCGCAATGGTAACTATATGGGTGGGCAGCTGCCATGGATTACTGCCGGCAGAACTGTTGAACCGTTTGAGAATGCCCTCTTTTCACTCGAAGTTGGCGAAATTTCAGAGCCTGTGCGCACGGCATTTGGTTATCATGTAATCTACCTTCAAGATAAGCGCGAAAGGTCGCCCGACAGACAGGTTAGCCATATTTTCTTTCAGGATACGGAGGAGTCTCTTGCATCCGAAAAAGCAGCTGATGTGCACCAAAAATTAACCGATGGGCTCTTCTGGTATGATGCCGTAGAAACTTACAGTATGGACAGAAATACAGTACCGAACGGCGGTTTGATTGGCTGGGTTGGGTACGCAATGCAATTTCCTGAACCATTTGTTGATGCAGTTATGGCTAAAAATCCGGCCGATTCTTTCAGCGAACCTATTGAGATGCCCTATGGCTACCATATTATCCGGGTTGATTCGGTTCGTAATTATCCATCAGAAGAGGCAAGAATGGAAGAAATTGTACGTGAGCTTGAGAGATTGCAACGGTTAAATCCCAGTGAACGCGAACTTATTGAAGCACTTAAAGCAGAGGGAGATTTTTCTGTTGATGAAAATGTAAAAGCATCGATGAATAACGCCAATTCTAATGCTGTTGTCATAACGTTTAATGAAAACGAGTACACCCTGAGTGATTTTTTTCAGTTTTCTGAAACAACTGATTCTACCACTGAGAACCTTTTTGATGCCTATAGTCGGGAAGTTGTTCTTTCTGAATTGGTTGAAATTACACGTTCGAAGTTCTCCGATTTTGATGCACAAATGGCATCTTTTCTGAATGGATTGGTTGTGTTCAGGGTGAACGAAGAGTTTATTTGGAGTGAAAATGCGCCTGAAAGAAGTGCACTTGAGCAATTTTATAAAGAGAACAAAGAGAAATACTGGTTCGAAAAAACCTTCAATTACTTCTCTGTTTCTGCTTTTGAAGATTCCATCATTACTAAAGCTGTAGATCTTGTAGAAAGTGGTGTGCATCCGGAAAATCTGACAGAACATATCGAAGAGATTAATGTTCGCCGATTTTCAACATCAAACCGAAACAATCCCGGGTTTGAGTTAATTGAAAATCTTGATACAGACGAGATTACCGAAATTCAGGTAAGCGGTGTGCGCCACAGCTTTTTCTTTCTGGACAGCATTGAAGAGCCAAGGCAAATGACCTTCGATGAAGCCTTTAGCCGGGTAGTAAATGATTATATGCCAATTCATGAAACTGCATTCATCAACTCATTGAAATCGGAATTTGCTGTGGAAACATTTCCTGAGAATATTCAGATATGAAGCCAATCTCTTCCATCCTATTCTTTTTTATAGCATGTACGATAGCTTTGAGTGGTTGTGACGGAATTTCACCATCATCAAAAGATACCGTTATTGCCTCAGTTGGCAATAACTCTCTTACCCTTCAACAGGCTCTGGATGAAATTCCAGCCTTCAGGTTACAGGAAGATTCACTCTCAGCAGTTGTTGCATACACTAACCAATGGGTAGAAACACGGGTTACTGTTGATCATGCCAATCGAATAGGTATTCCAAACACAGCAGAGTTCCAACAAAAGCTCTCCCAGTATCGAAATGAACTTTTAAGAAGTCTGCTACGCGATTATATCATCGAAACTCATAGGGACGAGATAACTGTAAGCTCAAGTGAGGCTCTCCAATATTATCAAACATACCGTGAGCAGTTTGTATTTGATGAAAAATATGTGCGCTTCAGGCATATCACCACCCGCACAAGAACAGAAGCAGAAAATGCCAACAGAGAATTGATTGCGGGAGAGCCATGGGAAGAAATAGTTGAACGATACAGTGCTAGCCCGGCTGCACAATTAAATAGAGAAACGTTGTTTATACCTCTTTCAATGGCTTTGCCTGATCTGCCTGCTCTGCATCAACACCTTCAAATTATGGGACTTACGGAACGCTCTCCCATTCATTTTATCAATGGGCAATATCATTTTGTTCAATTAATGGAGGAGAAAACAGAAGGTGAATATC
>SLLL01000026.1 GCA_007134085.1 Balneolaceae bacterium
AGCCCAATTCTCTCTTTTATATGGGTCATTACTTCATCATGGTAAGCTATAGCATCAATCAAACCATTTTCATAAGCAAATTGAACACGCTGAATCGGAGGTGTATTGATCAGGCCATTAACTTCATCTGCTGTTTTGCCGGTTCTTTTGGTCACAGCATCTACAAATGTAGCTGAGTATGAATCAAGGATATGCTCAATTTGTACCCTTAATTCATCCGAAATAGTACGCAGTACAAACGGGTCAACCGCGCCTTTATACCTGCCAACCTGTAAATTTTCGTGTTCAATCCCAATCTCATCAAGTAAACCTCTGTACAACGTAATTTGGGCTGCAAATCCGGTTAAATTAAACACACTTTCCGGTGTGTAGAAAATGGAGTCGGCCTGAGTGGCAAGAAAGTACGCTTTCTCATTCATCCCAATATCATCGGTGCTGAAATAGAGAAATTTGCCGCTCTCCTGGTACTCACCAAGTGCATCGTACACATCCTGCAAATTTGCCCAGGAAGCAAGCACATTGTTCGCGGTTACCCAAACCCCGGCAATGTTATCGTCAGCGGCAGCTTTCCGCAAATTGTTTTTTAGTGATAAAACCGACACAGGAGTTCCGGCTCCCGGATTAAAAAGCTCCTGGAAAGGATCGTCAGGTGCTCTGTAGGGAATATCGCCGGAAAGAGTGATGGTAAGTACGGTATTTGCACGTATGTAAGGTTCAGGCTCTGACGAGCTGCTTACAACTGCTGCAAAAAGAATGATGATTAGCAACAAAATACCCAGAATTGTGCCGAGAAGAGATGCGAAAAAGGTTTTAAAAAATTGCATTATCGAGTGTGATACTTTTTATTTTGCGTGATTTGAATGGGATAGAAGATAGCGTTGTTTTCACAACTTATTAAAAGATAAATTTCATTCCTCATTTTTTAACCAGTACGTTTTATGAAGAGTTTTGATGCAATTGTTATTGGCTCCGGCCACAATGGTTTAATTACCGGCTGCTATCTTGCTAAAGCAGGAATGAAAGTGTGCGTACTTGAACGGCGCGATACAATTGGCGGAGCAGTTTGTACGGAAACCATGTTTCAATCGGAAGAGAACCCGCACGGCTTTCGGATGGATGTTGGCTCGTCTGTTCACATTATGATTCATCAAACGGGAATTATCGAAGAGCTCGAGCTAACCAATTATGGGCTTGAGTATATCGAGATGGACCCATTTATGAGTTATCCGCTTCCAGATAAAAAGGGGGTAATTCATTTCCATAAAGATCTGGACAAAACGCTTGAGTCAATCGCTAAAGTAGCACCACAGGATGTGGGCAACTACAAAGAGTTTATTGCTTTCTGGGAGCGAATCAATAAGGGCGTATTAAAAGCATTTATGGTACCGCCATCCGGTAAAAATATTTTTATGGAAATGGCCAAAGGGCAGATCCGTGACGGTTCTATGTTTAAGAAGGGGGAGCAAATTGATGGCCTGCAAAAAATATTGGGGAGTTACGGTAGTGTGGTTGATAAGGCGTTCGAAAGCCCCTATCTGAAAGCAGCACTCATTTGGTTTGCGGCTCAATCCGGCCCATTGCCCGATCAATCTGCAACTGGCGACTTTGCCGGATGGCAGTCGATGCTTCATCAAAGTGGGGCGAAACACCCGAAAGGCGGCAGCGGCATGTTAACGCAAGCCATGAAAAACCTGATTGTTGAGCATGGCGGTGAAGTAGTTGCAGACAGCCCTGTGAAGAAGATCGATATATCAGAAGGGAAGGCAGTTGGAGTAGTTACAGAGAGCGATGCGTACTACAAAGCTGATTTGATTGTATCGAACGTTCACGTTCAAACCACTATGTTGAAGCTGGTTGGCAAAGAGCATCTGGATGCTTCACTCTTTAAAAAAGTGGAAAACATTCAGGTGGGCAACGGGTTTGGCATGGTAATACGCTGTGCAGTTGAAGAATTACCGGAATATTCTGCTGCCCCCGGTGATCCGCTCATTCACAATGGTATGCAGCTGCTTGCACCATCTGTAGATTATATGAACCGCGCCATTGGCGACTATATGAAAGGTAATCCACCAGATGAGCCCGCTGTGCTTGCGATGACATTCTCGAAAATTGACCCTGAAGTGGCCAAAGATGGTAAACATACGCTCTTTGCATGGGCTCAGTGGCATCCTTATGAACTGGCCAATGGTGTGAAGTGGGATGATATTCGGGAAAGAGAAGCTGAAAAAATCTATGGAGTTGTTGAAAAATATGCCCCAAATATGAAGGGAAAACTTATTGACTGGTACATCCAGAGCCCGCTCGACATTGAGCGCAAACACGGCCTCCTGCGGGGCAACGTGATGCATGTGGAGATGAATTTTGATCAGATGTTTATGTTCAGGCCTACACCGGAGCTCAGTAATTATGAAACACCTATTAAAAATTTATACCTGTCCAGCGCATCGTGCCATCCCGGTGGCGGTGTGTTTGGTGCTGCGGGTTATAATGCAGCCCATGTAATTTTAAAGAAAAGAAAGAAACTTTTTGGAGGTATCCGTTGAGAAATAATTTTCCTAACTCATTTGCACATATAAAATTAGAAGCTATAACCAGAAATATTCAAAAGATAAAAGAGAGAACAGGAGGGAAAAAAATCCTATCTGTTGTAAAGTGCGATGCATACCGCCACGGTGCAGTAGAGGTGTCTAAGCATATTGAAGAGCATATTGACTGGCTGGCTGTGGCTACAGTTGATGAAGGCATAGAATTGCGCATGAAGGGAATCAAAAAACCGATTCTGGTTTTTGGAGTGCCAACGTATGATAATGCCGCTGCCTACATCACACACAATCTTACAGCTACAATTAGTCATGTAACCCATTTCTCTATTCTGATGGATGGAACAGGATATCACCTCAATTTTGATACCGGTATGGGAAGGCTTGGGTTTGCTCCTGAGCAGCGCGAAGAAGTTAGAGCGCTTGCGGTGATGAACCAGCGTTTGGTCTGCAAAGGTATCTATTCACACTATGCTACAGCAGACGACCCCGGAAGTGATTTTGCTGTTCTGCAGCATAAACGGTTTATGGATGTACTTACAGGTTTTTCAGAGATTCCACTTGTGCACATGAGCAATACCGGTGCCGCTACCAACTACCCGGAATTTAACCATTTTGATATGGTGCGTACCGGGCTTGGAATGCTTGGCTTTAACTCGGGAGAAACGAGACATCACTGGCTGGAGCATGCTTTGGCCTGGAAGTCTGTAGCTGCTCAGATAAGGCAAATTAAAAAGGGAGACGTTGTCAGTTACTCATCCACCTGGAGTTGCCCAGAAGATGGATACCTTGCCACTATCCCGGTCGGTTACGGTGATGGCATTCCACGGTCTCTCAGCAACAAACTCATTGTTGCCATTGGGGAAAACCAATATCCTCAGGTTGGAAATGTAACCATGGATTATATCATGGTTTTCCTGGGTAAGGAAAAAGTGCCGGTAGGAGCAGAAGTAACTCTTATGGGAGGTACTTCATGGAATGCGTACGACTGGGCAGAAGCTGCACAAACCAATGTCCACGAGATATTTACCAACATTACCCCGCGGGTGGATAAGCGCTATTCGAATGATTAGCCGGGATTTACAGAAGAAAGCCTTATATCGTAAATAAGCGTGTTTTCTCTGTACTGAAAATTATTGTTATTGGATGGAGCATTACCAAACCCTTTTTCCGGTGAAACAACAATAGTTCTCTTTTCGCCTTGTTGCATTCCAACAAGCCCTGCTTTGAGGCCGGGTGTGTATGAAAGAAGAATAGAGTACTGAAATACATTCTGTATGGTACCTGAAGACCGTACAGTAAGGGGTATTGCAAGCTCATTGCCATTGGCAAATGTACTAAAAATAATGTCGCCTTCATCTGTTCGAAGTGTCATAAATAGAACTGCTTCATCGCGAACAGTTACAAAAAATGGGCCGGTTCCTTCTTCGAGAATATACACATCTACACCCTCTTCAATAGTTACTGGCTGAACATTATCTCTGTTAAATGGCTCCGGAACAGTAGAGAAATCCGGTGGTGGTATTCTGAACGGATCAGTAGAATCGCATGAGATGAATATGAATGAAATTGCAGCAATAAAGAGAAATACTCTGGATAAAGATGTAAACATGTATGATTTATATTTTTGAAAAATGCACAGAATTAAAAGATAACTCTATTACGCGTAGATTGAAACCTGTCATAAATTCTAACTTATGATGTACCAAACGATTCTTCCATCTCTTTCTTGCGCCGCTTAACAGCAATTCTGCTTAAAAAGATGGCAAACTGATACAGAACTACCAGTGGCAGTGCAATAAGAATCTGAGAAACCGGATCTGGGGGGGTTAAAAATGCAGCAACCAACATTGCGCCTACAATGGCATGGCGGCGGTACGTTCGCATGAACTCGGGAGTTAAAAGGCCAACTTTAGACAGAAACCAGCTTACCACCGGTACCTGGAATATTATTCCGCAGGCAAGCGTCCACATGGAAACGGAGACAAAATAAGCGTTTATGTCAAATTCGTTGCTTATAACTTCATCTATAACAAATTGAGCAAAAAACTGCACAGCAAAAGGTACGAGGATTAGATACCCAAAGGAGATTCCCAAGAGAAAGAAAACATTGATAAACATAGCGTTAAAAAACGTTTTCAGTTTTTCACCCTGCTCTAGTGCCGGTTCAATAAATGCCCATAGTTGATAGATAAATATCGGTGAGCCTATAATCACTCCAATAATCAGCAGTGTGCCCCAATAGGTAAAAAACTGGCCGGGCAA
>SLLL01000208.1 GCA_007134085.1 Balneolaceae bacterium
TTATGCGGATTTTTTGAACTGGAATTTTTCATCGCATCAATACATGCTCGCTCACGTGCATGATGAATGGCTTTAATTTGATGCTTTGTGGGGTTGTCGATCATCTCTTCGTACTTATCTTCTTCTGACATGGTAAACGAATTATGTTATAGTTTATATAACTTCATTGGCTTCTATTTAGCCTGTGCAAGTATAAATGTTAACGCAAATAATGCCACTTTTGTTTCATCTGAAATTATTTTAGCTATTGGATTGCAATAACTTAAGATTCTAAGTAGATGCACAGATAAAAAGTGTGTACTATTCAAATAGCGATAATTTTTCACTTTCTCAACCCAAATCCCGAACGTATGGCAACAGACAGGTCCACTCGCATAAAACTTCATCCAAACGGGCCATCTTTTTCCAAACTATCTGCCGGCATGTGGAGGCTGAATGAGTGGGATTTCAATGTGCATGATATGATCGGTTTTATTGAAACCGCTGTAGAGCTTGGAATCACCACGTTCGACCATGCCGATATTTATGGCGGTTACAGCAATGAAGCCATTTTTGGCGAAGCTTTAAAACAACGGCCCGATCTCCGGGAAAAGATGGAGCTGGCCACGAAGTGTGGTATCTGTCTCGTAACGGGAAATCGGCCTCAGTATACCATTCAGCACTATAATACCTCGGCAAAGCACATCAGAGAATCCGTTGAAAAATCATTGAAAAATCTTCAGACCGATTATCTCGACCTCGTTCTTATTCACCGCCCCGATCCCCTTATGAGCGCAACGGAAATGGCTGATAGTTTTATGGAGTTGATTTCGGAGAAGAAAATCCGCCATGTTGGAGTTTCCAATTTCACTCCGTTCCAGTTCACTATGTTTCAGAGTAAGCTCGATGTTCCGCTTGTAACCAATCAGGTTGAGTGCTCACTGTTGCACCTTAACCCAATTTATGATGGTACGTTTGATCAGGCTCAGCAATTGAATATTTCCCCCATGCTTTGGTCACCATTTGGAGGCGGCAGGTTGTTTCATCAGGGTGGGGATGAACAAATTCAACGGATTCAGCATATACTGAGTGAGCTTGCTCACAAATATAGTGCGGCTACGGATCAAATCGCACTTGCATGGCTGCTGATGCTTCCCTGCAATCCGCACATTGTTTTAGGCACCGGAAAAACGGAAAGGTTGCGCGGAGCGGCAGGCTCAGTTAAGTTAGAATTAGAGCGGCAGGACTGGTACAAACTGCTCGAAGCCTCTAACGGCCATCCGGTTCCATAGAGCTTTTTATCTATTTTGAATGTTCTTTTTACAGCTTTTACAAAGCCCTCATTTTCCGTAATTTCACTCTTACACTAACTACAAAACCTCGCATTTCACTATTATCTGCGGGCATTAAACCATTTAGCAATACTACTCCATGGATCTATTTGATAAACTTGAGAACAGGGTTTCTCCGCTTGGGCCATTCACATCACAGGGTTACGGTTATTACACCTTCCCAAAGCTTGAAGGACCATTAGGCCCCGAAATGAAATTTAACGGCAAAGATGTAGTTGTGTGGAGTATTAACGACTACCTTGGAATCGGCGCCAATCCGGAGATCCGCAAAGTTGATGTAGCTGCAACAGAAAAATATTCGCTTAGTGCGCCAATGGGTGCCCGGCTCATGACCGGCAATTCCGACGAGCATGAAGCACTTGAACGCGAACTCGCTGATTTCGTAAAAAAACCGGATGCCCTCCTTTTGAACTACGGTTATCAGGGGATTATGAGTGTGATTCACTGCCTGGTTGACCGTAACGACTTTCTGATTTACGATGAACTGAGCCACGCATGTATTGTTGACGGCAAGCAGCTTGCGATGTCAGAAACGGCTGTATTCAAACATAATGACATAGAAGGCCTCGAGCGTCAGTTAAAAAGAGCCGTTTCCCGCATGAAACCAAATTCATCTATCCTTGTTGTCACTGAGGGTGTTTTCGGGATGACCGGTGACCTGGGAAAACTGAAAGAGATTGTAGCACTCAAAGAGAAGTACCCGTTCAGGCTGCTTGTTGATGATGCACATGGATTGGGAACCCTCGGCCATGACGGGTCAGGTGCCGGAACAGAACTTGGCGTTCAGGACGGAATCGACATCTATTTCGGTACATTTGCAAAATCTGTAGCGTTGATTGGCGCATTCGTAGCCTGCGAGCCCCGTGTTAAAGAGTTCCTGAAAGCCAATGCACGTAGCCAGATTTTTGCCAAGAGCCTGCCGCTGCCAATTGTAGTAACTGCCCGCGAGCGCATCCGGCTCATTCGTGAGAACCCGCAGTGGAGAGAAAAATTGTGGGAAAACACACTGAAACTGCGTGAAGGGCTGCGGGAGATCGGCTATAATGTGCTTCCGTCAGAAAGCCCTGTAACTCCGGTCCTCACAGAAGGCAGCACTGAACTTTGTACAACCATTATGCGTGAACTTCGTGAAAACCACGGGGTTTTTGTGAGCGGTGTAGCATATCCCGTAGTTCCAAAAGGGATGGTATTGATTCGCCTCATCCCGATGGCAACTCATACAGATGCCCATATCGAGAAAACGCTGAAGGCTTTTGAAGCCATCAAGCCGATTGTTTTCAAAAACATCGATCAGGCTGTTACGGCCTGATCGGTTCCAACTTATTTAAACACAGAGCTCCGCGGCAAGCCTGTCTAATCTTGGTTATCCGGGCTCTGTGATTTTTTCTTTTTTGATCTCCATTCACTTCATTCCAAGGCTTTCCTCTTGAAATCGATAATCAATCTTCTCCTCGCTCTTTTTCTATTCATCAGCTGCACACCGGGTGATGAATCTGCCGATATCTATCGTTTTTCAACTCCCCAAGAATCCGGCTTCAGCTCGGATTTATCCGCTGAACTCGATCATTTTTTTAACAGGGTAATCGGAGAAGAGAAAATTTCAGGTGCCGTTGCTTTGATTGCACGAGATGGTGTCATTGCACTTGAACATGCCTGGGGATGGCAAAATGTTGAAGGCCAACGCCCGATGGAAACCCATCACCTGTTCCGAATTGCATCGATGACAAAAGCGATCACAAGCTTTGCCATTCTGCAACTTTATGATGAAGGTTTGATCGATTTTGATGATCCGCTCGAAAAGTTCATTCCTGAATTTGCAGAGCCAACCGTGCTAACAAGCTTCGATCGTGAATCCGGCAGCTACGAAACAAGGCCTGCATCGCGCAGCATTACTATACATGACCTGCTGCTTCATACATCCGGTGTTGCCTACAACTTTACACACCCTCAGCTTGGTGCACTTTATGTGCGTGAGGATATCCCCACAATTCTTGCCGAAAAAGGGGTAACTCTTGAACCGGTTATGGCCAGGCTAGGCAGAATTCCACTGGCACACGATCCAGGAGAACGGTACACCTACGGACTCAGCACCGATATTCTGGGGCGGGTTGTGGAGGTTGTATCCGGTTTAACTCTGGCCGAATATGTTGATAAACACATTTTTGAACCACTTGGCATGATTGACACCGGATTCTATCTGCCCGGCAGGCAAGAGGATCTTACTACATTCTACACCTTTCAAAACGGAGACCTCGTACCAGTACCGCCCGGGTCCTCATTTAATGCTGATTCTCAGGTTGAGGATGGCTACACTTACTACGCCGGTGGTGCAGGCCTGCTATCCACTGCCCGCGATTACTTTACATTTTTGCAGATGATTTCAAACGGTGGCGAATGGAATGGCAACCGTATCATCAGCCCGGAAGCACTGGAATATATGGCCAGTGATTTGATCGGGGAGCTTTGGGAGGAAGACGGACACAGCTATGGATTTGCCCTTCGCCGCGATGAAAATGTGACGGAAGGCAAACGCCCGGCAGGAACCCTTTACTGGGGTGGTGCATTCCAAACTACGTATTGGATTGATCCCGCCAACAACCTTATCGTAGTGATGAAAACACAGATGACTAACTCACCATACGGCAGCGAAATCAATGATGAGTTTGAGCGAATCATTTATTCGGCGTTGTAGTTATTGTGTTTGATAGTGTAGCAGATATTATTGTTTAAATAAATACAATCCCGATTTAATGCCGGTTACGAAAAGCTTCTTACTAAAATCCTCTATAATTGGTGTTCTGCTATTTTTGGTTGTCTCCTGCGACAGCACCACCTCACCCGAAATAGACACAACCGGCATATTTTCGGCAGAGGTACTCGAAAATGCGCGCAAGTATGCCCTTGACGATACCAATGGAAATGCCATCATTATCTGGCAAAATGGTGAAATTCTTGTGGAAGATTATGGCACAAATTATACCGGTAACAGTGAACATCTGATCTTCAGTGGCTCAAAAAGTTTTGCAGGTATACTCGCTGCAATTGGCGTGAGGGAAGGGCTCTTCACTTTTGACACCCCGCTTGGTGATATCATTACCCCGTGGGATCCCGAATCAGAACGCGGACAGGTAACCGTGCGTGAGCTTTTAAATCTCACCTCCGGCATTCAAACCGCCCCTGTTGGTGCCTCTCAAACAGCCAGCCAGTGGCTGAATGCAGATATGGAATTTGAGCGTGGCAGCACCTTCCGGTACGGCCCCACCCCTTTCTATATCATCTCATGGATTTTTCATCAGGAGCTCAACAGAAACCCGATCGCTTTTCTTGATGAGCATCTGTTTACTCCGCTCGGCCTCAGCAGAGGTTCGTGGACTAATGTGGACAACCGGTTCATTAACCTCTCTTTCGGGGGTTCTTACCCGGCGTACGACTGGCTTCAGATCGGCCAGATGCTGTTAAACCGCGGAA
>SLLL01000012.1 GCA_007134085.1 Balneolaceae bacterium
GGTGATGAAAGAGTATTAATATTACAAGATGGTGAAAGAACCGGGGATGTATCGGCAACATCAGCTGACCATTCAGTAACTATAGACCCAATCACAGCGAACGAGATTGAGATAGCAAGAGGGCCAGCAGCACTTGCTTATGGCTCTAATGCAGTGGGCGGTGTTATTAACGTAGTAAAAAATCACATTCCAACATCCATTCCCTCATCTTTATCAGGCTCTGCAATTTTACAGGGTTCTTCTGTTAACACTGGAATATCGGCGGCAGGGCAGCTTAAAATTCCGTTCAATAACTCAGTTTTGAATCTCGATATCAATGGAAGAGGTGGCGGAAATTACAGATCGCCAAGTGGTACTATTGGTAATTCCAATTATTTAACAACCAACAGTTCGGCAGCGTACAGCTTGATTAGGCCATGGGGTTATAGTGGTTTCGCATTTTCTACGTTTATTAGTGATTATGGAATACCGCCGGATCCTGATGGAGGGCATCCAAACGGCGTGGATATTGAGATGCAGCGCTTTCAAATTGAAAACAGGAATGAGTTTTTATTGAGCGACAACTTTTTCAGGCTTATCGATACTAATCTTTCATACAGATATTACAACCATAAAGAGTTTGAAACATCCTCCATTATTGGTACTGAATACATTACGAACACCGTAAATTTTTCTGTTAATGCACGCCACCATGATATTGGAAGGTTCAGCAATGGCCGAATGGGGATTTGGGGTGAAGTAAGGGATTATATCGTAATTGACAGAGCCAATATTGAAACAACCGGTTTCAGTGGGTCAGCGTATATCATACAGGAATTAGACGCAGGGGATTTTCATTTCGAATTTGGCTTACGGCTTGATGCGAACCACGTTCAACCGCGAGAAGAGCGCTTTAGCTCATTGATTGGGCAAATTAGGAGCAGGTCTTTTGTTGGGCTTGCAAGCTCTGTATCAGCATCCTATCATCTTGGCGGTGGGTGGAATGCAGGTGGATCTTTACTTCACTCTTTCAGGCCGCCATCCTCTGAAGAACTTTATTCACAAGGTCCTCATATTGCCTCTTATTCTTTCGAAATTGGCAACCCGGAGCTCAGCCCTGAACGAGCTTTAGCCTCCGAACTTTTTCTTAATTACAATAGAAGTAATACTAACATGAGGCTTTCGGCTTATCATCATAATTTCTTCAATTACATATTTCCACGAGATACAGGTAGAGAGAGTGTCCCCTTTCCAACACTTAATGAATTTCAGTTTGAGGGTGTGAAAGCAGAGATCTATGGCTTTGAGGCAGAAACCGAATTCAGGCTCACGAGACGGTTTCAGGCAAATGCCTCAGCACAATACACTATTGGAAACAGGGATGTTACCGATCTTGAAAGACAACAATCCGGCTTGGAGCGTTCAAGAGACCCCCTCCCAATGATACCCCCTGTGCAGGCTGCTATTGGGCTCACCTATACTAATAACAGCTTCAGCCTTGGTGGCAGGTTGAGGCATTCACTTAAGCAAGACAGGGTTGCTGAATTTGAAGAACCAACAGAAGCATTTACAATTGTTGATGTAAGCTCAAGCTATCTCTTTTCTTCAAGCAGTAATAAGCTGCACACATTTTCACTTTCCGTGCAAAATCTCTTAAACACGGAGTATAGAAATCACCTGTCTCGCCTTAAAGAAGTTTTTCCGGAACCGGGCATAAGTGTTAATTTTCTCTACAGGCTCTATTTTTAGTATCTTCACCGATACATAAATACACTTATTTATCAAAAAATATGAATGATGTTATTGATACTGCGGTAGTTTTAGCCGCAGGTATGGGAAACCGCTTAAAGCCTTTTACAAATTACGCACCAAAATGTATGGTCGACGTTTTAGGCAAACCCCTACTGGCACATCTTATAGATTCTCTCGAACAAAATAATTTCAAAAAACTGATACTTGTTACTGGTTATAAAAGCGAACAGATTGAACAGTTTATCGAGAGTTATGACACAACATTAGATTGTGAAGTTATTTATAACGAAGTGTATGACTCCACTAATAATATCTACTCTCTTTGGCTGGCTAAACCAAGTATTATCTCTTCTTTTGCCCTGATTGAATCTGACATTATTTTAGACCCAGCGATACTCTCTGAGTTTAAATATGCTGATAAAATTGCTCTCGATATATTCAATCCGGAAATTCACAATGGTACAACTGCTACCGTTAATGCAAACAATTCCCTGGAGAAATTATACATCAAACAGGCACCTCCAGAAGATGTAACCATATATAAAACGGTTAACATTTACTCGTTTTCTGAAGAAGCATGGAATACGCTCTTTAATGAGATTAATAAATTTATTGAAAAAGATGAGGTAAATGGTTTTTATGAAGTAGCCATTCAAAATCTTATTGAAGAAAAAAAGATAACATTAGAAATGGTTGATTTTTCCGGTATTTGGTGGGATGAAATCGATACACCAGAAGACCTTGATAGAGTAAACCTCATACTTTCCAATGAAAATAAAACTGTTGATTAGTCAATACATTGAAGGTAATTTTATCGCATGAAAACCGCCTACCTTCTGCAATGGGCTGCAGGCTTATATTCAATTATCTTACCGTCGTTTATCAAACAAAATCCCAGGAAAATTGTATTGACATCATTCCATGGAGACGGATACAGGGGAAACACTAAAATACTCTTCGAGCAGCTTGTTAACCATCCGGAACTTCAGGCTGTTTGGTTAAGCAGAAATAAATCCATTGTCAGAGAATTAAAGAAAACCTTCGGCGATAAGCATGCTGCACTTACCCATTCCTTTCGCGGCTTAAAAGAGATAGCTTCAGCTTCTGTACTGCTCTTTACTCATGGAACCAGTGATTTTCCCTTTATTAAGCTCCCCAGCAGAGCATTTAAGATTCAAACATACCACGGGCTGCCTACAAAAAGAGGAGAATACATGCGGCCAAAAAGTGATAAACGTCCTGGTTTATTTCATCGGTTGATACTCAATTACAGGTTTAGCTCCATAAATTGTTTCCTGTCAACCTCACCCTTTGTTTCTGATATTTTCTCAAAGCGGTTTAACCTGCCCGATGAAACGTTTGCGCAAACCGGTTTTCCATCATACGATTCACTGATCAATTCGAAATCAAACAAAAGCCTGATTAATGAAATATGGCCCGATGTTCCAGAATTTGAAAAAGTGATACTCTACTCCCCTACATTTAGAAGGCTTTCAAATACCAAGTGGTTTCCTTTTGATGATTTTGAACAGAAAAAGTTCAGGGCATTTCTTGAGAAAGAAAAGGCTTTGCTTTTATTCAGGGCACATCCCAATGAAAACTTTTCGATGGATAACTTTACCGAACTCGGGCCAAGATGTTTAAATGCCGGGCAAGCCCATGTAGAAGATATTTATGAGCTTCTACTCGCAACAGACGTGATTTTAACAGATTACAGCAGTATTTATCTTGAAGGATTACTTAGGGACATCCCCACTGTTTTTATTCCATACGATTTTGATTCTTATGAGCGCGGGTTTCCCTTCGATTATAAAAAACTAACTCCGGGCGATAAAGTAAGTAGTTTAACCGGGCTCACAAACTCACTACAAGGTATATTTAGTGATGATGAAACCTACTATCTAAAGGAGAGAATAGAAGTGAAAAACCTGTTTTTCGCAGATACAAGTGGTAACGCAACAGAAAACGTGATTTCTCTTTTACAAGATACCGTGCTTAAGTAGAGCTAATCCTTTTGCTTTTCTTTTATAGTTTTTTCGTAATCTTTTCGTAGTTCTTCAATCTCCTCAGTTTTGTTGAAGTATGATATAAGCAGAAAAAGAATAAGGTTAAGGCTCTTCTTCATTGCACTTGTTACAAGTAACATCCCCGCAACGGATGCGGTTGCCATATCTAAAGCTCGGGATAATTCTATACCGGCCCACATAAAAACAAGGTCACGGCTCGGAATGAATGGAATACGGTTAACAACAATAATTATCGCTATAAATAACAACCATATTGAAACAGGGGTATCTGGAATTACAATTGCCCACTGAACAATTAAAAGCCCGTGGTGAATAATAAATCTGGTGATATAAAGCAGGAATACTTTTAGTGCCTTGTTTAATGGCAATGAGAAAATATACTTTCTGAACTGAATAAATAGTGCAATTAAAACAATACCAATGAATACACCGGCTATTATGTACACAACATTCACATTGCCGAAAAGATCATCTAAACTAACAATACCAGTGTAAACGAGAACTGAAATTAGTACTACTGCAACAAGGTTCGAAGAAACAGCAGAGATTATGTTATTATCCCTCACATTTTTCAGAACATCTTTTTCACTCTTGTTCACTCTTTTTCTGGCCCACATAAACAGGTAGAACTCGCCGGAATATCCCATCACCTCTTCATTATATACTCTCTTCGTAATAAAGGCTTTAAAGGAGTCCCACCGTTTTACTTTCCAAACCTGTCGATAGATAAAAACTTCTACAGTTGGCAATGTGAGGTATAAAACAAAGAATAGGACATAAAATAGAGGTTGCGTTGGCAGAGAGTGCAACACTTCAATCCAACCAATATCCCATAGTTGGTAGACGATGAGAATTACGATAACAGCAAGCAATAAGCGCCTTAACAAAGACTGCAATTTCTTTGCCCTTGGACTCTCTGTAAAACTATGCCAATATTTTTTTAATTTTTCCTTGCTTGCCAAATAACAGTAAATGATGTTCTAAATAA
>SLLL01000257.1 GCA_007134085.1 Balneolaceae bacterium
AGTTTACGGTAGCTGCTGGCATAATAATTCGCCCAGCCATCAAGCCCATACCCAATAGAGTTGGCACACCAGCCGTCAACGTCTCCCTCAAACCGAATCAGGTCGATGGATGAAACATTTTGGGTGTAGATAATATCGAGGCACTCAGGCAGGGTTTTATTCAGGTTCAGAGTTTTTACAAAATCGTTGCCTGAGCCGATAGGTATCACCCCAAACAGGGCCTTTTTCTCAGCAAGCCCGTTAACCACCTGATGCACCGTGCCGTCGCCGCCGCAGGCAATTATAGCTGTAAATTCATCAGCCTTTTCAGAAGCAACTGCGGCAATGTCATCGCTTTTTTTAGTGATGATGATCTCAAAGTCTGACCACCGTTTTTTCGCCTCACGGTTCAGCCAGTCGATGTGGCGCTCCGACCTGTTACGGTCGGCCGAGGGGTTAAAAATAAAACAGATTCTGGACTCACTTTTAATCATGGTGGGATACTACATCAAAAGAGAAGAAAATAAAAGTAATCATATTTTGAATTTTTGTGCAGATGTAAAGTGCATGGTGATTCTTTAACTCTGATATCGTTTTCTAGATGCGGAGGGACAGCGCCCGCGTTGGGGCTAGTGGGGTTTGTGTCCGGCATGTGCCATCGTGCGCTGCACGATGTTGTTGCCGGCGCTCCGTTGGAGCTGGTTTCTGATCAGAGTGTAGCAGTTGAAAAATCTTAACGAGCTCAGATCTTAATCAACCTGGAAATGAAACCGAGAACAAAGGAAAGATGACAGAAGGTGGGCTGTACCCATGCCCCAACGGGGCAATGTCACTAACATAGTGCGAAGCGCTATGTATAGTGAAGTATCAGCGAACCTCAGCCCTGAAGGGGCGTTGGCCTATCCTATATGAGTGCTGGGCAAGAGAGTAAGGTGTGGAAAAGAGTCGAGTGTATGGCTCACGCCCGCGTTGGGGCTTGTGGGAGGGTGCTTGACAGCTGTCATCGTGCGCTGCACGATGTTGTTGCCTGCGTACCTTTGGCGCTGGTTCATTCTGAAAGAATGTGCAGGCCTATTTAGAGTATTGATTGATCCCGTTTACATCTTTTTTCGTTACGGAACGCCCGCTTAAGCTATTTTCTTTTTCTGATGAAAATTCCGGCATTCTATTAAAACAGATTTAAGCCTTACCTTGCCGAAATTATTACGCTAAACGTCTAACCTAAACCAAAGCCTGATTTATGAACAGAGCCTTCACATCAAAACTAAAGATTTTTGTAACGGCATTTCTGCTTGTGTGCCTTGTGGGAGCAACATCATCTTATGCTCAATCACAAACCTCACCTACTGACGGAATGAGGGTAAATACCCCCGCAGTACATGCATTTACAAATGCCACAATTGTAACTTCACCCGGCCAAAGCATTTCTAATGGCACGCTGGTTATTCGAAACGGTGTAGTTGAGGCTGTTGGCAGAAACGTGCGTGTACCTGCCGATGCCCGGGTTTGGGATATGGATGGAAAAACAATCTATCCCGGTTTTATTGATGCACATTCTGACGTTGGCATGAAAGAGCCAAGAGTGGAGCTCGATCGTGGTGCCCTCGCCTGGAACCCGCAGCTTCGTGCCCACCTAACCGCCGAGAATGAGTACAATACCGAAGATGACGGCAGCGATGCACTTCGCTCAGCCGGTTTTACAACGGCACTAGCCGTGCCGCCACTCGGTATCTTTCAGGGACAGGCAGCAGTTGTAAATCTTGGTGATGGAGCTGTGGCTGACCGGGTAGTTCGTTCCGGAGTGGCGCAGGGTGTTAATCTTACCAGAAGCTGGGATTTTGGATTTACATATCCTACCTCGTCAATTGGTGCCATCGCGCTAATTCGGCAAACGCTTTATGATGCCGACTGGTACGAACAGGCACATACAGCTTTTAGAGCAAATCCATCAGGGCTGCAACGTCCTGAATCGAATGCGGTTCTTGCGGCTCTCCGTGATGCAGTAAACGGCACACAACCACTTCTCTTTGAAACGCGTAGTGACGAGGAGATTCTTAGAGCGATGCGCTTTACCGATGAGTTTTCCATCACACCATGGATACTTGGAAATGGCCACGAATATAGAATTATCGATTATCTCTCTGATAATCCGGCTCCGTTGATCCTACCCCTCGCTTTTCCCGAAACTCCATCAATTGATACCCCGGAAGATGCGCTGAACCAGGATCTTGCTACACTGAGGCACTACTACCTTGCACCTGAAAACCCGGCAAGGCTGGATAATGCAGGCATTCAATTCTCATTCACAACCAAAGGAATGGAAAACAAAACCGATTTTCTTGCCAACCTGCGGGATGCCGTACACGCCGGCCTAAACAGAAACAGTGCCCTCGCAGCGCTTACCACGAATCCTGCCGGCCTGCTTGGTATTGAATCTACCCACGGAACACTTGAAACCGGCAAAGCAGCGAATTTTGTTATTGCCAGTGGTGATCTTTTTGAAGGCCAAACCCGCATTCTTGATGTGTGGGTTGATGGCAAGCACTTCTCCATCAACAGAGAAGATGCATTTAATGCCAAGGGCGAATGGGAAATTACATCATCTGATGGCAGTTTTGATGGAACTTTGAACATCGTGGAAACCCGCCCGAGTAGGCTTGGCGGAACCATGACGATAGGTGAAGAAGAGATTGGCCTTAGTTCGGCCTCGGTTCATCAGGAATCCCGGAGAGTTCGGGTTGAATTTCCGGGGGAATCACTTGATGCAAGTGGAACCGTTCGATTGACAGCATCCATCAGTGCTGACCGACTTTTTGGATGGGCTGAAATACCGGGACATGAACGCAAGCAGTGGAGTGCAGACAGAGCATCTGTTACAGAAAGCGAAGAGCGGGAGCCCCGCGAAAGAAAAGCACGGGATCTTGAACTGGCTGATTTACGTCCGGCTATGGATTATGGACGCGAAAGCCTTCCTGAGCAGCCCGGAGCGGTGCTTGTTCAAAACGCTACTGTATGGACGATGGGCCCTGATGGTATCCTCGAAAATGCCGACCTGCTTGTGAGAAATGGCCGTGTTGCGGAAGTTGGCCAAAACCTGAGCGCTCCCCGTAATGCCGTAGTTATTAATGCCGAAGGCAAGCATGTTACACCCGGTTTAATTGATGCCCACCTGCACTCTGGAGTTGACGGTGTAAATGAAATTGGGAATGCGATAACCGCAGAGGTTAGAATGGGTGATGTACTAAACATTAACAATATCTGGATGTATCGTCAGCTGGCCGGGGGCCTTACTACTGCGCATGTAATGCATGGGTCGGCTAATGCTATCGGCGGCCAGAATGTGCACATCAAAATGCGTTGGGGTGCTCTCTCGCACGATCTGATAATTGATGATGCACCGAGAACCGTGAAGTTTGCCCTAGGTGAAAATCCAAAGCGTGTTGGCAGCAACCGTTACCCCGATACAAGAATGGGTGTGGAACAGATTATTGCCGACCGCTTTAATATGGCGCGTGATTATGAAGCACGATGGAATGCATGGGAACAAAACCAAACCGGAATTCCACCGCGCCGTGATATCCGCCTGGATGCACTTCGAGATATTCTGAACGGAGATATACTGGTACAGTCGCACAGTTACCGGCAGGATGAGATCCTGATGCTAATGAGGCTCGCTGAAGAGTACGATTTTAGAATTAAGGCATTTCACCACGGTGTTGAGGCTTTTAAAGTGGCACCTGAGCTCGCAGAGCATGGAGCCGGTGCAGTTGTTTGGAGCGACTGGGGCGGTTTCAAAATTGAAGCTTACGATAACACAAACTACAATGCACGGTTACTGCACGAAGCGGGTGTGGTAACATCCCTTCACTCCGATAACAGCCAGATCGCATCACGAATGAACTGGGAAGCAGCCAAAATGGTGAGGGTTGGTGTTGATCCGGAGGTTGCCCTTTCCATGGTGACAAGCGCAACGGCTAAGCTGCTGGGAATCGATCACAGAGTAGGCTCACTTGAACCCGGTAAAGATGCTGATTTTGTGATCTGGAACGGTGATCCGCTCTCCACTTTCACTAAAGCTGAACAAACCTGGATCGACGGACGCAAATATTTCGATCTGGACGAACACGCTGGCCTTGAGCAAGCAATTGAAGATGAGCGTGCAAAGCTGATTCAATGGATTATGGAGGCGGGCAATGACTAATCAATCAACTTCCAAAACCAGATCAATCAGCACAACCATGAATGTTCAAAACCAAACCATCATGAAAATTTCAATTCTTACCACACTGCTTTTTGTGCTTCAGTTGATGGTATCCATCGGGTTGATGGCACAAAATCAAACACCTGCTCCACCGCAAAGTGAACCCATTGCGCTGGTTGGCGGCACCATCCACACCGTTTCAGGTGATGTGATTGAAAACGGCACCATCCTTTTTGATGAAGGCAAAATTGTAGCCATTGGAACCGATGTAGATCTCCCTGAAGGCACCCGCACAGAAGATGTATCCGGGAAGTATATCTATCCGGGATTGATCGATGCGTGGAG
This sequence comes from Balneolaceae bacterium, assembly GCA_007134085.1. GTDB lineage: Bacteria > Bacteroidota > Rhodothermia > Balneolales > Balneolaceae > Rhodohalobacter. Next base: position 4,526 of record SLLL01000257.1, read on the forward strand.
CCAGATGGGCATTTACGAAATAGGCGCTGTGGATATGACAACGGACATCAACGAGCAGGGGCCGGTAAATCCCAATGTTATGGTGGAACGCGCTTTTAACCCCGAAAGCCGATGGATTGCAGTAGGGCGATCAGCCGGCGTGCTGACTTCGATAACAACCCCCGGTGGCGGGCTTATTTCAGGGCAGTCAGCTGCTATGATGATGGACGGCTGGGCATGGGATGAGATGACCCTTAAATCAGGCGTGGGCCTCATCGTGAACTGGCCAAATACCAACAACATGCGCAACTACACATCGCAGCTGCAGGAACTTCGCGATACCTTTGCCGATGCAAGGGCATATAAAATTGCCAGAAGAGCAATGGAGAACGGAGATGCGCCTCATCACAATTTCGATACGCGCTGGCACTCCATGATACCGGTTTTTGATGGTGAACGCCCTGTAGTTGTAAGTGCGAATGAAGTACGTCAGATTCAGGATGCGATTACCTGGGCAGCCGAAGAAGGTGTTGAATTGATTATTCTGGGCGGCCGTGATGCTCACCTGGTTACCGATCAGCTTGTTGAGAATGACGTGCCGGTAATTGTTACAATGGTGCTCACATCACCAAACAGAAGCTGGCAAAGTTACGATGCAGCCTACTCTTTGCCGGCAAAATTGCACGATGCCGGAGTTGCATTTGCCATTGCAGGCGGGTCGAGTGCTCCTTATGCAAACAGATTGCCATTTGAAGCGGGAGCTGCGGCAGCATTTGGCCTGTCACCGGAAGAAGCCCTGCGGTCACTTACGCTTTCACCTGCAGAAATTCTCGGTATATATGACAGAGTGGGTTCCCTTGAAGTTGGTAAAGATGCCACGCTGCTAATAACCACCGGCAACCCGATTGAGTATGCCACCCAGATTGAGCAAGTGTATATTCACGGCAGAAAGAGTGATATGATGGACAGCCACCGATATTTTTATGAGAAGTATCGGGAGAAGGTTGATCAGTGGAAGGCAAACTGATTAAATCATCCTGATGCATTTTAAATAGCTGGTCTCATTTATTGAGGCCGGTTTTTTTGTGTAATGTATTGACGATGTATGTACAAAAAAGTATTATACTGTGATGGATTATTCTTGGGATAATGAGAAAAATAGACTTTTGAAACGAACGAGAATGATTTCGTTTGAAAGAATTGTCATCGCGATAGAACATGGACAGTTAATTGACATTCTTGAGCATACTAACCCCAGGAAATATCCAGGCCAAAAACTATACGTTGTTGAAATAGATGGTTATTGCTGGATTGTTCCATATAAAGAAGATAAAAAACTTGGCACCAGAACATTAATAACAGCATTCCCAAGCCGGAAATTGACAAAAAAATATCTAAGGTAAATAAGATGAATTTAGATCAATACGAAAAAGAGATTGAAGAAGCTTTAGAAGCCGGTGAATTTCAGTCTGTTGAAAACCTTGAACGTGAAATAGCTATTGCACGGGAAATAGCGGTTAATCATTCACGGAAAGATCAACGGATGAATATTCGTATTTCAAAGAGAGATCTTGAGAAAATTAAAACAAAGGCTATGGAAGAGGGGATACCTTACCAAACGCTCGTTACAAGTGTATTGCATAAATATGTTTCCGGTGATCTTCAAGAGAAAGAGGAAAACCAAAAATAAACTCATTTACTTCTGCAGGATATTTAGAGCATCTAACATAACCTGATGGTGAACGGCTCAATTCGCCAGCCGGAATACGGTTACAGCATCTCCAATGGATAATCCCGCCGTTTCCGTTGCACTTTCGTGGTAACGGACCAGCATAATGGTATCGCTTGCTGTGGGGAATGCAACCCATTCACCAAGTGATACGTCGCCATAAGACTGGCCATAGTGTACTTTCCAATAGTTTCCGTGAGCTTTTACAAGAAAGTCATCGCCGGTTTGTATGCCAAACTCTGCGAACTCATTCGGATGAAAGTTCAAAAAGGCGTTACCGTAGAAAGGATTAATATCTATGACACGGTTTGTGATACTTCGTTCTGATTTTTCCGTATTTGTTTCGCGAGGGGGGAGGGTTCGGGTGCCTTCGGCCAGGTAATCAGTTTTACCGGTATCCAGCCAGTTATTCATCGCGTTGAATGCATCCCGGCGCTCTTTCCAGTTTACATTTACATGGCCAACCCTCAGTAATGGACGAAGTGCAGGTACCGTCTCCGCATGTTGTGCTTTGGTTGTGTAAGCAAGCGGGCCTTCGAGTTCGGTCAGGTTACTCATCAAAATAGCGGGAATTGAGGGAGTGGCTTCGAGATAAGAATCGTGAGTTTCATCATCGAAACTGATAAACGCTCCCTTGGCGATAACGCCGTCGGCCAAATCTGGGTTTTGTTCTGCAATTCGCAGCATTAGTGTACCTGCTGTGGATTCACCTTCCATGATTAACCTCTCAACCGGGCCAAGATTTTCGTGTACCCATGCTTTCAGGTTGTAGAGGTCTCTTGTGTGGGCATCATGATCAACACCATTTTCAATAAAAGCAGTTCTGCCAATAGCCCAGCCCGAACTCAAAATTTCCTGATAAAAAGGATCATCAACATTCAGGTCTGCCTGATGAGGGGCATCTTCAGGGCGCCAGCCGTGCACATGGAAAAACAAGTTGCCACCGTTCCAGCCTTCAGGAATTACCACTTTAAAAGGGGCGCCATCAATCACACCATGAATAATTTCATGACTCTTTGCATGCGAAGCGCTGTTCCAGGCTAATACAAGAGCGAGAAAAGTGAGGGTACTGCTAAAGCTTAATCTCATATATCAGGTGATTTATTAAATTGAGTAAATGTTCTTACTTCATCAGGAATGTACTTCAACCGGATAGTTTTTTGATGTTATTCATTAGATGATGCAGATGGGATTCTATGGTATCGAAAGGGCGGTATCCGCGCGACATCACCCCAAATTCATCCCCGATTTTAAGAAGTAATGTGGGAAAAGCAGAAGCACCGTTTTTCTTACACCACTCAAAGTTTTCACTATTCTTTTGGCTAATCTCAGGGCTTTCGAAAAGCACCTTTGCTTCTTTGCTGTCAATGGATAATTCATCCATCAGTGCGGCGAATGTATCCCACTCGTTCAGGTTTTTTCCATCAACAAATAGTGCATACTGAAGCTTTCCGGCAAATTTGAGAGCATGTTCATGCGCGAGGTAATTTACAACCGTTTGAGCCCGGCATGAAGGTTCTGAATTATAGAAGTAGCTGCCTTCTTCTGCCAGAAGTTTAAAGTTTTCTCCGAATTGCACGCCTGTTTTTTGTTCTACCTGACGCAACCCGGACAAGATAAAAGAGTACCCTTCAGCAATGGTTTGTGCATTATCACCTATCGCGAGTCCACCTGCTACAACTTCAATGTTCAAGTCATCTTCAAAACGAGCTGCGAGTTTTTTAACTACCGGATGAAAGCCAAAACACCAGCCGCAAAGTGGATCGTAGGCGTAGATTAGTGTAGGTTTCTCCATTCTCACTCAATAAGATGGTTTATACCGGTTGTTTTTTCCACGTCTATCACAAAAGCAATGCCATTGCCCGGTTCGTTCAATTTCGTGGCTTCAACAATTGCAGCCAATACTTTCTGGGTACGGTCGGCCGGTACAAGTGTTAGCACAATCTCTTTTTCAGGTTCTATGGCAAAGGAGAAGATTTTTGCCTTCTCATGAATACCGGAACCCCTGCCGGATATAATGGTGCCTCCTTCAGCTCCGGCCTCAAGAGAAGAGTCTACAACAGAGCCGCAGTGTCCCTTATTTACGATGCTTACGATTAACTGAAATTCCATGTCCTGATTATTACTCTTGCTCATGATCCGGTAGATTAGAGGTTGATTGATTGTTTAAAAGATGGGCAATTCCACAAATACTTCTGCTGTTTACAACGAATGCCACTCCGGTGCCCGGTTTATCGAGCCTTGCAGCAGCCCTTACTTTTGAAATTACTTTGTCTACAATTTCATCGGGGATAAGGCAGAGAATAATGGCTTTTTCCGGTTCAACCTTCACGCCAAAAATGGACCCCGCATTGTGTTTTCCGGTTCCTCTGCCAAGTAACACAGTTCCACCCTCAGCACCACCTTTCTTTACAGCTTTCACTACCCGCCTGGAAAGGTTTTTTTTCACAATTACGAAGAGAAGTTTAAAGTCGTCGCCTACTATTTCAATCATCAGAACGGGATTCGTTAAACTTAAAGATTAAACCGAGAACTAACACGGATAAGATGGGTGCAAGAGCAACCAAAGCAATCATGCCAAACCCATCAAGAAGTGGGTCTCTGCCTTCCAGAGTCTCCGAAAAACCGAGTGCAATTGCAAGGATAAAGGTTACAGTCATCGGGCCTGTGGCAACTCCGCCTGCATCAAAAGCAATGGAAGTAAACGTTTCTGTAGAGAAGAGTGCAAGTGTAAGAGCCAGGAAATAGCCCGGCCCGATAAAATACCATAGTGGTATTCCATAAATAATTCTTGCCATTGCAAGTGCTATTGAAATAGCTACGCCTATAGAAAGTGTATAGAGCATTAAACTTGAAGGTATATATCCGCTGGTTACCTTATCCACCTCAAGGTTTAATACTCTAACGGCAGGCTCTGCAAATGTTGCCACAAAACCCAGCAGAAAGCCAACAGGGATTAATATCCATTGATTTTCCCACTCGCCAACAATATCGCCAATTTCAGTGCCTACGGGTAGAAAACCAACATATACCCCCTGCAGAAAGAGCGAGAGCCCTGCAACCGAAAACAGAATGCCAATTAAAATTCCCTTCACTCTTTTCCACGGCAGTTTCAGCATGAAAAACTGAAAAAACATAAAGAAGAGAAGCAGCGGTATAAGTGCCATGGATACTTCCAGCAGTACATCGCCAAAGCCATAGAAAATTTTAACATCACCCATAAAACATCCCCAAAAGTAAAACTGCAATTAAAGGGCCTATAGATGCGAGTGCCACAAGGCCAAAGCCATCAGCTGATTTATCATCACTCCGCAAAACTGAAGCGATGCCTACGCCAAAAGCAAGAATAAAGGGTACGGCCATAGGCCCGGTTGTTACCCCGCCGGCATCAAAAGAGATAGGAATAAACTCAGCCGGCATCCAGGGTGATAATGCCAGTGCAAACACAAGGATATATCCGCCAATAAGCATGTATTTAATAGATACATTGAATACAATTCTGGCCATGGAAAGGGCAACAAAAATGCCGAGGCCCAGAGCAACCGGAAAGATCAGCGTCCATTTGCCAATGGCACCATCCGAAACCCGGTCTACATAGCCTGCCAGCACATGAACATCGGGTTCGGCAACGGTAACCGCAAAGCCAAGAATAAAACTGAACAGCAGAATCATCCATACTTTGCCTGTTTTTGGCAGGGATGAGCCAATCATCTCACCCACAGGAAGCAGGCCAATGTGCACGCCAATAAGGAACAGTATCAGCCCTGCCGATACAAATATCACACCAACAAGAAACTGCAGCACAGAAGAGAACGGCAGCCAAATTAGCGTGTATTGTAAAACAAGAACAAGAATAGTGATGGGCAAAACGGCATAAATAACCTCCCAAATTGTTTCCTGTACAGATTGCATACTGTCTGTTTAGATGAAGTTGATGTTACGTGCAGGCTGAAAATAATAAAATAGATTGTTCGAGATTACAAAATCATCATGTCGAAGTCTAAAAGAGCGCAATCCCGATGCAGTTCAATCGGGATGAAGACGAGAATTCACTGTTTTGGCTTTTTCTATACTGAAAAGAAACAGAGTTTCCATATAGCTATCCCGATTGGTTTCAACGTGTTACGAAACAAACATTCAATATATATTTGATTCGAACACGCACGATTTTACTTAGCCGATAACACGATTAATTATTTTAGCTGCCTCTGCAATTTCATCCTGAATAATGGTATGCGGCATCCCCGGGTAGATTTTTTTAGTGACGTCTGCCCCAAGTTTTTCAAACACTGCTGCACTTTCGTGTACCCTCTCTTCCGGTATGTGTGCGTCAATATCCGAGCATCCCGTGAAGTAGGGCATGTCCTCCAGGTTTCCGCTATAGTTTTGGGCGTTAACACTGTCTCCAATCAAACCACCGCTGAAAGAAATTAAGCCGCCGTACTTTGCCGGGTGACGCGCAACAAACTCTGATGCAAGACAGGCTCCCTGCGAAAAGCCAAGAAAAATGATCTTCTCTTTTGGGATGCCTTTCTCTTCAAGATTAGTCATAATATTAAAAATGGCTTGCAATCCGGATGATAGCCCCGGCTCATTCTTCTCCGTTGGCATAAGAAATGAATAGGGGTACCATGTGTTCTGGCTGGCTTGTGGTGCTGCGAGGTGGAATTCCCCCATGTTGTCAAAATTATTTGAGAGAGTGAGAATACTCTCCGCTGTTGCACCGCGGCCATGCACCATGATGATGGCACCCTTCGCTTCATCAGGCGCGGCACCTGCAGTTACAACTCTTGTTTGTTGATGTGGGCCTGTAAATGGATTTTCTTTCGATGCATTGAACATGATTTTTCCGTTTTATTTGATTTGATAGTCAACATTAGAACCTTTTCCGAAGACATCCCTGGTGGGGCAAGCGTGCATTAGCTCCGTTCATCCTGAGATCCCCATGAGAGAAGCGTTCATTCTCAAATTAATTTTAAAAGCACAGATACAGATGCTGCACTAAAACTTTCTGGATTGCATCTTATCACAACACCGGCAATCGTTTTTCAATTTCATCCCGGTGCTGCTCATACCATGGTGGCAGCTTTAAATCTGTACCCAGGCTTCCGAGCGGTTCGTCTTTTGTAAAACCGGGTGTATCGGTTGCAATTTCGAACAGAACACCACCCGGTTCGCGGAAATAGATTGACCGAAAGTACTGGCGGTCCTGAACCGGAGTTGGCATAAAGCCCATCTGGATTAACTTTTGCCGCCACTCCTGCTGCGCGTTATCATCCGGCACGCGAAACGCAATATGGTGAACCGATCCTCGCCCAAAATGGCCGTTTAGCCCCGGTTCTTTTTTGAGGTCTATCACAGTACCAAGGTTGTTCTCCGGTTTTGAGGAGTATCGAATGCTATCGCCATCTTCCCCCTGTTTCTCCCAGCCAAACTCCTGCAACAGCTCTGCAGTTCGGGAGGTGTCAGCCAGTGAGAGTGTGGTTCCGTAAAACCCGCGGATGGCATGGTTTTCAGGAATGGAATCGTGCAACTGTGGACGAATCGCTTCAATATTTCCAGCTTCCACAAGTTCATTTTTCATCCCTTCCACATCTTTGAAGAGTAGAGATTTGTCTCCAAATCGCCCGGTTTCACTTATGATTTCTACACCGGCCTTATTGAGGTACTCCTTCCAGAAGCTGAGTGATCCAGTTGGCACTGCATAAGCCACAACGGTTGCCTCACCGGTGCTTGGTGATCCCTGTGTTACTCCCTGCCACGGAAAAAATGTAATAGCACTACCCGGTGTGGCTTCATAATTACCGTAGTAGAGATGATGGGTAAAGGGGTCATCAAAATTGATGGTTTTCTTCGTGAACCGAAGGCCAAGTACTTTTGTGTAAAAGTCGAAATTCTCTTTAGCCGGGCCTGAAACGGCGGTTATGTGATGCAGGCCAATAATTTTATCTGTCATAATATTTAAGGTTTTATCTTTTAAACATAAGATACGGCAAAATAGTTTAATGTTAAACTAAATTATTTTATACCTCGTCCCCAGTGCTAGCATTACTGTTCACAAACCTATGCCCCGGAAAACATGGTATTATTCCGGATGGCACGGAGCGTGGATCTGCTGATAAGATTGTCTCAGTACGGTATAAAGTTCCGTTGGCAAGAAATACCCTGTTTAGATTGCGGCTAACCGTCAATAAACTGAAAATCTCGATACTCCATACTTTGTTGAGATTAAATACCATGATTAGTGTATGGCTGCTATCCTATATATAGGCTGTAGGAGTCTTTATTGTGGGTGAAGGTTCAAAGAGTAAATAAATGATTTTTATTTCTATAAGTAGATATCGAATAATCTTATAAGAACTTGTTAGATATGCAATTTGAAATAATGTATATGTTTTTATTGTATTAGTAGTTTTCAAAAATTAGATTCATTGAGTTATTGTCACTTTTTTTAACGAGGGAAAGTGAATTTTTACTTGTTGTGTAGTTAAACTTTCCAACCCAAAACATTCCAATTATGAACTACGCATTTCTATATCCACGCCAAATCTCTACTCTTCTGATCTTATTCGCTGTTTTTACAGCTTCAGCATTTGCCCAGGACGATCCCATTGAGATTTCAACCTGGGGAGATCTTTACGATATTCGAAACGACCTCTCCGCTGATTACATACTGATCAACGACCTCACCCCCGAAGCGAGCGACTATTCAACATTTGTAAAAGATGGTGACGATCTCGTAGATGGCGGGCAGGGATGGCTGCCCATTGGCAATTCATCATCACCTTTTACAGGTGAGCTGGATGGCAATAATTTTACCATACGCGGCCTTGAGATAAACCGTGGCAGCGATGAAGAGATTGGCCTGTTTGGGGCGATTGATGGAGCCACAATTAAAGATCTGGCCATTGAGGATGCAGTAATCACTGCGAATGGGGGAGAAGAATCCGTAGGGATAATCAGTATTCTCGCGGGCGATGGAGGTTCCGATGTAGTTATCGAAAATGTTGACATTTTTGGCACAATAACTATCAGCTCGGATGAAACGGTAAGTTCTGTTGGGTTTTTTGCAGGTGAAGCACTGGATAATTGGGAGGTAAAAAACGCTACTGCAAATGGTGAAATATCGATTGAAGCTGATGGGTATATACGAAGGATTGGTCTTTTTGCGGGAGATCCGCGTAATGAGTGGATATTTGAAAATTCAAGTGCAACGGGTGAAATTAGCGCCGAAAGTTTCTCAGATTATGTTGCAATAACCGGCTTATTAGCCGGCCGCCCAGGCGCAGGCTGGAAGCTGACAGATACATTTGCTGAAGGAAATATTACCATAAAAGCCGGCCGGTTTGTGGAGGAAGTGGCCCATATAGCAGGTACGAACGGCGGCGGGTGGGAACTGAATAAGGTTCACACTGAGGGTAAAATTGACATTACGGCGGATACTCTATTAGAAGAGCCTTATGAAGAAGAAGATGGCACATTTGTTCGCCGGGTGGGTGGATTAAATGCAGGTAATGCTTCCAACTGGGTTATAGAAGATTCATACACTGACGTTGAAATTACCATAGAAAGTGTAGGCGAAATCAGCATTGTAGGGGGTGTTGCGGCAATTGGATCAAGTAACTGGGAACTGAATAATGTGCGTTCAGAAGGTGACATCAACCTCACGTCAAAAAATTCAAGGGTACTGCGTGCATCATTATTTGTGGGTGAAGCTCAAACTGGATGGACGATTGAAAATTCTGAAGCCATTGGTAACATAACCGTTCAGGCAGCCGGTGAAGTGTTGGATATAGGTTTGATTGCCGGCCGTGCTTTTGGTGAATGGAATATTACAAATTCCGGTGCAACGGGAGATATTTCTATCGTCAGTGAAGAAGGCAGGGTAACCACCATCGGGTTATTAGCAGGAGATCCCTCTGCATCATGGACATTAAATGGGGCCTATGCAAACGGAGACATTAACATTGAATCGCCACTTCAGGTTCAGGAAATTGGATTGATTGCCGGTGATCCCGGAGGCAGCTGGACTGTAGATGACTCGCATGCTGCGGGAAATATTGTTATTTCAAGTGGCAGATTTGTTCGGGAAGTTGCACTTTTTGCCGGTGATCCGGGTAACTCCTGGACGGTAAACAACTCATATGTTGAAGGTGATGTAACCATAAACGCCAACACAGCCATCAGCGAGTTGAGTGAAGACCCGGATGCGGCAACAAGGTTTATAGCCCTATTTGCCGGAAATCCTGGCAGCGGCTGGGATGTGACGGACAGTTATGCTAAAGGCAATCTTTCCATAAACGCAATTGCTGATGTCAATCAAATAGGGTTGTTTGCCGGCTCTATCACAAATAATCTGGATTTCATAGATTCCCGGGCAGAGGGTGATATTGAGATCAATTCAACAGAAGGTGAAGTAAAATCCGTTGGGTTGGTATTTGGATGGGGGGCATCGGGCAACCTGGTTCAGGATTCACACGCTTACGGCGATATTACCATAAATGCAGGCGGAAACAGCAGCGAAATTGCCCTGATTGCCGGCAGGGTTTCATCAAACTTCTCTGGCCAAAACAGCATTGCTAAAGGGAACATCGAGCTACAAGTAAATGATCTTAGCGATGTGGGCATGATTTTAGGCACCGGCGTGCAGCCGGTTACTGTTGAAAAAACCTACTCACGGGGCAATATTTCTGTAGAGGGCGGTGAGAACCTCTCCGGGATAGGGCTCTTGATTGGCAGGGCTGCATTTAATGATGGGTTTACTCTTGGAAGCAGCAACCTTTCTGAATCGTTTTCATCAGGCAGTATATCAATATCCACTTCAGCGGCCAGCCCCAACCATACAGGAATTGGAGGCCTGATTGGAATTATTGAGGATTATGAAGGCGAATCCTTTTCACTGGAAAACACCTATGCAGAAGCTGAAATTGATGCCAAAGATGCTAAAGATGTGGGTGGGCTGATTGGGGCGATAAACGGCAGTACTCAAATTTTTGATAGTTACGCTGTAGGCAATGTTACTGCAGATGATGATTTTGGCGGATTGATTGGGGTGCAAACAGGAACAAATTCAATAGAAGACTCCTTTTTTGATAGTGAGCTGAATCCCGATATGCCCGATGCCCCATCATTTGGAAGAACAACAACCGAGATGAAGGGAACGGATTTGTTTACAGGAGCAGGTTGGGATTTTACCGATGTATGGACTACGGCAGCAGCTCAGGATCCCGGCTTTATTTCATATCCCTATTTGCGTGAGATTGATTATGATGAATTTGATGCACTTGAAGCAGTAAATCCGGTTCCCGGCCTGGAAGAGGTTTTGGTCATCGCCCCCGACTCTGATGGAATACTTTATGTAAATCAAAACGTAGTGGGAGGGAATGAAACCGGCTCTTCCTGGGAAAACGCCCTCCCCGAGCTGCGCACGGCACTGGATTGGGCCCAGGACTGGGACTATGATGCCGACGGCGCCCTGCAGATCTGGGTGGCCGCCGGAGTGTACCTGCCAACCGATGATGATGAGGATCGCGAGGCCACCTTCCAGCTGGTTAATGGAGTAGAGCTCTACGGCGGGTTTGCCGGAGGGGAGGATTCTGTTGAAGCCAGTAACTGGGAGGCCAACCTCACCATCCTCAGCGGGGATATTGACGGGAATGACCAGGTGAACGACGACGGCATTACCGAAACATGGGAAGATATTGAGGGTTCTAACAGCTACCATGTGGTAATTAGCAGCGGTACAGATAATACGGCCGTGCTGGATGGATTTATAATTACCGGTGGACAGGCAAATGGTGGTATTCCTGCCAATAATGGAGGCGGGCTGTTAAATTTGACTGGAAGCCCTTCAATAACCAACGTTATTTTCAGCGGAAACTTGGCCTCAAACAATGGTGGAGGAATGTTCATTGAAATGGGTAGTCCCACATTAATCAATGTTAATTTCTACAAAAATAAATCTAACTTAGGTGGTGGTATATTTAGTGCATCTAATTCAGATGGTGCAGCCAACCCGATACTGACTAATGTTGTCTTCAATGGAAATGTGGCCAATAGCTCTGGTGGAGCTATGTACAATATAGCCGGGACTGGCCAGACAGTTAGTCCAACACTGACCAACGTTACTTTCAGTGGAAATGTGTCAGGGTTGGATGGGGGAGGTATGTTTAATAGAGCTGCCCCTGATGGCACAGTCAATCCAATCTTGACCAACGTCATCATCTGGGGCAACCAGGCTGGCGGTCAAGTGAACACCGCATCTGCTTCGATATTCAATGAAGGTTCTGGTGCTAATCCCAAAATATCCCACAGCCTCATTGGCAACTCCGGCGGCAGCGATAGCTGGGATGACGATCTTGGAGAAGACCTCGGCAACAATATCGACGCCGACCCGATGTTTGCCGATCCGGATGCGGGTGATTTTCGCCTTACCGAGTTCAGCCCGGCCATTAACGCGGGCAGCAACGCCCCGTTTGAGGC
>SLLL01000174.1 GCA_007134085.1 Balneolaceae bacterium
ACAATACCTGTAACGATCTCTTTTTCGTCAATTTCATTCAGGGTGTTTTCATACATCCCTACAAGCTGGTGAAACTCCTCATCTGTATAATCTTCAGATGCTGCTTCAAGTTGGTCGAATGTGTAGGTTTCACCATCTACATCGCCTGTAAACGTTGCTACATGCAATTCGGCAGTTTCTTCTGCCACACTTTCTTCTTGTTCTGCCGGCTCTTCAGCCACAGTTTCTTCTTGTTCTGATGATTCTTCAGCCACAGTTTCAGCTTCTTGTGTACTCTCTTCTTGCTCTGTTTTTGTTTCAACTGCAGTATCTACAGCCTCTTCAGCAACGCTGCTTTCAGATTCTTTTTCAGTGTTATCGTTAACTTTTTTTAGTTCTTCAGTCATTAGTTTCCAGTTGGATACGGCTACAACCCGGCTTTCGGGTTGCAGGTTTGATTAATGGTTTAGTTTAATTTTGTTCGATTTTCAATGATGGTGATCATTTCGCTGATCTGTTCATCAAACGTTTTTCCGGTTGTGTCAATTTCAATGGCATCTTCAGCTTTTTTGAGAGGGTCTGATGCCCTGCTTTGGTCTTTAAGATCCCGCTGCCTGATGTTTTCTTCTACATCTTCTAATGTGATAGATGGGTCAGACAATTTCATCTCTTTCAACCTTCGCTTAGCACGCTCTTCGATGGATGCAGTCATAAAAAATTTTAGATCTGCATCCGGGAAAACGGCTGTTCCGAGATCTCTTCCATCAGCTATATAAACGTCGTCAAGAACAAGATTTCTCATGTAATTGTTGACGAATGCCCTGATTTGAGGCTCGGCAGCAATTTCACTAACATTTTCGGCTACCTGCTGCGTGCGAATAGTGTCTGTGATATCTTCGCCATTCAGAGTTACATAAAACTGTTTGTTTTTGTATTCTGATGAAATATCAACTTCCGGCAATAATTTAATGAACGATCTGATATTTGGTTTTCCAGACGAAATCCAGAAGTATGTTAAAGCTCTATACAATGCACCCGAATCGAGAAATTGTATATTCAAACGATTGGCTAACTCTTTTGCGGTAGAACTTTTACCGGATCCTGCCGGCCCATCTAAAACTATGATCATATCAGAGAACAGCTAAAATAAATTTTTTATACTTAACATTCAATCAATTCTTGTAAGTTGAAATTATAAGCCTTAATTTTGTTGACTTGATAAGTTTACATCAATCGACATAATAAATAAGAAATCATGCCACAGCATAAATCAGCGATTAAGAGGCTCCGTCAAAGCAAAAAACGCAATGAGCACAATCGCACACGCCGTTCTAAAATGAGAACACTCGTTAAGAAGGTTACTTCAACTGAAGACAAAGAGCTTGCAGAAAAATACCTCAAAGAAGCTGTTAGTTTTATTGACAGGCTTTCAGTCAAGAATGTAATTCACCCGAACAACGCAGCTCGCAAAAAATCAAAATTAACTTCATACGTTAATAACCTATAAGATTTTGCCGAAAGCTCTCCTCGTTATAATAGATGGTTTTGGGATTGCAGAGAATCCTGAAGTAAGTGCCGTTGATAAGGCTTCAAAACCATTTTACGACTCTCTTCTCGCTAAATACCCTAACTCTCACCTAATGGCCAGTGGCGAAGATGTTGGGCTGCCGGAAGGCCAGTTCGGAAATTCTGAGGTTGGGCATTTAAACATCGGGGCCGGCAGAATTGTTTGGCAAGAGCTATCGAGAATTAATAAGTCTATACGTGAGAGAGAGTTTTTTGAGAATCCCGTGCTAGTTGAAGCTTTTAAAAAAGCGGCGGGCAAAGGAAAAATTCATTTCATGGGACTTTTTTCTGATGGTGGGGTGCACAGCCATAATAACCATCTGTTTGCCCTTCTCGAAATGGCAAAGCTTCACAATATAGATAATGCATTTGTGCATGCGTTCACAGACGGGCGCGATACTTCTCCCAATGGCGGCCTGGAGTATTACAGAGAGTTTAAGAAAAGAGCCGAACAAATCGGCACCGGAAAACTGGCATCTGTTGTAGGCCGTTACTTTGCTATGGACCGAGACAACCGCTGGGAAAGAATAGAAAAAGCCTACAATCTGCTTGTTCATGGTAAAGGCAATGCTGTTTCTAACCCCGAAGATGTATTCACCGAAAGCTACAGCGCCGGAACAACAGATGAATTTCTCGAACCGCACATCATTTCGGGTGTTGAGGGTAGCCGGATCGAAGCGGATGATGTTGTTGTATTCTACAATATAAGAGGCGACCGCGCCCGACAAATTACAAAAGCATTTTTTAAAGCGGGTACAATTCCTTTCGAAATGGAAGATTTAAACCTCCATTACGTAACATTCACTGCCTACGACGATACGTTTAATTCTTTTGTAAAAGTAGCTTTCCCACCGGTTAGAATGACAAATACTCTGGGTGAGTATGTAAGTAAGCAAGGCCTGAAACAACTTCGCGTAGCGGAAACTGAAAAGTACCCACACGTAACGTACTTCTTTAACGGAGGGGAAGAAATCCCCAACAAAGGAGAAGACCGGGTTATGGTTCCAAGCCCAAAGGTACCTACTTACGACCTTAAGCCGGAAATGAGTGCAAAAGAAGCGGCAGATGTTGTAGTTGAAAATCTGCCTAAAGATTACAGCCTCGTAATACTAAATTTTGCAAACCCAGATATGGTAGGGCACACCGGCAGCATTGATGCAGCAATTAAAGCGATCGAGTGCGTTGATGAGCAATTAAAAAGAGTAGTTGAAGCTGCGCAAGAAAATGATTTTAAGGTTTTAATTATTTCCGATCACGGAAACTCAGATTGCATGATGGAAACTGATGGAAGCCCACATACCGCGCATACAGCTGTTCCTGTTCCGGCAGTGCTCATAGGCGCTGCACCGAATATAGCACTAAAGGATGGCATCCTGGCAGACGTTGCCCCTACCCTGCTCAAAATGCTGGAGCTCGACGCTCCCGATGAGATGACCGGCTCCCCTCTTTTTTAAGAGAAAGAAATCAACCCTTTCTATTTGTTTCAAAAACGTTAAAACGTTTGCATTTACCTTTTCACCATACTACTTTCGGGGAAGTATGAACTAAAAAATCAGCACACTCGTTACGCATAGAAACGAAAAAATCATAAAGAATTCAGGACCCATATGGAGGGTAATTTTTCAAGTAAAGTTCGTGATGTCATTCAGTTCAGCCGGGAAGAAGCACTCAGGCTTGGGCACGATTACATCGGCACAGAACACTTAATCTTAGGCATTGTACGCCTTGGCGATGGCGTGGCCATTCGCATTTTAAAGAATTTACAGTGCGATCTGTTTAAACTAAAAAAAACCATTGAAGACACTGTGCGCGGCACCGGTGGTACGGTTACAGTTGGCAATATCCCTCTCACCAAACAAGCAGAAAAAGTTTTGCGCATAACCTACCTGGAGGCAAAGCTTTACAAAAGCGACACTATAGGTACAGAGCATCTTCTGCTTTCATTGCTTAGAGATGAAGAGAATATTGCAGCACAAATTCTACAACAGTTCAACGTATCATACGATGCAGTTCGTGAAGAGCTCGATATGATTATTTCGGGTAATTCAAGAGATGCAGATCAGATGGATACGCGAACAGCAACTTCGGGGCCAACCCCAACATCACCAAAAGGCTCACAATCATCAGGTAGCTCACGCGAGAAGAAAATGGAAAAATCTAAAACCCCGGTTCTCGATAATTTTGGCCGGGATCTCACTCAACTTGCAGAAGATGGCAAACTCGACCCAATCATTGGCAGGGAAAAAGAGATTGAGCGGGTTGCTCAGGTATTAAGCAGAAGAAAGAAAAATAATCCGGTGCTTATCGGTGAACCGGGTGTTGGTAAAACTGCCATCGCTGAAGGCCTTGCCTCACGAATCATAGAACGTAAAGTATCCAGGGTTCTCTATGATAAGCGCGTTATAGCTCTCGACCTTGCTGCACTTGTTGCAGGAACAAAGTATCGCGGCCAGTTTGAAGAGCGCATGAAAGCGGTTATGAGCGAGCTTGAAAAAACAGATAATGTGATTCTGTTCATTGACGAACTACACACAATTGTGGGTGCCGGCGGTGCAAGCGGATCACTGGATGCATCAAACATGCTGAAACCGGCATTGGCTCGTGGCGAAATTCAAGCAATTGGTGCCACTACATTGAATGAATACAGGCAGTTCATTGAAAAAGATGGCGCCCTTGAGCGCCGCTTTCAAAAAATTATGGTTGAACCTACCTCCATCGATGAAACGCTTGAGATTCTGAACCAAATTAAAGGTAAGTATGAAAAGCACCACAGCGTGCGGTACACGCCTGAGGCACTGGATGCGTGTGTTAAACTTACCGACAGATACGTAACTGATCACTTCCTCCCCGATAAAGCGATCGATGCGCTTGATGAGGTAGGTGCAAGAGTCCATCTATCAAACATAACAGTACCTGAGCACATCCTTACTCTCGAAGCTGAAATTGAAAAAACAAGCAACGAGAAAAATGCAATGGTGAAGAAGCAGCGTTTTGAAGAAGCTGCGCGCCTCAGAGATACTGAAAAACGGCTGATTGAAGAACTCGACACCGCACAAAAAGAGTGGGAGAAAGAATCAGAACACATTGTGTTTGATGTTACAGATGAAGATGTTGCTACCGTTGTGGCGATGATGAGCGGCGTGCCCGTTAACAAAATCAGCCAGAAAGAGGGACAAAAGCTTCTCAAGATGAAAGAAGCACTCGGCAAGAAGGTTGTTGGGCAAGAAGAAGCCATCATTAAACTGACAAAAGCCATCCAGAGAACCCGTGCCGGCCTCAAAGACCCATCACGGCCAATCGGTTCATTTATCTTTTTAGGGCCAACTGGTGTTGGCAAAACCGAAATGGCCAAAGTACTCGCAAAATACCTCTTTGATAAGGAAGAAGCCCTCATCAGAATTGATATGAGTGAGTACATGGAGAAATTTAGTGTATCCCGGTTAGTTGGTGCACCTCCGGGCTATGTAGGCTATGAAGAAGGCGGTATTCTAACCGAAAAAGTTCGCCGTAAGCCATACAGCGTTGTTCTCCTTGATGAAATCGAGAAAGCTCATCCTGATGTGTTTAACATCCTACTCCAGGTTCTCGATGATGGAATTCTGACAGACAGCCTCGGCAGAAAAGTTGATTTCAGAAATACCATTATTATCATGACATCAAACATTGGTGCACGTGATATTCGAAATATGGGTAAAGGAATTGGCTTTTCGGCAACTGATGGAGAGTTTGATTACGCTCAGATGAAATCTACTATACAGGATGCGCTGAAAAAAGTGTTCAATCCGGAGTTTTTAAACCGTATTGATGATGTGTTAACCTTCAAGCCGCTTGAGAAGAAAGATATATACCAGATTATTGACATTCTTTCCGATGAACTCTTTGCACGGATTCGGGCATTGGGTTATGAGCTTGAAATGACTAAAGGTGCGAAAGACTTCATCACTGAAAAAGGATTTGATCCTAAATTTGGAGCACGGCCACTCAGAAGGGCTATCCAAAAATATGTTGAAGACCCTCTCGCAGAAGAGATTCTAAGCTCTGAACATAGCGAAAAATCGACCATCAAAATTAAGATGAATCGTTCACGTGATGGGCTTGAGTTCGACTGGACTGAGCCTGAAAATTCAGATGAAGCAAGCAGTGATAATTCACATTCTGAGTCTGAGCAGGAAGCTAATGCTTAGATAACCAATTCTACAAATAAACTAAAAGCGCGCAGGTTCATACTTGCGCGCTTTTTTTCTATCAGAAACCTACTTTTATCTCAATCTCACGGTTCATGCCATTCACAGTATAACGCCCGGAAGAATTTCTCGTAAAAGAAATTGATCCTTTATGCAACTGTGCAAGTGGAAGGTCAACCTGCTCACGTGCTATTTGCCTTCTGCCAATGTGAACAGCTGTTACTGTTGGGCTGGCAATTATACCTGTGTTGCTCAAAGAACCGCCTAAGCCCAAAATCACGTCGTCTTCAGGTAAATATTCAGCATAAACAATGGTTGCCTGTGAAGAAGCACTGCCAATCCTATCACCTGAAAGAATCTCATAAACCTGCATCCTGTTGCCTGCAAATGTTGTGAGGTGTGTAGCATTTCTGGTTAAGGTAACCCCTCGAACCTGATCATCGGGTATCAGGCTAAAAATCTGGTTGCCAAAACGGTCAAAAACCAATATTTCATCCGTTGAGCCTGTCGTCACAATCATAGACACGTAAGCGCCATCATCGCTTACATTCAGAGACTTTATTTCCCGTTCTGTTGAGCTAAATAGTGTTTCAAGGTGATTTTCTCCAAAAACCATTCGGGCGCGTGAGCCTGTATCGGAGCCGTAAGCAATTACCGGATTATAGAGTACAATTGTACGGCCGGCCTTATCGGATGATAGCTGCGATTCCCTCTCACCATCTACGCTTTGTGAAGTATTAGAAATAACATAAACCTGCTCCCCTTTCGCATCAAAAAAAGTAAAGCTTGCCACATTATCACGAACCACTGCACGGCCATCATCAAACTGATACACCTTCAGTGTATTGTCTGACGGATCAAAAAACTCGAGCTCTTTTTCTATGAGTTTTACACCATTATCATCAAAACTGTTCAGTAGAAGTGCCTCACGTCGCATTAAAAATGAGAGTTTACTTCTCTGATTTGATATTGCCCATGAGGCAGGATCAAAAAACTGTTCTCCGGCAAATTGAATACTGCCGTTTAAAACAGATACAGTTCCATTCTTTGAGGGAAATGTTGTTGTGTTGAAGCCGGAATGATCCGGATTTTGCGTAACAGTGATTGATTGAGCGCTTGCCGTAAAAGCCAGCAACGGAAAAAGAAGAAATAATGAGATATACTTCATCAGATGATATTGGATTCTTATTTTGGTGTTTGTTTGTAAAGAACGAGAATTTTGAAATGAATTGCACAAATGCACTACTCAATTATTATACCGGTTTATAACAGGCCGGACGAGATAGCCGAGCTGCTTGATAGCCTTACCAAGCAGACATACAAAGATTTTGAAGTGCTGATTATTGAAGATGGTTCCGAAATTAGTTGTAAAAAAGTTGTGCAATCATATTCAGGCGTTTTAAATGTGCGGTATTACTACAAAGAAAACAGCGGGCAAGGGTTTTCAAGAAATTATGGATTTGAAAAAGCAACCGGAGATTATCTGGTAGTTTTTGATTCTGACTGCATCATACCGCCACACTACTTTGAGCATGTTACCAGTGAATTAAAGGCTACAAAAGCTGATTGCTGGGGTGGGCCAGACAGGGCACTGCCTTCTTTTAGCCGCATCCAAAAAGCCATTAACTTCAGCATGACTTCGCTTTTTACTACTGGTGGTACAAGAGGCCGCAAAAAAATGGCCGGCACTTTTCATCCGAGAAGCTTCAATATGGGGATCAGCCGAAAAGTTTATGAAGAAACAGGCGGCTACAAAATTACCCGAATGGGCGAGGACATTGAGTTCAGCATCAGAATAAATCGCTCCGGCTTCAAAACGGTATTAATTGAAAACGCTTATGTTTATCATAAGAGACGAACCAACCTGAAACAGTTTTATAATCAACTTCATTTTTTTGGCAGAGCCAGAATCAATATTACACGTTTTTTCCCTGATGAGTTAAAACTTGTACACTTTTTCCCAGTTCTTTTTTTTATTGGCTATCTGCTGATTATTCCGGCTGTACTAATATCACTTCCCACCGGGCTGGTATTGCTAACAGGTTATTTATTGTATTCATCTCTTCTTTTTTTTGAAGCCTTTAGAAAAGAAAAAAATCTATCTGTTGCTTTTACAGCTGTTGCAGCAGCATATATTCAATTTACAGCGTATGGGTTGGGTTTTTTAACTGAACTGTTAAATGAACAATCTTTATGAATCAGATATTTTTTAAGCTGTGTAAATTGCATACAGATTCTAAAACCTTTATCTTGTAATTCTTTTGACGACATGAAATACTGTTAAATTCATTCGTTAAAATGTTTTGAAATACTGATTATTTATTTCATGATTCGGGGAGTGGCGCAGCCCGGTAGCGCATTCGCTTTGGGAGCGAAGGGTCGCAGGTTCAAATCCTGTCTCCCCGACAAAAAAATTATTTTCTCACCTTTTCGTTGAACAAATTACGGGTATCGGAAAAGTTCACAACAGGTTTTAAATAATTTTCCGTTACGAATTGAATAGAGCGCCCGTAGCTCAACTGGATAGAGCAACTGCCTTCTAAGCAGTAGGTTTCAGGTTCAAGTCCTGACGGGCGTACAAGAACATAGGATAGCAGTTTTATCCAAATATCGTTCACTTATTAATTTTTCGTTCAAACGCTAATCTAAGGCGTTGATCTTGCGAAGCAGTGCTTCGCGGTTCAAGTCCTGACGGGCGTACAAGAACAAAGGATAGCAGTTTTATCCTAATATCGTTCACTTATTGATTTTTCGTTCAAACGCTAATCTAAGGCGTTGATCTTGCGAAGCAGTGCTTCGCGGTTCAAGCCCTGACGGGCGTACTAAAAATGGCGACATGGCCGAGTGGTTAGGCAGAGGTCTGCAAAACCTCGTACAGCGGTTCGAATCCGCTTGTCGCCTCATTGAAAATGTGAAATTGTATTTTGCCGCGTTCGTCTAGGGGTTTAGGACGCCGCCCTTTCACGGCGGTAACACGGGTTCGAATCCCGTACGCGGTACATAAAATGGAGCTCGTAGCTCAGTTGGTTAGAGTGCCAGGTTGTGGCCCTGGAGGTCGGGGGTTCAAATCCCCTCGGGCTCCCATTTTTTTATTGACTTAGTGATTCAATTATTTACTGTAACTCAGTACTACAATTGGACCGGAGGACGGTGGGTTCCCCCAAAGGGATGCCACGGCAAAATCCCCTCGGGCTCCCATTTTCTTTTCATTAATGCCGCGTTCGTCTAGGGGTTTAGGACGCCGCCCTTTCACGGCGGTAACACGGGTTCGAATCCCGTACGCGGTACAACTATTAATCCCGGTTTCTTATTTGAGATCGGGATTTTTTTTGCTCCAAAATTTAGCTTTGATCTATTATCCGGCTAATGATTATCGCACTTCACCCGCAGTTCAATTAAAGAGATTATCTTACTCCAATCATTAAGAATAGGTATATGTTCAATATAGAAGATAATTTGATGAATTCGAAAACAGCAATTGTAACAGGGGCAAGCCGTGGGATTGGTTTTGCCATAACTAAGGCACTGCTAAACCTTGGGGTATCGGTAGCAGGCTGGAGCCGCACTGAACCTGAAAATTTCACTCACCCAAAGCTTTTTCACTTTAAAACTGACCTTACTAATCAGAAATCCGTGGATAGCAGTTTTGGAGAAACGGTTAAAAAACTCAATGGCAAAATAGACTTCCTGATAAATAATGCAGGCATTGGGCATAAGGCATTGATTGAAGAAACTGGCCCTGAAGTTTGGAGAAATTTATTTGACCTGAATGTACACGGTGTTTTTTATGCTTCACGGCTCGCTGTACCATTGATGAAACAACAAAGATCCGGCCACATTATTAACATCTCATCAGGTGCGGGCTCAAACGGTATTGCCGGCATGACTGCTTACTGCGGCACTAAATACGCAGTGAATGGTATTTCTGAAGCTATGCACCAAGAACTGAGGGATTATAACGTTAAGGTAACCTGCTATTCCCCCGGATCAGTGAATACCGGTTTTTCTGATTCTAAGAAAAATAAACTTGAACCTGAGGAGCTTGCACAATCGGTTATTCACATACTGCGCTCACCGGAAAACTTCCACTATACTGAGGTTCATGCCCGGCCGCTACGGCCATAACCTAAACAAAAAAATATTTTGAATTTTTTTTCAAGACAGATATTTCATTTATCTGCATGAGCTACAGTTGGTTTTATTGTTTACCTAAAATGGTTCTGTAAAAAACATTTTTCGCACATATTGCACGGCACTTGAAACCTGTTAAATTACCTATAGATTAATTGATCATCTCAAGATGACAGTTAGTTCAGGAGTCTTCAAGTTCAGGAAGATAGTTCGCGGGTGTGAAAGCCCGGGTAGTCAGATAAGCTGGCGAAATCTGATTGGATGCGAAGAAAATCCGGGAGCCTTTTTCATTGGGAAAACGCTTGCAGCCCGGATAGTGGAAACTACGGTTCTCATTATCCTGTAAGATGTACAGAGCACCGACCCGTGTTGCTGGTTATCTGCTGAAAGTACCTGAAGAGAAAGGCTTTTTTTATTTTTTATAATCAGAGGAAACTAACTGCTCTTCTACTCAGATTTTTCTTGCTACCGCATAAATACCATTACCTTTTCTGTTTTTTGTAAAGAGGTCAGCATAATTCATTATAAGACAAAAAGGCATTACCACAGGGTAATAAAACATCAATGGTATTACCGCAAAGAGGCCTATTTTTGTGAATGCAATCATTGGCCATTTAACAGATAAAATCCATCCCCTTCTCCCCCACTTTCCATAGGTATAATGAGTTTTGATTGGCAATAAATCAGCTTCCATCAGTTTCTTTTCGATATCGGCTTTTGAATAACCGGTTCTTGCATGCTCACCAACAAACGTATCATCTTCATCAGCATCTTCTTCGGAGTAGTGAGAAGGTGAATGCATCAGGAAAATCCCATCCGGTTTAAGGCATTGGCTTAAATTTTTAATAACTAACGTGTCCTCTTCAATATGCTCTAAAACATCAATACATATCACAAAATCGAACATTTCTTTTTGCGAGAAATTGAGAAGGTCGGCTTCGTAAAATGAGATTCTTTTCTGGTTAATCTCATCCCGAAAATAGTTTTGATTGTCTTCCAGGTAATCCGTTTTTACATCAACAGAATCAATCACAACATGTTGAAACGTTTTGAGCAAAAATCTATCGTACTGGGCAAAGCCGGAACCGGCATCAAGCAGTTTCCAACTCCCCTTCTGTTCGAAGCTTTCCCCTTTCTCTTTAATAATACGGCGCACATGCCAGCTTCGCAGAAAGAACAGATCGAGAAGAAAGTAAAACAGCCTTCTTAATTTTCTTGAGTTTTTTACAATCCGTGCAAATTTATCTTTTACAGGATCATACGCGATTTTGCTCATAACCCAATTTTCTCGGCTATTCCGGGTTTATGATATTTCACCTGCCCTCTGTTTACCATCTCTCCTAAAAATCCCACAGAAAAGAACTGTACACCCACAACAATCAATAATATCCCGAGAAAAAGGAGGGGCCTGTTTGCAAGCGGTTCACCTAAAAAAAGTTTTAAATAGGCAAGATAACTGCTTATGGCACCTCCAATCAGCAAAATCACAATCCCGATAGTGCCAAAAAAGTGCATTGGCTGTTGCATATAACGATTTACAAAAAGAAGAGTGACCAGATCGAGGAAGCCATTCAAAAAGCGGGAGATGCCAAACTTGGTTTTGCCGTGTTTTCTCGGGTGGTGCTTCACTACTTTTTCATCAATTTTATCAAACCCATTCCATTTTGCCAGCAGCGGCACATAACGATGCATCTCCCCGTAGAGATAGATACTTTCAATCACCTCCCGGCGATAGGCTTTTAAACCACAATTAAAATCGTGCAGTTTTATGCCTGTTGTAAATCGGGTTACAGCATTAAAAAACCGCGAAGGCACTGTTTTTGAAATGGGATCGTGACGAACTTTTTTCCAACCGCTAACCAGATCGGCACCGTCGCGAAGCATTTCTATGAGCTCTGGTATTTCGAAAGGGTCGTCTTGTAAATCGGCATCAAGGGTTACAATGTACTTTCCGGCTGCTTCATCAAAACCTGCCTGTAATGCATCACTCTTGCCGTGGTTTCTTCTAAATCGAATTCCTTTAACAAAATTGTACTCTTCACTCAGGCTTTGAATTACATGCCAAGAGGAATCTTCAGAACCATCATCAACAAAAATAATTTCGAAACTTTTACCGGAAAGAGCCTCTATAATTCGCTCAGTGAGTTCACGTAAGGAGTGCTCTTCGTTTAACAGCGGAATAACCAAACTGATATCAGCCTGCGATTGGGCGGGTACTTTTGGCTTTACTGTTTTTTTTACGGCTAATGCTTGCAAGTTCAATTTATTTACGTGAACAACTTTTGTACATTTCTACACAAGAAAATAAAAGATTTCGAGACTATGAAGAAATTGTATTATTCAATAGGGGAAGTTAGTGAGCTTACAACTGTAGAGCCGCATGTATTACGCTATTGGGAAACCATTTTTAAGGAGCTATCCCCGCGAAAAAATAAAGCCGGCAACCGTATTTATCGCGAACAGGATATTACATTTGCACTTAAGCTGAAAGAGCTTATACAAGACAAAAAATACAGTACAGCCGGTGCCAAAAAGTTTCTTGAGAAACAGCAGGCAGAAGCAGGCCCGGATGAATCTGAATCTCCAGGCCTCTCCTTTGAGACAAAAAAAGACCTCAAAGAAATCCGGGCTTTCCTTGTTAAACTTCAGGAAAAGCTCTGAAAGCTCAACTCATTACCGGGCGCTGTGAAAATCCTGTTATGAGCATATAAAGCAACTGAGCACAGATCAGAATCGCCACGCTCACAAGATGCAATACCTGCAGCACACCTGGCATGCCGAACCACTCCATACCCACACCAATAAATATTTGCAGAATAATCAAGAGTGCAATCACCCAGCCAAGATTTACCAGCCGTGATGGAGCATTCAGTTTTCGGTTATAATAGACCAGTGCAATACCAAAAATAACCAGTAGCCATGAGAAACTTCGGTGAACGTCGTACAGGAACCCTACTGAGTCAATCCATGTCTCCCTGGGCATCTCCATTACATTTTTTGCTACATCTACAGCTTCGCGAACCTGAGTCCCCAATACAAGCTGCAGCATCGTCAAAAAGAGTACGATACCTGAGATCCAAAGAAAAGTTTTTCGTGATTTATCAGAAATTCTAACCTCAAGACGATCGCTCATTGCGCGAAAAGTGGCGTATAACAGAACAGCGAGTATAATCATCGCAACAACCATATGAATGGTGATGATACCGGCGCTAAGGCCTGAACGAACAACCTGGCCGCCAAGCCATCCCTGAAAAAGCACCAGTACAAAAGCAAAACCGGATGTAATGGTTACAACTTTGTCTGTTTTTCTATACTTAAATGAAAACAGAAACGTGAGAGTAATCAAAAACCCTATCAGAACACCAACGAGACGATTTACATATTCGAGCCAGGTGTGCAGCGGGTTAAACAGTGAAGCATCGTACTGAGGGGGAAGGTCGGCAACATTAGTTGGAGGGATCCACATTCCAAAACATTGCGGCCAGTCGGGGCAGCCCAGCCCTGCACCGGATGCACGCACAAGGCCGCCAACAAAAATCAAAAAAATGGTGGCAATAACTGTAGTTATAGCCGTTTTTTGGTAGAGATTTAATTTCATTCAGATTTAATAATTGATACAGATATTTATTTTCTTGTCGATCATTACAAAGCTACTCTTCATATTTGAATTTGATATTAAGGTAACATATCAATCACAAAATGATTACTTTAGCGCAGTTTTAATTTTGACTATTCCATGAATAAAACGGTTACCGGAAAATTAAGTTGGAAAGATATTCTGGGTGTGGTGAGTGATTACTATGAACTTACTAAACCGGGAATAACGTTCACCGTGCTGGCAAGTATGCTGATAGGCTTTTTGATGGGCTCTGCAGGCGGGGTGAATTTTGCCTTGATGGCGCACGCCATTGTTGGCACCTATCTGATTGCTGCCGGTACTGCTGCACACAACATGTTTCTGGAGAGAAATCTTGACGGGTTGATGCGGCGAACGAGCAAACGCCCGTTGCCCGCCTACAGAATTGAGCCATATCAAAGCTCCATTTTCTCTTTAACACTTATTTTCCTCGGGTTGATTTACCTGCTGATAATGGTGAATCCCGTAGCCGGATTAGTTTCGCTTGCCACCACTGTTATTTACCTTTTTGCATACACGCCACTAAAGCGAATCTCGGCTCTAAATGTGTTTGTTGGCGCTATTCCCGGTGCACTGCCTGTTGTTGGTGGCTGGGCTGCAGCAACAGGAACTGTGTTTGAACATGGAATGTGGATACTTTTCGGCGTTATCTACTGCTGGCAGATACCTCATGTCATTTCCATCGCCTGGGTTTGTAAGGATGACTACGAACACGCCGGTTTCAAAATGCTTCCCGCTAATGATACGTACGGCATTAAAGCTTCACTTTGGGTAATCATTCCACTTCTAATTCTTTTCCCAACTGTGTATAAACTATATGTGATGGAGCTGGTTAGCTGGCTCTACCTTGGTGGCGCTCTATTAACCACCATCGCGTTTACATACTACGGCATTCGATTTGCGATTTCGCGGAATAAACTTACTGCCAAAGCACTCATGTTCGCCTCTTTCGTTTACCTGCCCCTCATCTGGATTTTCATATTTGTTGACTGGATTATTTTGTAGCCTTGCTCATGTGATTTTTTACCGGATGTGATTTACCGCAAATTTTAGGCTTCCGAAGTCTGTAATTATCCATAACGTGGATGCCACATTTCACCAATATTGCTTTTGATTAGGCCTAGATAGAATTCGGAAGCCTCTCACTTGCAAATCATTTTTCTATTTCCCTCCTTTCTTACACTCATAAATTACAAACTTTCTGTTTTCTTTGATGATAGACGCCCGAGTAAAAAACTTCTTCAGGGTGGGCAGATAACCAAGATGTTTATTCGCAACACACACAAAACGGCCACCAGGTTTTAACCTTCCGGCCACTTCCCGAAAAAGCGCTGTTGAGATCTCTGTATTTACTTCGTGTTCAAAATGAAATGGCGGATTTGACACAACAATATCAAACTCGGTATCATCAATCTCATCAAGTGAATCGCCCCAGTGAAAATGCACATTACCTGTAGAAAGGTTTAGTTTTGAAGAAGCAATTGCGAGATATGAATCATCCAGGAGATGAATTTCAGTATCAGGTTTTTGTAACTGAACAGCCCGTGCTATTACGCCATTACCCGATGCCAGGTCTAAAATGCAATTTTCATCAGGTTGAATTGTCAGATTTCCCAGTAAAAACTGTGTGGCATAGTCAACATTTCCTGATGAAAATACCCCCGGATATTGTTTCAGACTTTCATTCCCGCCATCGGAAAAAGTGAACGGTATTTCTTCAACTGCATCATATGCAGGTGACTCCTTTTTTTCTTTTAAAGTCAGCACTCTCGCCTTTTTCCATGCAAGGCTTTGTGATACATCATGGAAATACTCTTCGGCAATAGACAGAAGCTGAGGTGTGAAGTGGCGGGTCATAAATCCGCATAGAGCAATACCGTTTTCAGCCATTGACCGTGATATCTGATTAAGATAAAACCGATAGAGATCAAGTGATTTTGGAATTGAAAGAATGGCTATATCGATGAGTTCAGGAAGGCTATCTAATGGATTAATAAATTTACCTGATTCCACATTTACACCATTTCTCTTCAAATTCAGCTCAAGAGAAATCTGCTGACTTTTAAAATCGGATACGTGCCATGGATTACATTTATGAAGATGGCACCCCAGGTATCCGAATCTGTCATTAAAAATGGCTACAGCTTTTTTATCAAGAGAGTTCTGCTGCACTTCTTTTAACAGATATTCATCAGCAGCACTCCAGGCCCGCAAAGAGTTGTTTTCAGTTGGTGGATATCGGGTAATTAACATAATAAAAACTGGTCGGTTAAATTTTTGCTGCAACTTACGAAACAAATACTGTATAGCATTCAATTTCCAAAAGTTTCTTTGTTTGGTGAGTTGAATGATTTGATTGCGTTCAATCAACACAAATTCTCGATTTTCACTTCTGTTTGAATTGCGGGGAAAATCATGCATATTCCTTCTCATCCCAATCTCAATCAGCTTCAATGAAGAAATTCATAACCTATTTTGGTACGGGTATCATTGTGCTTTTAGTGGTTCTGCTATTGGCATCACTTCTGACAGAGAATGAATTTGCCATTGAGCGAAATATAGAAATTGATCAGCCTGTTGATGTTGTATTTGATTACGTCAGAAGCCTTCAAAATCAATATAATTACAGTGTTTGGGGTTCGCTTGATCCGGATATGAGGAGAGAATACAGGGGCACAGACGGCGCAGTTGGGTTTGTATCGGCGTGGCAGGGAAATAACGATGTGGGCACAGGTGAGCAGGAGATTATTGCCATTGAGGAGGGCCGCCGAATTGATACAGAACTTCGGTTTTTGGAACCGTTTGAATCAACATCCTACTCTTTTTTTACAACAGAATTCATTTCCGAGAACCGAACTATGGTAACCTGGGGAATGCACGGCAAATTTAACCGGCCGATGAACCTGATGCTTTCACCGAATCGGGATTTGATGAAAAGTATTCCGGAAAAAATTCTTCTATTGCTTGATCCACTCCTTCCAGATATCCCTGATCTATCGCAATACCTACTAAAATG
>SLLL01000006.1 GCA_007134085.1 Balneolaceae bacterium
TAATGTGAAGATGAGCGTATCGCTGATACAGCCTGTAGCCATGGAGCCGGGCCTTCGGTTTGCGATTCGTGAAGGCGGGCGTACAGTAGGCGCCGGTGTGGTAAGTAAAATCTTAGATTAATCTGCCGCAACGAATAAAAAAATTGATGTGAGATCAGGGCAACATGCTCTGATCTTGCATTGTATATACGGGTGTAGCTCAGTTGGTAGAGCACTGGTCTCCAAAACCAGGTGTCGGGAGTTCGAGTCTCTCCACCCGTGCTTCTAAGTAAGAAGAACGTATTTATGAACAAGATCAAAAAATTTATTGAAGACGTCCGGAAAGAGATGGCAAAAGTTTCATGGCCAACTCAACAGGAGCTGATTGATAACACCATAATAGTAGTGGTGTTTACCATCATAGTTTCTGTATTCATTTTTGGAGTAGATCAGGTGTACAGTACGATACTGGAGGCAATTTACAGATGAGTTCACCCAAGGGAGCTGACGAAAACGGTTTCGGCTGGTACGTAGTAAGATGCTTTACCAGCCATGAAAGAAAAGTGAAAGAATTTCTCACCAGAGAAATTGAAGAACTGGGTTTAGAGCACAAAATTAAAGAGATACTTATACCCACCGAAACTGTTGTTGAGATCAGGTCTGGAAAGAAAAAAACCAAAGAGAAGAATTTTTTCCCCGGTTACATTCTTGTAAATACCAGATACGACGAAGAAGTGAACAACCTGATGCAATCTGCTCCATCTTGCTTAGGTTTTTTGAAAGCCGGTAGAAATGATATTATACCAACGCCACTCAAAGAAAGTGAAGTAAACAGAATTCTTGGCCGTGTACTCGATAATCAAGAGTTAGTTGAAAAGGGTGGTGTGATAGACATACCATTCCGAGAGGGTGATCTTATAAAAGTTATTGACGGGCCGTTCAAAGAATTTGACGGTACCGTACAAGAAGTACTCCCAGACAAGTTAAAATTAAGGGTGCTTGTAAGTATTTTTGGTAGAAAAACCCCTGTTGAGGTTGACCTGAATCAGGTTGAATCAGCTACATAAGAACTTTAACAACGTGAGCTATTACGCAGCAAACAGAAGCATGAATCGCTAATTGATTCTATATGGCAAAAAAAATAGAAAAAGTGCTAAAACTTCAAATCGTTGGTGGACAGGCAAACCCTGCTCCTCCGGTGGGTCCAGCTTTAGGCCAGGCCGGCATCAACATTATGGAGTTTTGTAAAGCATTTAATGCACAAACCCAGGACAAGGCAGGCACAATTATCCCTGTTGAGATCACGGTGTTTGCCGATAAGTCTTTCAGTTTTAAAACAAAGACACCACCGGCAGCCGTTCTCCTG
The DNA here is from genome assembly GCA_007134085.1 of Balneolaceae bacterium. Classification (GTDB taxonomy): domain Bacteria; phylum Bacteroidota; class Rhodothermia; order Balneolales; family Balneolaceae; genus Rhodohalobacter. The sequence continues at coordinate 1,346 of SLLL01000006.1, forward strand.
AAACAAGCCGCTAAAATTAAATCTGGTTCAGGCGAACCTAACCGCGCAAAAGTGGGAAGGGTTACATGGACTCAGTGCAAAGAGATAGCAGAGCAGAAGATGGAAGATCTCAACGCTTTCGATGTTGAACGTGCAGCAGAAATGATTGCAGGTACAGCCAGAAGTATGGGTTTGCGAGTAATCCGAGATAAATAAGAGGATTTAAGAAATGGCAAACAGAGGTAAGAAATATCAACAGGTCGCTGAGTTAATCGATCGCGACATGGAATATACCATCGAAGAAGCGTGTGATCTTGTTAAAAAAACAAGTACAGCTGCATTTGATGAGTCTGTAGATTTAGATCTGCGGCTTGGTGTAGATCCACGTCATGCTGATCAGATGGTGCGCGGTACTGTTTCTCTTCCCAACGGAACCGGTAAATCGGTACGTATACTCGCTTTGGTAAATGAAGCAAAGCAAGCGGAAGCGAAAGAGGCCGGAGCAGACCACGTGGGCCTGGATGACTACATTTCCGAAATTGAAGCCGGCTGGGCAGATGTTGATATTATCATCGCCACGCCGGATGTAATGGGAAAAATTGGAAGGCTTGGACGACAGTTAGGCCCCAGAGGACTCATGCCAAATCCAAAAAGTGGTACAGTAACAATGGATGTTGCTGCTGCTGTGAAGGAATTCAAGTCCGGTAAAATCGACTTCAGGGTAGATAAAACCGGTATTTTACATCTTTCAATTGGAAAAGCAAGTTTTGATGCTAACCAGCTGCGTGAAAATTTAATCTCGTTTCTGCAAACAATCATCAAAATGAGGCCGGCATCAGCTAAGGGCGTCTACATTAAAAGTGCTTATTTAAGTACTACTATGGGCCCGAGTATTCCTATTAGCCGATCATCAATTACTTCAATTTAGAATTTAATAGGTTAGAACAATGCCGACATTATCAGAAAAAAAGGCAGTTGTAGAAGAAATTACCGAGCAGCTGAATAACTCGAATGCAGTTTATATTACACAGTATACAGGCATGTCTGTTTCAGATATGGGTAAACTGCGCGGAAAATTCAGGGAAGGTAATGTGCTCTTTAAAGTGTACAAAAATACACTTGTAAAAAGAGCAATGGACACAATTGGCGGATATGAAGATCTCTATCCACATCTGGAAGACCAAAATGGTTTTGCTTTTGTGAATGAAGAGCTTGCTGCACCAGCTAAAGTACTGAAAGACTACATTAAAGAGCATAAAAAACCACAATTTAAGGCTGCTCTTATTGATGGTGACTTCTACAAAGAAGATCAATTAGAAATCCTCGCTTCAATGAAGTCTAAGAATGAAGTGATTGGAGACATAATTGGTTTGCTTATGGCACCAATAACAAATGTAGTTGGTGGCTTACAAGCACAAGGCAGCAATATAGCTGCAGCAGTACAAACAATTGCTGAAAAAAACGAAGATTAAACAACACTTTATAAAAATTTTAAATTAAACCGACGAACGGAGAATAAAACAAATGGCTGACGTTAAAGAACTCGCTGAACAACTTGTAAACCTTACAATTAAGGAAGCTAACGAACTTGCAAAAGTTCTCGAAGAAGAATATGGTATCAAACCAGCTGCTGCTGCAGTTGCTGTAGCCGGCCCAGCTGCCGGTGGTGGTGAAGAAGCAGAAGAAAAGACTGAGTTTGATGTTGTACTCAAATCTGCAGGTGCTAAGAAGATCGCAGTAATTAAAGAAGTACGCGGTGTTACAGGCCTTGGCCTTAAAGAAGCCAAAGAGCTTGTTGATGGTGCACCAAACACAGTTAAAGAAGGTGTTTCAAAAGCAGAAGCAGAAGAGTTGAAAAATAAACTCGAAGAAGCCGGCGCTGAAGTAGAATTAAAATAAGCTGGCTCTAAGCTAATTTGCCTCAGCCAACATCATTATATGGTGTTGGCTTTTGGCGTCTAAACTACAAGTGAGAATTTGTATACGGCTTGTACCAAAACAGTATACGTAACTCATTGATTTTTAAATTAAAGGAGAACATCCTTTTGAGTACTATTATGGAGAAAATCCCGTTTACCGACCGCCTATCTTTCGGCAGAATTAAAAATGTAATAGACTACCCCGATTTTTTAGATATACAGCTCGAATCATTCAATACGTTTGCACAGCTTGATGTTGCACCGGATGATCGCGCCAATCAGGGTTTACAAAGAATATTTTATGAAAATTTCCCTATTCAAGATACCCGGGAAACTCATATTCTTGAATTTATCTACTACACTGTAGATACACCCAAATATAATATTAGCGAATGCCAGGAGCGTGGATTAACCTACGCAGTGCCGCTTAAAGCCCGCTTACGTCTTTCATCTACTGATGGGGATGAAGCAGCTGAAACAATTGAGCAGGAAGTATTTCTTGGCGACCTGCCCTGGATGACAGAACGAGGTACGTTTATAATTAATGGTGCTGAGCGGGTAATTGTAAGTCAGTTACACAGGTCTCCGGGCGTATTTTTTGGCCAGTCTATTCACCCTAACGGCACACAACTCTATTCTGCAAGAGTTATACCTTTCAAAGGTTCATGGATAGAATTCACAAACGATATTCGTGACGTACTTTGGGCATACATCGACCGAAAGAAAAAGATTACGGCAACAACACTCCTCAGGGCTCTTGGTTACTCTTCTGATGATGAAATACTTGCTCTTTTTGGCCTTTCAGAAGAAATTTCCTTCGGTGGAAAGAAAACATACAACGATAAGCTGGTTGGTAAACGATTGGCAACCAACATCACAGTTGATGTTACTGAAGAAGTTGTTAATGATGAAACAGGTGAAGTTACCGAAGCTACCAACACTAAGGTTCTACTTGAAAGAGATCATGTGCTTACTGAAGATGATTTTGGTATTCTGAAAGAGGCTGATCTAAAGAAAGTGCTTGTTCAAAAGATGGGTACTGAAGAGTCTGACCGTTCAGTTATTATGAATACACTCAGAAAAGATCCTTCAAATGATGAAGTTTCTGCTCTTTCAGAAGTGTATCAGCAGATCAGAACCGGTGAGATGCCTGACCCTGAGACAGCCCGTCAGGTTCTTGAGCGATTGTTTTTCAGCGATAAAAAATATGACCTTGGCGAAGTTGGCCGATATAGGCTCAACAAACGCCTCAAAGTAGATGTAGATCCTGAAATCCAGTACCTCACTAAAGAAGATGTTGTATCTATCATCAAAGAGGTAATTCGCCTCAAGGAACTAAAAAGCCAGGTTGATGATATTGATCACCTAAGTAACCGGCGTGTACGAACTGTAGGCGAGCAGCTCGGCCAGCAGTTTGCTATAGGCCTTGCCCGTATGGCACGTACAATCCGTGAAAGAATGAACTCACGTGATGCTGAGCAGCTTACACCTCAAGATCTCGTTAATGCACGAACTATCTCAAGTGTAATTAACAGCTTCTTTGGTACAAATCAGCTTTCACAGTTTATGGATCAAACCAATCCTGTAGCTGAACTTACCCACAAGAGAAGAATGTCAGCTCTGGGCCCTGGTGGATTAACCAGAGAAAGAGCAGGGTTTGAGGTGCGTGATGTTCATTATACTCATTACGGCCGCCTATGCCCGATTGAAACACCCGAAGGCCCGAATATTGGTTTGATTACATCACTCTGTGTGCATGCAAAAATCAATGACTTTGGCTTTATTGAAACTCCTTACCGAAAAGTAAAAGAGGGTAATGTAACCAACAATGTTGAATATCTTGCTGCCGAACAGGAAGATGAAACGGTTATTGCACAGGCAAATGCCCCGCTTAACGAAGATGGTACATTTGTTAATGAATCAATCTTCTCACGTTTTAGAGACAGTAACGTAGGTTTAGCAAAACCGGAAGAGATTGAATACATGGATGTTTCTGCAAACCAGATTACATCTCTTGCAGCAGCGCTGATTCCATTTATTGAGCATGATGATGCCAACCGTGCACTGATGGGATCTAACATGCAACGGCAGGCAGTACCTTTGTTGCGGCCTGAATCTCCAATTGTAGGTACGGGCCTTGAACAGCGTGCTGCTAAAGATTCCCGTGCAATTATTACAGCTGAAGGAGAAGGTGAAGTTGTTTATGTAAGTGGTAATGAAGTACGTATTAAATACAACCGCACAGAATTAGAGGAAAACTGTTTCTTCGACGGAGGAGTGAAGAGTTACAAACTTCAGAAATTTGAGCGAAGTAACCAGGATACAACAGTAAATCAACGTCCAGTAGTATCGGTTGGCGATAAAGTGAAAAAGGGATACCCTATTGCTGATGGCTGTGCTACCGAAAAAGGAGAACTTGCTCTTGGCCGTAACTTGTTGGTTGCATTTATGCCTTGGAGAGGCTATAACTTTGAGGATGCGATTGTAATCAGTGAAAGAATTGTGCAGGATGATGTTTACACATCAATCCACATTACCGAGTTCGAGCAGCAAGTGCGAGATACAAAGCGCGGCGAAGAAGAACTTACACGAGAAATTCCAAACGTAAGTGAAGAAGCCACAAGAAATCTCGATGAAAGAGGTATTGTCCGCATAGGTGCAAAAGTTAACCACGGTGATATTCTTGTTGGTAAGATCACACCAAAAGGTGAAACGGATCCTACCCCCGAAGAGAAGCTTTTGAGAGCTATTTTTGGTGATAAAGCCGGAGATGTAAAAGATGCATCACTCAAAACACCTCCAGGTGTTTCCGGTGTTGTAATCAACACGAAGCTTTTCAGCCGTAAAAGAGATGAGCAAATCTCTCGAAAAGAGGAGAAGAAACTTGTTGAGCAAGAGAATGAGCGTTACGCACAGAAACTTGCTGATCTGAACTCCAAGTGGGCTGATAAGATGTACAGCCTTCTTCGGGATAAAACCTCACCCGGTGTATACAACTATGCTGCAGTTGAACTTATCCCTAAAGGTGAAAAGTACAAGAAATCAGTATTTGAGGAGCTCGATCCTGTAAATATCAATGAGAATATTGACTGGGCAACCGACGAAAACCTCGTGAAGCATGTTCGCCTGTTGTTTAAAAACTACAGAGATCTTCGCCGTGAAATTGATACTGAGGCCAAGAGGCGTAAATATCAGATCCAAGTAGGAGATGAGCTGCCACCGGGAATTATCCAGAAGGCAAAAGTTTATGTTGCCAAGAAGCGTAAAATGCAGGTTGGTGATAAGATGGCCGGCCGCCACGGTAACAAAGGTGTTATTGCAAAAGTAGTGCCCGCAGAAGATATGCCGTTCCTTGCGGATGGTACCCCTGTGGATATTGTACTTAACCCGCTTGGTGTGCCTTCCCGTATGAACCTTGGCCAAATTTATGAGACAATTCTTGGCTGGGCTGGTAAGAAGCTTGGTGTGAAATATGCATCGCCAATTTTCGATGGTGCTTCTTACGATCAGGTTCAGGAAGAGCTCAGAAAAGCCGGCCTCCCTGAAGATGGTAGAGTATACCTCTATGATGGACGCACTGGCCAGAGAATGGATCAGAAAACAACAGTTGGTATCATGTATATGCTTAAACTGAACCATCTTGTTGAAGATAAGATGCACTCCAGATCTATCGGACCATACTCACTCATAACGCAGCAGCCACTTGGTGGTAAGGCACAATTCGGTGGCCAGCGGCTTGGTGAGATGGAAGTATGGGCACTATATGCTTATGGTGCAGCCAACATTCTAAAAGAAATGCTCACAGTTAAGAGCGACGATGTAAAAGGACGATCAAAGGTTTATGAAGCCATTGTTAAAGGTGAAAACCTGCCTGAAGGAGATATACCGGAATCGTTCAAAGTACTATTACGTGAATTAATGGGTCTCGGCCTCGAGATTCATATTGACTAACGTTTGTTCTGTTAAATAAATAAAAAAAAAACGGAGGCCTTCTTTGCCGTCAACAAACACATTAACCGTTACAAAAGACTTTTCTAATATCGGCATCTCGCTGGCATCAGCCGAGACAATCTTGTCCCGGTCTCACGGAGAAGTTCTTACACCGGAAACAATCAATTACAGAACATTCAAACCGGAAATGGATGGCCTTTTCTGCGAAAAGATATTCGGCCCGGTAAAAGATTATGAATGCCACTGTGGAAAATATAAGCGTATCCGTTACAAAGGTATTATTTGTGACCGCTGCGGTGTAGAAGTTACCAGAAAAGCCGTTCGAAGAGAGCGAATGGGGCACATCACTTTAACTGTGCCTATTGTTCATATCTGGTACTTCAAGTCACTTCCAAGCAAAATTGCTTATCTGCTTGGTTACTCATCAAAAAACCTTGAGCGAATTGTATACTACGAAACTTTCGTAGTGATCAATCCCGGCCTCGCAAGAGACCTTGGCTACAAGCGTGGTGACCTCATTTCTGAAGAAGAAAAATTCGATATTCTGGATCAGCTTCCGGAAGATCATTATGAAATGGATGATGATGATGAGGATAAATTCATTGTAAAAGATGGTGCTGAGGCAATTCAGGCACTTCTTACAAATATGGATCTTGACGGACTTGCATATACACTGCGTGATGAGGTTAAAAATGAAACCTCTCAAATGCGTAAGAAGAAAAAACTTAAGAGGCTGCAGGTAATTGAGTCTTTCAGAGCAGCTAACAAGCATACAGAGAACCATCCGGACTGGATGGTGCAGGGTGTAATTCCGGTTATACCGCCTGAATTGCGTCCGCTCGTGCCTCTTGAAGGTGGCCGCTTTGCTACTTCAGATCTTAATGACCTTTACAGAAGAGTTATTATCCGTAATAATCGCCTGAAGCGGTTGATTGATATCAAAGCACCTGACGTGATTCTCAGAAATGAGAAACGAATGCTTCAGGAAGCCGTTGATTCTCTTTACGATAATTCAAGAAAATCGAATGCAGTTCGGAATAATAACCGGCCGCTGAAATCTCTCAGTGATATGCTGAAAGGCAAGAGTGGCCGTTTCCGCCAAAACCTGCTTGGTAAGCGTGTTGACTATTCAGGCCGTTCTGTAATTGTTGTAGGCCCTGAACTGAAAATGCACGAATGTGGCCTTCCAAAAGAGATGGCTATTGAGCTCTACAAGCCGTTTGTAATCCGCCGTTTAATTGAGAGGGGATACGTCAAAACGGTTAAAAGTGCGAAAAAGGTTGTTGATCGCCGAGATCAGGTAGTTTGGGAAGTACTTGAGAATGTTATTGACGGACACCCGGTGATGCTGAACCGTGCACCAACGCTTCACAGATTGGGCATTCAGGCGTATCAGCCGGTACTTATTGAAGAAAAAGCGATTCGTCTGCATCCGCTTTCATGTACAGCGTTCAATGCTGACTTTGACGGTGACCAGATGGCCGTTCACCTTCCCCTGAGCCACGATGCCGTAATTGAAGCATCTATATTGATGCTTGGTTCGCACAACATTCTAAGCCCAGCAAGTGGTGGCCCTATTGCAGTTCCATCACAGGATATGGTTTTGGGTATTTATTACCTCACAAAAATGGGTAATGGCAAGCTTGGTGAAGGCAAAACATTTGCAGACACCGATGAAGTTTTGGTTGCTTATGACCAAGGTAAACTTCACGTGCATGCGAAGATCAATGTACGTATTCCGGTTACCAATGAAGAAGGTGAAACTTCACACGAAATTATTAAAACAACCACAGGCCGGGTATTATTCAATAATATAGTGCCTGATGAGATTGAGTTCGTAAACAAAACTCTTGGCAAAAAAGAGTTACGTATTTTAATCAGCGAAATTCATAGCCAGGTTGGTACTTCAAAAACCGCTGAGTTTCTTGACAACATGAAGCGAATTGGTTTTGAACGTGCTACTATTGGTGGCCTCTCTTTCAGCCTTGAAGACATCATCATCCCCGATTCTAAACAGGAACTCATTGATAAAGCTATCAATGAAGTTGCTGAAATTCAGGATAGGTATGAGATGGGTTTCATTACCGATAATGAACGTTACAATCAGGTAATTGATAAGTGGACGAGCACAACAAACCGAGTTTCCGAAACACTTTTCCAAAGCCTTGCAAATGATAAGGACGGATTTAACTCTATATACATGATGGCCGACTCCGGAGCTCGTGGTTCTAAAGAGCAGATTCGCCAGCTCGGTGGTATGCGTGGCCTTATGGCTAAGCCACAGAAGAGCTCCGTACAACAGGGAAATGAGGTTATTGAAAACCCGATTCTATCCAGTTTCCGTGAAGGATTGACAGTACTTGAGTACTTTATCTCTACACACGGTGCGCGTAAAGGCCTTGCCGATACTGCGCTTAAAACTGCTGATGCCGGTTATCTGACACGCCGCCTTGTTGATGTATCGCAAGATATTATTATCAACGAGAATGATTGTGGTACACTACGCGGTATTAAGATGGCTGCTCTTAAAGACAATGAAGATATCATCGAAAGTCTTGAGAACAGAATTATCGGCCGCGTGTCTATGCACGAGATCAAGGATCCGATTACTGATGATCACATCTGTGACGCTAACCAGCTTATCAGCGAGAAGATCGCCAAGAAAATTGCTGAAACTTCCATTGAAGAAGTTGAAATCCGTTCTGTACTTACTTGTGAGACAGAAAGAGGTGTATGTGCCAAGTGCTACGGCCGTGATATGGCGCGTAATTCAATTGTAGAAGTTGGTGAGGCTGTAGGCGTTATTGCAGCGCAGTCTATTGGTGAGCCTGGTACACAGCTTACCCTGCGAACATTCCACGTTGGTGGTACTGCTTCTCGTCTTGAGTCAGATTCACAACACAAAGCCAAATTCGATGGTAAAATTGAGTTTGAAAACATCCGTGTTGTGGAATACGATGATGGCGAAGAGATCCACAATGTGGTTCTCAGCCGTGCAGGTGAGATGAAAATTGTAGGTGAAGATGGCAAAGTATTGAACTCTTACAACGTGCCTTACGGTTCTGAAATGCTCGTAGAAGAAGGTGATAAAGTGCCGAAGGGAATGCCGCTATGTAAGTGGGATCCATACAACGCACTCATATTCAGTGAACTTGATGGTACTATTGAGTACAAAGATATCATCGAAGAAATTACCTACACCGCTGATACAGATGCACAGACAGGCCACCGCGAGAAAGTAATTATCGATTCACGTGACCGTTCACTCGTTCCTACTCTTGTAATTAAAGGAACTGATGACCGAATCCGTGAAAATACGCTTCCTGTGGAAACTCACATAGTCGTTGAAGACGGTGAACGGGTACAAGCTGGACAGGTTCTTGCGAAAATACCAAGAGCTGCATCCAAGTCTAAAGATATTACGGCGGGCCTTCCGCGTGTAACGGAGCTTTTTGAGGCACGTTCACCAAGTGACCCTGCAACAGTGTCTGAGATTGATGGTATCGTGAAAATGGGCGGCCGTAAGCGTGGTTCTCAGGAAGTTATTGTAGAGAGTAAAGACGGTACAGACGAGAAGAGATACCTGATTTCACTTTCGAAGCACATTCTTGTACAGGAGAACGATTTCGTGAAGGCTGGACAGGCATTATCCGATGGAACCATACCGGCACAGGAAATCCTGAATATTCTCGGACCATTTGCGGTACAGTCTTATCTGGTGAATGAAATCCAGGAAGTTTACCGCCTGCAAGGTGTGAAGATTAACGATAAGCACATTGAAGTGATTGTTCGTACCATGATGCAGAAGGTTGAAGTTACCGATCCCGGTGATACCATGTTCCTTGAAGGTGATAAGGTAGACCGATTTGAGCTTAACAATGTGAATGATGAGCTCATCGGTAAATTTGTTGTAACCGATCCGGGAGGCAGTGAACTTAAACGAGGTACAATTCTCGACAGACGCCAGGTGCGTGAGCACAACAATGAATTGATTAAAGAAGGCAAAGATGAGCTTCAGACTCGAGAAGCAGAACCAGCCATCTCTAAACCAATTCTTTTGGGTATTACACGTGCTTCACTTTCAACTGAAAGCTGGTTGTCAGCCGCATCATTTCAGGAAACAACCAAGGTTCTTACACAGGCATCTATTGAAGCCAAGAAGGATCTCCTGAGAGGATTGAAAGAGAATGTAATTGTGGGCCATAAAGTACCTGCCGGTACAGGCTTACTCAAGTACGATGAACTTATTGTTGGATCGAAAGCCGATCTGGATGAAACTGATGAAGACATCCAGAAAGTGTTTGAAACACTTGGCGCCGACAACCCATCGGAAGAAGAGAACGAATAAAAAGAAAGCCCTGATGAAAATCAGGGCTTTTTTTTTGGCACCTAAACTATTGAAAAATGTAAGCTATTTAGGCTTTGTTTTTTCGATGTTATCAAGAAGAGCTTCAGCCTCTTTAATTAGGTCATCGGCTCTCTTTTTGGCATCTGTTACAACGTCATCGCTTTTTTGTTTAGCATCAGATGTAAATTTTTCTTTTTCTGCCTTCAGCTTTTTAATGAGATGATTTATTTCATCTCCATAGGCGCTCACTCTGTAGGATAGTTTTCCTCTTGTGTTAGAGCCGGAGTCGGGCGCATATAGTAGTGCGGCTGCCGTACCAACTGCCGCTCCGGAAATAAAACCAATTATAAATCCTTTGCTTGTTTTGCTCATGTGGTAATCTGTTAAAGGTTTATCTTTTAATTTAAAAGTATAAAAATTGCAGGGAAGAATAAAAATAAACATCGCTTACTTCTGCCTCACAATTCTTTATATTCAAATGCATAACTAATCAAAACAATTATTACGCATGAAATTTTTTATTGATACAGCCGATCTTAATGAAATAAGTGAAGCTAACGATCTTGGAGTACTTGACGGGGTAACGACCAACCCCAGCCTTTGTTTTAAAGTTGGAGTTAGGGACTTTGAAGGCCACATCGCAAAAATTTGTGAAATTGTTGATGGAGATGTATCAGCCGAGGTTATCTCTACTACATACAACGAAATTGTAGAAGAGGGAAGAAGAATCGCCTCTATCGCTGATAATGTGGTAGTTAAGGTACCTTTGATCAAAGATGGAATCAAAGCCATAAAAACTTTCTCTGATGAAGGCATTAAGACCAACTGCACACTCTGTTTCTCGGCTTCTCAGGCTCTTATTGCAGCGAAGGCTGGTGCCACCTATATATCACCCTTTATTGGCCGTCTCGATGATATTTCTACGGACGGTATGCAGTTGATTGCCGATATTAGGCTTATTTATGATAACTATGGTATGGATACCGAGATTCTTGCTGCGAGCATCAGGCACCCTATGCATTTTCTGGAATCAGCCCGGATGGGAGCAGATGTAGCAACCATGCCGCTTAAGGTTATCGAACAGCTTCTCAAACACCCGTTAACTGATATTGGCTTAAAGAATTTTCTATCCGATTGGGATAAACTTCAGGAGAGCCTCAAGTAGTTCTATTTTTAGAGGCTTCCCAGCCAATTATTGCTGCTTTTCGATCAGATCCCCACATGTAGCCACCAATTTCACCGGTGGCTTTTATAACGCGGTGGCAGGGTATTAAATACGATACGGGATTCCTGCCAATCGCCGTACCGGTAGCTCTTTGGCTTTTTGGCTTGCCGATGTGCTGAGCAATTTCACTATAGGTTACCAAACTGCCAACAGGAACTGAAAGTAAAGCTTGCCACACTTTTAATTGGAAATGAGTACCTCTGAGGTGAAGCTTAATGTTGGTTAAATCCTTGCTATGGCTTCCAAAAATCGAGAGGGCTTTTCTTTGATTTTCATCATTTCCTTCAGCAAAATTGGCTTTTGGAAATCTATCTTTTAAATCCAACAGGCTTTTTTGATAGTTATCAAAAAAAACGAGATGGCAAATTCCTTTTTTGGTTGATGCGATCAACAGATTGCCAAAGGGGCTCTCAGATAAACTGTATGTGATTGTGAGCCCAATTCCACCATCCCGGTATTCTGCGGGAGTCATTCCTTCAATCGAAATAAAAAGATCGTGAAGGCGGCTTGTTCCAGAGAGCCCGCTATCTGCAGCAGCGTCAGCTAACCGGTAAGTTTGATTAACTGAGAGCACTCGTTTTGCATGCTCAATAGTTACGTATTGCAGAAACTTTTTCGGTGTGGTACCGGCCCACTCGCTAAACAGCCTGTGAAAATGAAAAGGGCTCAAATTTACATGCCTGGCTACATCATTAAGTGAGGGTTGGGAGCGATAATTTTCCCTGAAAAAGGCTATGGCTTTAGCCACGGTTTCATAGTGATATCGCGATTCCATTTCAACAGATTGCATGTATGCAATATCGAATCTATTCGAATGACTTGAAATCCAAATCTTGCGGATATTACCGGATGGCTAAAAAATTCTATTGGCCGTTTTCACAAATCAAGTTTTCAGCAATAATTGCGGATGAAAGAACTCCGGGCAATCCTGCACCTGGATGAGTACCAGCCCCTACAAAATAGAGATTATCCACATCCTCGCTTCTATTGTGCGGACGGAACCAAGCTGATTGTGTGAGAATCGGCTCAACCGAAAACGCAGACCCTTTAAAACTGTTCAGCGTATCCTGAAAGTGCAACGGATCAATATAGTGCTCTGCTACAAGATTTTCCTGTAAACCGGGAAGGTAGTTGTCCTCCAAAAATTGCATGATGGCATCCCGGTATTTTGGAGCCATTTCGTTCCAGTCTGTACCGCTATCGAGATGTGGAACCGGGGAAAGCACGTAAAAAGCTTCATGCCCTTCCGGAGCCATGGATGGGTCGGTTATTGTTGGCATATGGAGGTAGAGTGAAAAATCATCAGCCAGCTTCTTGTCATGGAAAATATCACTCAGAAGCCCTTTATAGCGCTCACCAAGAATGATGTTATGATGGGCTAGCCCTGAGTCGAGGTATCGTTTTTTAGTGCCGAAATAGATCACAAAAAGCGACATGCTGTACTTAGTGCGCTCAATTTTACGATCGGTATATTTCTTGCGATGCTTCTTGTTAATCATGTTTTTGTAGGTAAAAGCCACATCAGCATTCGAAACTACCACATCTGCATTGTGAATCTCTCCATCTTTCAGGCGGATTCCTTTTGCTTCGCCATTTTCCACCAGAATTTCATCAATCTCAGCATTAAGATGAATGGAACCGCCCTGATCTTCAATTAAATCTACCAGTGCCTTAACGATCGCTCCGGTACCACCCATAGCATAATGTACCCCCCATTCACGCTCCAGATAGTGAATCATCGCATAGATGGAGGTTGTATCAAAAGGGTTGCCTCCAACAAGCAGGGGATGGAATGAGAAGCAGCGACGCAGAAAATCATCCTCTATATATTGCGAAACATATTTGTACACTGATTTGTAGGATTGCAGCTTGATGAGGTCAGGAGCCACCTTAAGCATATCGGTGAACTTCAGGAAGGGTTTATCCGCAAGTTCGATAAAGCCTTTGTCGAATATGGCTTTGGTGGTGCCAAGAAATTTTTCATAGCCTTCTGCATCAGTGGGGTTTCTTTTCTTGATCTCTCCCAGAGTAAATTCATGATCGTTATTGTAATCAAAGCTTTTGCCGTTGTGATCAAAAATCCGATAGAATGGATTACAGGGAACAAATGTAATGTAGTCTTCTCGTTTTTTACCTGCAGCTTCGTAAATATCATCAAACATAAATGGTGCAGTTATTACCGTGGGGCCGCCATCAAATTTGAAGCCGTTCACATCGTAAACATAGGCGCGGCCACCCGGTTTATCTCTTTTTTCGAATATGGTAACATCATGCCCTTGTGAAAGTAATCTTGATGCTGTTGCAAGGCCTCCAAAGCCGCTGCCAATTACAATAATTCTCTTTTTCATCAAATAAATTTATGTTTAGTTATTGAGCTAAATAACTAAAATAGATTGAAAATAAATCCTGAAAAAGAGAGAATTTTAATTCTCGGCCTGTTTCACAAATCCGTTAACACCTCTCTCAGCCAGCTGGGCTCTGGCTCTTCTTGCCTCCTCTACAGTTTGGTATGTGCCATAATAAACTCTGTAAACAATCTGCCCGCCAATATTTACTCTCTCCACTCTCGATCCGTTAACCTGGCTTGATCTCGCATCGGCATCACGCCGGTTTTCGAACGAGGCTATTTGAACTGTAAATGTTTCTCGGCTGCTAATATTCTGCGCATTGAGAGGGCGGTCACCCTCTTGAACCAAATAGAGGCGAACCGGAGCAGTGCCAGGGCCAATCATGTCAATCTCTTCAGCTGCTTTTTTGGAAAGGTCTATAACGCGGCCTCCAACATAAGGGCCGCGGTCGTTAATCCTCACAACCACCGCTTTCCCGTTATCCGTATTTTCAACGCGAACCACAGTGTTGAATGGTAATGTTCGGTGTGCTGCCGTAAGGGCATTCATATTGTAAGTTTCGCCATTTGCAGTCAGTTTTTCGTGAAAATCGGGGCCATACCAGCTTGCGGTGCCATGGCTGATAAAGCGAAAAGATTCATCTGCGGCAGTTCTGCTAACAATACCACAAGAAGAGAGGAAAAGCATCGAACTTAAAATAAAGAGTGATGCGTATATCGATTTAAATTTTAGTACCATTCGAGGTGTTGGGAGAGATCTATTTTAGTGTTGTTAATTTACAAAGTTTGTAATTACAATTTGAAATGAACTTCTATTTTTAGAAAGTGTTTCTTGGCTAAATATCCATTATGACTGTAACTGTTACCCTAATATTAATAAATGTAGTGGTGTCGCTCGCTGCACTTTATGTGAGCCCGAAAATGCTCGAAAAAGGCATGTTAAGGCCCTACCGCACGCTGCGCAAGCAGAGCTGGTACGAAATAATCACTTCCGGATTTTTACATGCAAATATCACGCATTTGCTTGTAAATATGTTTGTACTCTTCTTTTTTGGGGTGGTAATGGAACAGGTTCTGGGTGTTTTTTACTTCACAGCGCTCTACTTCAGCGGGTTGATTTTTTCTTCCATCCCATCTTTCATCTCACACAGAGATAACCCCGATTATGCAACGATTGGTGCCTCAGGAGCAGTAGAAAGTGTGTTGTTCAGTTATATATTCATCTTTCCCACAGAAAAGCTGATCTTAGTCCTTTTGCCAATACCTATTCCGGCGTGGTTCTTTGGGTTAGCTTTTTTGGCGTATAGTATTTTTGAAGGGAAACGGGGTAAAGGAAAGGTAAATCATGCCGCCCATATAGCCGGAGCAATCTGGGGTATTTTATTTTTGATA